>JAGKQJ010000025.1 GCA_017898095.1 Bacillaceae bacterium Marseille-Q3522 | reverse complement strand
CCTTTTAATATAAAATTTTATGAAAATTGTAGAGAATCATTTAAAATAAATATGCACATAAGGTGAATATTTTAGAATTATTCAGTGAAGAAAAAAGGTCGCCTACTTTGAAAAAATCGGTTTTGACGTATTTGCAGTCGGATTGAAAGAGATGCGAAAATAAATTCATGGGAATAGACTTATTTTTTCTGACAAATGGGGAGGAAACTTAAGTGGATAAGGAAATTACTTTTCGTTTAGCAACAGAACAGGATCTCGGGCAAATTGTAAAAATGCTTGCTGACGATGTATTAGGAAGTAAAAGGGAACGATATGAAGAACCGCTCCCGGAAAGCTATCTTGAAGCGTTTCATGCAATTACTGCCGACCCAAATAATGAATTGGTGGTTGCTTGTCTTGAAAATGATATTGCTGGTGTTCTACAGATCACCTTTACTCCTTATATTACGAACCAAGGCGGCTGGAGAGCGACGATTGAAGGAGTGCGGACAGCGTCATCGATGCGCGGAAACGGCATCGGCAGCAAACTGATTCAATGGGCAATCTGGCGCGCTGAAGAACATGGCTGTCAGATGGTTCAGCTCACGACGAATAAAATTAGAAAAGATGCGTTGCGATTCTATGAACGGTTGGGTTTTATCACTTCTCATGAAGGACTAAAACTGCATCTTTAATAACTTGATAAAAAGAGGCTGACCCAAAAGGAGGAGTTCAAGTTTTTTAATCCCAAAATAAGACCTCTATCACTATTAAAGTGGTAGAGATTATCTCATTTGACGCTATTCTGTTACTAAAAGTGGGGACTGATTTTCTCTCAAATTACTTTTGGGACAGCCTCTTTTTTTGATACCCCATTAAAGCGCCCTTTAATGGAATGAGCAATGCTCATTACCCGTTCAGTGATTCTCTGGCTTATTGTTATTAAACTCCGCTATCTGAATAAGGTTGCCGCATGTATCGTCGAAGACAGCGACTGTGACTTTGCCCATATCTGTCGGCTCCATAGTAAATTTCACACCGTGTTTCATTAATCGTTGATACTCTTTGTGAACATCTGCAACACCAAACATTGTTACTGGGATGCCGTCGGCAAATAACTTCTTTTGATATTCCTTTGCGGCCGGATGGTCATTCGGTTCAAGCAAAAGCTCGGTACCGTCTTGCTCATCAGGAGAAACAACCGTTATCCACCTAAATTCTCCAGCAGGAGCGTCCTCCTTTTTTACAAATCCCAGAGTTTCTGTATAAAATTCCAATGCCTTGTCTTGATCTTGAACGAATATACTGGTAACAATGATTTTCATAATGTTTTCCCTCCTTTGATATTTGCGACATATGGTGCTCTGCTAACAAAATACCATATATTCGTCATAAGTTTTTTTCTAAAGTGAAACTTCCATCAGTGGGGGTTTTTCGACGTACAGGACGTACTAGTGCCGACGTTGCAACAGGACGCCTGAAATCTTAGTCGGCACACGTCCCCCACTGATGGTTAGTCACGCAGAGCCTGATTGAAGTTTCTAAGGGCTAAAGCCCAAAGAAACTCCTTATCACGCATAGCCTGACTGATTTCTCTAAAGGCTGAAGCCTTAAGAGAAACCTTGTCTCAGCAATCGGGCTTTTAGGGGCAGTTTATCCCCCGCCTAACATGATTGGTCTTACCTCCATTTTGAGGTGGGGGTATTACTGCCCCTTAATCTGCGATAAAATTACTCTATCCATCCTTTCAGCAAATTTTTAAGTGGATCGTTATTGAACATAAGTACTCGATATTTCCCTTTTCGTTTTGATTTTACAAGCCCTGCATCTTCCAATACAGAAAGATGTTTAGCGATCGCCTGTCGCGAAATGGTAAGGTCGTGCTTCATAATGAGACGTGCCGTAAGTTCATACAACGTCAGCTCGTTGCGTTCGGATAGTTCGTCTAATATAAGCCGCCGAGTCGAGTCGCCAAGTGCTTTGAATATAGCATCTTTGTCCCAATTCATATATCGAGTATAAGCAACTCTACGGTTGCTTGTCAAGTATAAGCAACTGTATGGTTGCGTGACAAAGGAACCGTATCATGCAATCTTAACAAGTTAAAGTCACATAATTGTAATTTTGGACTATTATAGAAATATAAACTGTTTCAACAAAAAAGTGCATTAACCCTCATTGGGGATCAACACACTAGTTAAATTGCTTATGTCCTTAAGTAGATTTCTCCTTATTACTTACTGATTTACTGCCGCTTCTATTCTAAAAGCCCTTATCTTTTATTAAAGTGCGGATCAAGAGCGTCTCTTAGTCCATCACCGATGAAATTAATCGCTAATACGGTAAGGAAAATCATCAGACCCGGCGGAAGCCAAAGCCAGTATTCATATTTTAATACCCGCAGGGATAGAGCATCAGAAATCATATTCCCCCAGCTTGGTGTCGGCTGCGGGATCCCGAAGCCAATAAAGCTTAGCGCGGATTCTGCAATAATCATGTTTGCCATAAATATCGTTGCATTTACAATGATAGGTGCCATTGCGTTCGGCAGTAAATGTTTAAATATTACTCTGCCTGAAGAAGCACCAATGGACTTCGCATTCATAATAAATTCCTGTTCACGCAGCGACAAAAAACTGGCACGAATGATTCTCGTAATTTGCGGCCAGGAAGTGAATCCGATGACTGCCACAAAAGTAGATATGTTTACTTCACGTAAAATGGATATGACAACAAGGACAAATAGAATAAACGGGAAATTTAGCATAATATCACATATTCTCATAATAAGGGAATCGATGATGCCGCCAAAATAGCCTGCTACAGCCCCTAAAATAACACCGATAATGACGGTGAATAGCATTGCACAGAAGCCAATAATCAGCGATATCCGCGCACCGAATACTAATCTTGAAAAAGCATCTCTTCCCGAACTGTCAGTACCTAAAAGATGTTCTGAACCCGGTGCTTTATTTGCCATAAATAAATCTGCTTTTGTCGGGTCATGCGTTGCGATGAATGGTGCAAATAACGCAATAAGGGTAACCAGAATAAGGACGCATAAACCAAATACAGCAATTTTATTATGAAAAAACTTTTTTACCGCAATTTGCCATGGCCCGCTTTCTTTCTCCGATTGTTTCTTGTTCCGTGAAAACCTGTGCTTTGGTTTATTGACAAGTGTACTCATTTTTTCCCTCCTTAATTGTAACGAATGCGCGGATCTACAATCGAATAAAAGATGTCTGCAAG
Source organism: Bacillaceae bacterium Marseille-Q3522 (assembly GCA_017898095.1). Classification (GTDB taxonomy): domain Bacteria; phylum Bacillota; class Bacilli; order Bacillales; family Cytobacillaceae; genus JAGKQJ01. Next base: position 33,441 of record JAGKQJ010000025.1, on the reverse strand, counting down.
CAGGTTTCCTATTAAAATAGCAACAGCAATAATAAAACTAATTGCCATTATGGTCGGATAATCACGTGTCAATATGGAGTCTAAAAATAATGTACCGATACCGGGCCAGGAAAATACTTTTTCCGTAATAATCGCACCGCTGACTAAAGAGCCAAATTCAAACCCCATTAGTGTGATAATAGGAATCATCGCATTCCGTAATGTATGTTTGTACAGTAATTTGCCCTCGGGAACTCCTTTCGCTTTTGCAGTACGAATAAAGTCTTTCCCCATCACTTCCAGCAATTCAGAACGCATATATCTGAAATAAATTGCTGTAGCACTTGTTCCAACAGCAATAGACGGTAATATTGCATGATGGAGCTTATCGAGAATGAAGCGAAAACCGCTATAGTTTTCTGAAGATGTCACGGTTCCCTGTGAAGGAAACCAGCCAAAATGTAACGCAAAGATAAAGATCAGTAATAGTCCTAAATAAAAATTAGGAATGGAGAGGCCGGCAAAGCTGAAGGTTGTCCCGCCATAATCAAGCAAAGAGTAAGGACGCCTTGCTGACATGATGCCAAGCGGAATTGCAATGATTAATGTAATAAAAAATGAAAGACCCGCAAGCAATACCGTATTCCCAATCCGTTCGTTAATTAGATCACTTACAGGACGCTTTGATTTAAGACTAACGCCAAAATCTCCTTTTATGACATGCGTTAACCAGGAAATATATTGTTCATGTAATGGATCATCAACGCCGAACATAGCACGTTGTCTTTCGACATCTTCTTGCGATACACCAGGGTCCAATTGTGCCGAAAACGGATCCCCGGGGGCAAGTTTTGCAAATGTAAAAATCAGAATCGTAATGATTATTAAATTAGGAATCATGCCTAACAGCCGGCCAAAAATATATTTATACAACTGGGATCACTTCCTTTCACACAAACATATAGCTCCAGAGCCTGTGAAATTTTTTCATCTGTACTCATTCAGAAAGAATATTTTCCTTATAAAACTGCGTTAAACAGCGACAAAATGACAGGCGACAAAATGATTTGGAGCTGTTTCCTGATACTGCGGCTTCTCTTCTCTGCAAATATCTTTCGCATATGAACAGCGCGTATGAAAAGGACAGCCTTTCGGCAGATTTGCCGCACTTGGTATTTCGCCTTTTAACTCGATCCGTTCCCGTTTGATATCAGGATCTGTTTTCGGTATCGCACTTAATAAAGCCTGTGTATATGGATGTAGCGGCCGGTTAAACAATTCTTTTTTTGGCGCTAATTCCATCAACTGGCCAAGGTACATCACAGCTATTCGGTCACTAATGTGCTTTACGACACTTAAGTCATGTGTGATAAATAAATAAGATAAGTGCAAGGATTCTTGTAAATCCATTAATAGATTGATAATTTGCGACTGAATCGATACGTCCAAAGCCGAAACAGGTTCATCTGCGATAATAAGATGCGGTTGGATGGCAAGCGCTCTGGCTATACAAATCCTTTGCCTTTGTCCACCCGAAAATTCATGAGGATACCGCTGCATGACGTCTGTACTCAACCCCACAACATCAAGCAATTCCTTTATCCTTTGCTTTCTGATATTCTTTGCGTCGTTTGTATGAATTTTTAATGGCTCATCAAGGAGCTGGCCGATTGTCATCCGTTGATTCAACGAAGCATAGGGATCTTGAAATACCATTTGCATATATCTTCTCGATGTACGCAGTTTTTTGCTGCTGAGTTTACTTATATCCTTTCCTTGAAAGATAATTTGACCTGACGTTGGCTCGCTTAACCTCATGATGGTTCGTCCTAATGTGGATTTTCCCGACCCGGATTCCCCGACAATCCCGAGTGTTTCCCCGTAGCCGAGTGTAAGGCTGATATCTTCCACTGCTTTGATGTAACCCTTTGGACGATGGAGTAATCCTCCAGTTATCGGAAAATATTTTTTTATATTTTTCACTTCAAGAAGTGGCGGTTGCATTTTTTTCCTCCTTTTGCACCTTAATACAGCGAACCTTATGTCCTTTTGCTATCTCTTTAAATTCCTGTACTTTGCTGCAAGCCTCCGTCCTGTAAGGACATCGCGGAGCAAAGCGGCAGCCTCCAGGGTATTCGTATGCACTTGGAACGATTCCTTTAATGGAGCGCAAACGCTTTTCTTCTCCATTCAACTTCGGTCTTGAAGCTAACAGGCCTTTCGTATATGGATGCTTTGGATCGTGAAAAAGGGTTCTTACATCCGCTTCTTCGACTATTTGCCCGGCATACATGACCAATACCCGTTCTGCTATTTCCGCCACGACACCTAAATCATGGGTAATTAATAAAATAGCCATATTTGACTTTTCTTTTAATTCGATCATTAAGTCCAGTATTTGCGCCTGAATGGTGACGTCTAATGCTGTCGTCGGTTCATCCGCAATTAATAGAGAAGGGTTGTTCACCATTGCCATTGCAATCATTACCCGTTGTCTCATCCCGCCGGATAATTGATGCGGATATTCGTGAACAACTTTTTCCGCCCGGCCAATGCCGACTAATTTTAACAGTTCAACTGCTTTCTTTAATGCTTGTTTTTTTTTCATCTTTTTATGCAGCTGCAAAGGCTCGATTATTTGATTTCCAATTGTATAAACCGGATTTAAGGAAGTCATCGGTTCTTGAAAGATCATTGCTATTTGGTTACCGCGGATATGATTCATCTGCTTATCACTTAATGTTAGTAAATCTTGCCCTGCAAAAAAAATATTTCCTTCTACGGTATTTCCGGAAGATGGCGGTATCAGCTTCATGATCGATAACGATGTCATACTTTTCCCGCTTCCTGACTCGCCGACTAATGCAACTGTTTCCCCTTTGTTTATCGTTAAATCTACACCATCTACTGCTTTAACTGTGCCTTTGTTTGTTTGAAAATACGTTTTTAAATGAGCAATTTCAAGTAAATGTTCCTCCATATGGTCACCTTCTTCCTTGCTGTTCGAAAATGAAATTGAAACAATACCGTTTTCGGGAATGTAAAAAGTATATGTCCATTTATCATTAATATTTAAATGGGTATTTCACACAATATCTTATGGACAATCAGGAAGTCACTATAATGGAAGGCTGTAAACGCAAGAGCGGACGGCCTTCGTAATGTTCACCTTTTATTGCCCAATGTACCATTTATTAACATCACGGGTGATTTTTAACTGCTCCGGAGTAACATTTTTGATTTTGCTGTTCCATGCCCAAATATTATTAATAGAAACAAGCGGCAGCATTGGCAATTGTTCATTTACATATGCGTTCCACTGATTGTAAATATCTTGGCGGTATGCCTGGTCAAATCCTTCCGGTGTTTTAATACCAGCATCTAACAATGACTGCTGTTTATCATCATTCCAACGGGTTACGTTCCAAATCGATTTGGAATCCCAAAATACTTTTGGATTCGGGTCTTGTGTATACGGGGACCATCCGGCGATAAATATATCCATATCCGTGTCATTTTCCAGCTCGCCAATAAGTGATCCTAAATCCATTGGCATATGGAGATCAGTTTTTAGACCGATTTCTTCTAAGCCTTGGGCGATGATTGGTGTACCCTTATCCCTGACATCATTCCCGGATGCATAATCTATTTTCAGTACAAGCTTTTCGCCATCCGGATTTTCCCGGAATCCGTCTCCGTCCACATCTTCATATCCAGCATCATCTAAAATTTCTTTTGCCTTCCCGGGATCGTAAGAATAAGGGTTTAATTCGTCCTCGTTATAAGCCCATGATGACGGCGGTATGTGGCCGTTAATCACGGTACCATGCCCTTCCAGTAATCCTTCCGCAATTCCTTCGCGGTTAATCGAATAGGCGATCGCTTGGCGCAGGTTAATATCTTGAAATTTCTCGTTTGGAAGATAATGTTCCGGATTAATCACTTTGGCAGCTATATCCTCTTGCGGGCGGCGGTTTAATTTAAATCCGAGCCATTGGTAGCTGACTGCCGGCGCCTCATACATTTCTACATTTTCAAGAGAAGAAACAATCTCATAGTCCTGGGAACTTACACCCATCAGCACATCTACCTCGCCATTCTCTAACAGGCCGGAAGCAAGGTCCTGATTGACAACCCTCCATACAACCCCGTCCAGGTAAGGTTTCCCCTGCCAATAATCTTCATTTCGTACTAAGGAATAGGATTCATTCGTCACTGTCTCTGAAGCTTTAAACGGACCTGTTCCGATAAGTTTTTCAAAATCAACGACTTCCGATGCAGCCGGCAGATCTTTTACCGCATACTTATTAAAAATATGTTCCGGAATAATGTCCATGGATGCACGGAATAATGCCAAAACATTCGGCTCTTTAAAATGAAATTTAACCGTGTGTTTATCGACAACTTCTACTCCTGACAACTCTTCTGCTTGTCCGCTATTATATTCTTCAAAGCCAACTAAATCAGCAGCATAGTCTTGTCGGACTCCTGTATATTCTTGATCAGCAATCACTTCATACGTAAATTTTACATCATTTGCTGTAAAAGGTTCGCCATCATGCCAGGTTACATTATCTTGAAGATGGAATACTAATGTTTTATTGTCATCTTCAAAGGACCAATCTTTTGCCAATAATGGTTTCCAGGCAAGATTTTCATCGAGTTCCGCCAGACTTTCGTAAACAAAGTCAATCACATAGGCTTCATTAGTCTCTGAATAGAGGGTTGGATTGAATACCCCGCTTGGTGCAGCATATAATCCAAACGTTACCTTTCCCCCTTCTGCCGGTTCTGATGATCCCCCGGCTTCATTGCTTTCATTGCTATTCGAACAGGCACTTAACAGAAAAGCAAGGACGATTAGGAAAATAAAACTATTGAATGAAAAATTTTTTCTTACCATTTTTCTCTCTCCTTATAAATATTTTTTATCTATGAATTTAGTTAAAAATTGCAAATCATAGTACTATTCTGATAATTACGCTGTTCTTCTTTACTCATTGAGTCGTATAAAATGATGGACATATATGAGTGAATACCCCGCCTCTAAGCAAACGAAAGGTGGAAATTTTCAATCAGACAGAATAGCGTCTCCTCCTGATTTCCCGATTTTCAGCTTGTTAAAACGAGTTCACTTTCTTGTTTCATCTAAATATTTATAGAGCGTGAATTTGGATATCCCGAATAATTTACATATCCGGTCACCTGATTTTGTAATGGAAAAAACCCCTTTTGAATCCAAGAATTGAATTGCTTTGGTTTTTTCTTCTTTTGACATAATCGAGATTGGTTTTCCAATCAGTTCGATGCATTCTTTGATATAAAATTCAAATAGTTCATTGACATCCTGGACAAAGACTTCATCCATCGGTTTGTTTTCCTGGTTCCTAATCATCGATTTTATTGTGTTTTCCGCAGCAACAAAATCGGAAATATCGAAGTTAATACACAAAGAGCCGATCATTTTTCCTTCTTCATTCCGAAGGACCGCCGTCGATGAACGTAAAATCTTTCCGTCCTTCGTATGGGATGTATAGTTGTAGACACCCATTTCGTTTTGATCTTCTTTCTCACTATACTCCAGTCCCAGATTTGTTATGCTTGAACCAATTTTCCGGTTGGTAACGTGCCCGTTTTCAATAGCTATGATGCTATTCTCATAGCCTCTCGAAAAATCATGTAATACTACTTCACATTTATCGCCAAATTGAGCAGAAATACTTTTCATGATCGAAATCAGGTTATATTTTTCATCGTTGATGTTTTCCATCACATGCACCAACTTTCTTTTGCAATTTTGATAAGCTCGGGTTATTTTGATCTCATACTTTAAAAGAAGAATTTCCCTTCTTTATAACGATCCGGTAAGTACCGGGAGCTTTACATGACTTGGATAATTTTTACTATGATAAATGCTTTGTTTTACAATAATGGCTTCATCATCCTCATATGGGTTTTTTCCTGTATTGTTATTTGGAAAAGCGACAAATTTACTGGATGACGTAATCGAAAAACGAATCCGGTGCCCCTTCTGATACGTATGTGCAGCGTTTGGCAGGAAAATCGTATACTTTTCTACTTTTCCCGGTTCTAGCAATTCAGGTGATTCATAGCCTTTGCGATATTTGGCACGTACGATGTAGTTGGAAAGCCTTATGGAATTCCCTGCAGGATCGACGTCACTTAAAGTAACAACCCAATCAGTATCCTTTCCGGTACTCGCTGCATAGATTTCCGCTGAAAGCTCACCGGCTATTGTCACATCTGTGTCTAATTCTGCACTTGTGTAGACAACAATGTCATTTCTCACCTCGAATGGATTTAAACATTCCGGTTCTCTTAATCCGCTAAACGTAAATGGCTGCTTCGGATCATAGATAAAAGAATCCATCTGCTCCTGCTCCGGAACCGCGGTTTGCAGCAAGCCGTCCCCAAAGCTAGAATTTGCCTTGCCGTTGCTTTCCAAGTATAATGCTGTAACCGCCGCTTCATTTGGCGTCCAATCCCCTGAAGTTTTCCATTTATTTTCACCAACCACGTAATAAGTTGCCCTTGGCTCAAGGTCGATTCCATTGTCGATTCCTTTTAAGAAACGATCAAACCAGCGCAGTACATTGACATCGTAGTGATAAAGGACGGCATCATTACTAAAATGAACACCATGGTAGTCTCTTGCCCTGTTTGGATTATGCTCCCATGGACCGAGCCAGATTTTCCGGTTCGGCACATCATGTTCCTTAAGCATTCGCCATGTTTCCGATACACCGGCACTGTCGCCGTCATACCATCCGGAAATGACAAAGATGGGCACATGTACTTGGTTACCGCGTTTAGAAAATGTGCAATTTTCCCAAAACTCATCGTATTCCGGATGTTCACTCCATATATCCCACGGACCGGAGTGCCTACCAATCACTTGCTGTGGAATATCTTTTATCGGCCGGGCATCTACTACCTTTTCCACGCTTACGTCATTGCCGCTGAATATACCGAAATTTGTCCTGGTACCGACAGATTGAGCAAGAGTCCAGCTTAAAAGCGGCCACGAACAAATCGTTCCACCTCTTCTTACTGTATCCGTAAATGGGGAGCCGACATTTACTTCGTCAACGACAGCTTTCAAATTAGGGTGCCCGCTTGTCGCTGCAGAAACAACGACATAGCCTAAATAGGATGCTCCCCACATACCGATATTGCCGTCCGACCATTCTTGTTTTATAATCCAATCCATGGTGTCACTGCCATCATCACGTTCATAATAAAATGGTACTAGGTCCCCGTCTGAGTCCGCACGGCCGCGGACATCCTGATTGACGACGGCGTATCCTTTGTTCGCCCATCTTATCAGAAAATCTTTTTTTGCATGACGATCATAGCAGGACCTGATCAAGATCGCCGGCAGCTTTTTCCCTTTTTCGATTCCTTCCGGGAGATAGACATCTGTTGCCAATTTTACACCGTCCCGCATCGGCACGAAAAAAGTACCTAAGTCATTTATGCCGTATTCTGCTTTTGAAAGCTTTGGATCTTCATACACGACCAGCGGCGTCCATTTTTCCATTCCTTCTTTTACAATCACCTCCATGCCATAGCGGTTTGGGCAAACAAACGCGATAATCTTGCCATCTATCGTCACAACATCGAGCGCTGTGTCATTTCGCAATGCCCATACTTGGGAAGTTAAAATTTTTCCATCAAGCTTAGCCTGATAAGTGATATGCTTTTGATAGACAGCATAATTTTTGAGAATAACCTGATCCCCTGTCCATTCAGCTTCCGCATAATCTCTTACATGTTCATGCAGATAGGAAAAAGGAAAGTTCGCATTTAGATTGGCAGACAAAACATCTTCTTTCATTTGAGTCCGCTGCCGCCGATCCACTTTCGCATGCATCACATTTTTCTGGCAAAATTGTATTTTTCCTTCGTATACTCCGGCGCAGTAATAATGAAAAATTGTTTCATTTAAATACGTGTGCATGAAGCGCTCCTCCTTCTTCTTTTTTTCATCATATTTGATATGGAATAAGTGTTTTTCCTTTTTTTTCTTTTTTTCTGAAATGAAAGTTCCTTTAGTGTCGGTATACTTCCTGTATCTATGATAAAATATGTTGTTTGTTAAATAATCGGCTGCTTTATTTGCCTGGCTTCCCGTTTCATCTTCCGGACTGCTTTGTTAGAGAGAGCAGGCTAAACCAGGTGACACCTTCTTCCTTCATGTTTCGGTTACCCGGTCACGTCTCTTTTGAGAAGGCTAAACTAATTTCATACCTTCTTCCAAACCTCTTCAAAAATCCGAAGCCAATTACCGCCGAGTATTTTTTTAATATTTGTGTCACTATAACCCCGTTTTACCAAGCCTCTCGTGAAATTGATAAAATAGCTGTACTTTTCCATACCGATGATTGTTTCTGTTGAGGGACCGTTTCCCTTTGCAAATCCTAATTTTGGAGCTATATGTTCTTTAAAATAGATCAAGGACCAGGTTACATCACTCATCGGCCAGTCTGTACCAATTCCAACATGATCGATTCCAACTAAATGAACAATATAGTCAATATGATCTAAAACATGATCAATTGTGGTATGATCCGGATCCCCGTGAACAAACCATGGCATGGCAAACACACCGATGACTCCTCCGGTATTTGCAATTGCCTTTATTTCTTCATCACTTTTACAGCGCATATGCGAATAAATCTTCTTTACTCCCGTGTGTGAAGCAATCACGGGCTTTTTCGAGTATTTGCATGCATCTAAAGTTGTCTGTTTGCCGCAATGTCCCGTGTCGGCGACAATACCAAGTTCGTTAAGGCGTTCAATAAAAGCAATTCCAAAATTCGTAATGCCTGCGTTTGATTTTTCAGCACAACCGGCACCAATATAATTTTGTGTATTATACGTTAATTGCAATATCCGCAAGCCAAAATCATATAATGAATCCAGTAATTCAATCCGGGTTCCTAAACCGTTTGTTTCTTGCGAGGTAATAATTCCCGCCTTGAGATTATGTTTTTTGGCATAACGTATATCCTCAACCGTTACTGCCTTTATTAGCCAATCAAAACGGTCAAACTGCAACTGGGTTTCCGCTATACTCGTAATCATACTTTCGCAACTTGTCAGGCTCAATTGTCGGTTCGCTGCCGTAATTCCCGAGTTATACCATTCGTCTTTAAATTGCGGTATTTCTCCCTTCACAGCCAGCCTGGAAATGAATTTGCGCGGCATCCGGCTGTAAGTCATCGGATCGCCCCGGTAGGGCTCGCAGGCATTTTTGATTTTATCCGAGATTTCAACGGGTATCGCCTCGGGCGATAAAGGTCCTTGAAATAATAAGTCGATCACGATACTTTCTTCGTGAAGCCGTCTTGCTCTTTCTTCTTCCTCATCGGTCAATGCAAAATTATATAATCCCTCTTCGATCATTTGCCGCCACCTGCTAATTATTTTTTTTGTTCCACTGCTCGATTTTCCGCTTGTTGATAGATATAGTAAGCTGCTGCCAAATCCTCGATGGCAAGTCCAAGTGAGTCAAAAACGGTAATGGATTTATTTGATTCCCTTCCTTTGATTTTTCCAATTAAGATTTCGCCGATTTCGCCAATGATATGCGTTTTCTTAATTTTTCCTTCCTGAAGAGGGATTAAATAATCGCCTGATTCCTTTTGGGCGGATTCGCTTCGGTCGACGTAAAATTCAGAACGTGCAACCAACTCGGAATCCAGTTCTCTCGAATTTGGCCGGCATGCACCAACTGCATTAATGTGTGCACCATCCATCACCCAATTGTTTTTTAGGACCGGTTCCTCTGACGCGGTCACGGTACATATAATCGCAGCCCCGTTTGCCGCTCTTTCTGCAGAGCTGCATACTTGAATATCAGCAGAAAACTTTTCCTCCATTTCCCGCTTAAACAGCATTGCTGTTTCTTTATGGCGGCTCCACACATTGACCCTTTTTATTGGCCTGATCGCCAGTATTGCTTCTAAATGGCTTCGTGCCTGTTCACCCGCTCCTAAGAGACAGAGAGTGGCAGCTTCCTTCTTTGCTAACAGATCCGTTGCCACTGCACTTACAGCAGCTGTCCGGATGGCAGTAATTGCTGTCCCGTCTACCACCGCTTTTAATTCCCCGTTGACAGAATCAAAAAGTAAGACAACCCCTTGATGGGATGGCAATTTGTACTGATGATTATCCGCAAAAACACTAATCACCTTTGTTCCAAGTATTTTTTTATTTTGTAAATATCCGGGCATTTGCCCCAATATTCCGCCGTTTTCTATTTGGATAACAGATCGTAAATTTTGAATTGCTTCCCCCCTCGCCAGATCAGCTAATGCAGATTTCATTATTTCTATACATTTTTTTACTGATAAGAACTTTATTACCTCAGCTTTATTAATAACTAACATAAGGTCACTCCTGCATGAATTTCCTTAAAAATATTTTTTTGATCAAATTATTTTTTTGATTAAAAATTATTTTATACTTCTTTTTATTAAAATTCAACAAAAATTTTATTTTTTCTGAAAAAAAGTTTGCTGCTTATTTTGAAAATTTTTCAGATTCATGTCCCTATTCCTGATGTTTATGTCCTCATTTCCTGATTTTATCGGCCAACTCGTTATTTTTTATGTATTGTATCAGGACATTTTACCTATTTTTTGTTAATGACCTTTCATTTTGCTCCTCTTTGTGGGCAAAAAAAATAGCAGTTCTCACTGCTAATTTCACTTTTTTACTTTATTTTCCGCTCTATTTTTCTATCTTTTTATTTTATCGCGCTGTCGACCATGCCTTTGATAAAGTATTTTTGCAGGAATAAGAAGGCGATGGTCACCGGGATGATAGCGAGCATGGCTGCGGCGGCAGCGACGTTAATATTCATATCCCCTTGCGAAAAGAAAGACGAAATCGAAAGTGTTACAACGCTTAATTCGCTGCTTTGCAAAAAGTAGAGCGAGAATTGATAATCATTCCATACATTCACACCTGTTAAAATAATAATCGTTGCAATCACCGGTTTAATATTCGGAAGAATGATCCGGTAAAAGACCTGAAAAATATTGCAACCATCCAGTGTCGCTGCTTCATCTAATTCTTTCGGGATTGTCTGGATGAAATTTTTAAATAAGAAAATGCTTAATGGCAATTGGAAGGCAACATGCAATAAGATGATCCCCCATAGCGTATTGATTCCGTCAATCGTTCTCATGAACTTGTACAACGGCACAAGCAGTGACAGCGGCGGAATCATCATCAGCGAGATAATCGCAAACATGACAAAAGAATTCAGTTTTGATTCATATCTTGCTAACGGATAGGCTGCAAAAGCGCCTAACAGAACAATCAGAAATACAGAAATCACCGTAATTAGGATTGTATTTTTAAAGGCAGCCGGTAAATTGCCGCTTGTTAACGCCGTACTGTAATTTTCGATAAAAAAATACTTTGGCGGCAGCCAATAAGACTTTAAATCTCCCAATTTTGTTATCGATGCTATAAACGTAATATAAACAGGAATCATATGAAATAAAAGGATAAGCAGTGTCAGCGGCGTCATCCAGACGGACTTTTTTGTACGGCTCATGAAAAATCAACCTTTCTTTTTGAAAATAGCACTTGGAAAAAGAGCGTCAGTACCAAAATCACCACAAACAATAAAATCCCCTGTGATGCGGCATAACCGGCGTTTTGCCCTTCAAAATAGGTCGAATTAATCAGCGAGGATAATGAATGTGTTGTATAATTTGGCCCCCCGTTTGTCAAGGCACGAATGACATCAAATAATTTTAAGCCGCCAATTAAATTAATGATGACACTTGTCACAATCGACGGATAAAGAAGCGGCAGCGTAATTTTTTTAAACATTTGCCACTTGCCCGCCCCGTCAAGCGATGCTGCTTCATAATACATGTGCGGAATATTTTGCAGACCGGCTGCATAGATCACCATCGAGATTCCGCAAAATTGCGTAATATTGATGATTAAGATGATAAAAATCGCCAGTTTTTCATCGGTCAGCCAATAAATTGGCTCGAAGCCGAGAACGCTTAACACATCATTCAAAGCCCCATTCTCATATTTTGCAATAAAATACCACATATACCCCATGACAATCCCGGGAATTAATACAGGTAAATATATAAACGTTCTCGCCGCCCCTCTTAATGGGAATTTATTATTTAACAGCAACGCATATCCCAGTCCCAATATTTGCTGGAAAAGGGTGCTGCCAAACCCGTAAATCAATGTATTGAGTAGTGCCCGTTTTACATAAGGGTCTGCCAGCATATCCTGAAAATTTTGCAAACCGATATTGTGGAAGCTTTGGGAAAATCCGTTCCAATCGGTAAAAGAAAGCCTGATACCAGAAAGGAACGGATAAACAATAAACGTTATGAAAATTAATAAAACCGGAATATACATGATATTCGCTTTTCGATAACTTTTTTTCATTCTTATTTGATAACTCCTTTTACATGCCCGTTTTACACATATTTGTCCAACTAATGAATGAAAGTTTGATAGTAAAGCAAGATAGGGATCCTGCTTTACTATCCTTCTTTTCACCATTAGAAAAAATCCGCTATCAATTTTGCTGTTTATACAGTTTCGTATAGTCTTGGCTCAATTTGTCGATGATTTCCTCTTTTGATGCCGCTTCATTAATAATCGATTCACCTGCTTTGATTAAGCTGTCCCACATGCCGCTTGGGAGGTACTCCCTGTCAAAATAATTGAATGCGCGGAGATCTTTTACTTGTTCATAGTATGGCTCAAGGCCGGCTAAATCGCTTTGATAGCCGTCTCCGACCAAACCGGTTGGATTCTTTGTTCCGCTCGCCATCAGGTTAATATTTTCCGGTTCGGATAAGTAGTTTAAAAATTTCATAGCCGCTTCTTTGTTTTCTGAATCCTTCCAAACTCCGACAGAAAACCTTTCACCCGTTATGACAGTGGGCGTGTCTGCCTCCGTGGCTGCCGGCACCGCGATGTAGCCGAAGTTCGCGTCGGGATTTATTTCCTTCACCTGGGTAATCAATTCATTGGTATAAAAACCAAATGCCGACTCATTTTTGGCAAAAGATTCTACTGATCCCATATAAGAACCTTCTTTGACATCTTTATTCAGATAGCCTTCCTGCACAAACGTGTTAAACAATTCATAGACTGGGCCGAAATGTTTCCAATTAAAGGTACCGTTTTTTAACTCTTCGCGGTAATTTTTCTTCTCGTTCGTGATCAAGTACGTCGGAGCAATGACGTCCACTACTGTGCCAATGTGGCCATAGTCTTTTGGCCCGGCAATGTTAATCGGCGTTTTCCCGGTTGCTTTTATTTTTTCACAGGCGGCAAGAAAATCGGCCCATGTTTTGATTTCCATTGCATCTACTCCTGCTTCATCGAGTACGTCCTTGTTAAAAACAAGACCGGTGACATCTACATCCATCGGCAGTGTTAAAATATTTCCTTCTTTATCGGTAATATTGTCTTTTATTAACGGATTAATCTTTTTCGCCCATGGTTCATCCTGGAGAGGTTCAAGAAATTCGCTGTACCTCATAACAGACCAGCCATGTGTCGTGAACAAATCGGGCAAATCGTTTGCCGCCATTTTTGTTTTCATTTGCGCTTCAAATTCATTTCCCCCCGGTTGCACCTCTACGTCAATATCCGGGTTTTCATCTTCAAAATTGGCGGCAATTTTCTCGAAATTTTTCGTATTGATATGGGTTGCATTCGTATAGAGTGCCACTGTAATTTTTGTCTTGCCGCCTTCCGCCGCACTGGAAGCACACGCCGAAAGGATAAGCAGGGCTAAACAACTGATTACTGCTAATAATTTTTTCATTGTTCCATCATCATCCTATTCATATGAATTTTTTCCGCTTCCAAGGCCTCTGTCATCACGAAAGGATCGATGATGTTTATCCTTTCCTAACGGAACCGCCATCAAATAAAAGATTAGGTATAGAAATTTCCGAACTTTTTATCTATTGTTAAAAATAGATTTTTATGTCCTTTAAACAGGAAGCTTGCCATATATCCGCCTGGAGCACCTGTCTTCTGTATTAGACACGTAAAAATCTTGATCCGCTATAACAACATGAAGTCCATTCCTGCATCGAAGCGGCTGTTTTTTGAAAAAAATGTTGACCATATCGGTTTTTCTGAAGGAATCGTGTTAAAAAGACACAACGTTAAGGAGGTTGATCAAAAAGTTTCGAATCAAATTCGCTTTGGTGCAGATGTCCGTATCTTGAATGCGTAATACCTTTCAACTCTCTGCAGCTTTTTTAAATTTAGCTTCATGATTAATTTTGTAGTTTTCGCTCACTGAATGATTTGCAGTCATGAAACCGATAGGATAATATGAGATTCCTGAATTGCGATAAGGATGCTAATCCATTCAGATCCCGGCCGGATATCTCCTTTTTTTCGAAAGCAAAACATCCGGCAAATTTCCTAATCCTCTTGAGACAGCTGACCTCCAAACATGGCACGCTGTCATCCTGTGAAAATGTAATTTTCAGCGGTCTCAAGAAGAGGAACACATTCTGAAGTTTTTTTCAGAATGAGAACACTTGGAGACGTTCCTGGCAAATCGTCTTCACGTGCCTCCATTTTTTCTTGGTGTATAAATAGATGTTTTTCCTTCAGGACAAACTTTGACTGATAAGGTTTCAGACAGCTCTCCTCTGTTTATCAGCTGTATTTACATCATTCTGAATGCTCTGTTTTATTTGCCCTAAAAAATAAGTTAGTTCCAGTTATTGTTTTATGTAACAATAAACCTGACGAATGTGGAATTGTGAAGGTTAAGAAGGCACGTCATTTAAGGAATGTAACGATGTCTGAAAAATGTCTTCAAAGTGATTTACTTTTTGATCGCAATCCCTCCGAAAGAAAGGATGACTTTTCCCCAATATGGTTCAAAAAACAATCCTTCTGAAAAATGTTCAAAAAGTTAGTGACTTATTGAACATCCTCTTATTAGGAAAGGATAAAAAGAGACCCTGTCTAGTATTATAGCACAGTTTTACGAAAAATGGTTGTTTAAAACAGGAAATGGTTTGCGTCAAGTATTTGTGGGCATAAAAAATCTGCCCGCAAATACTTGATGCAAACGCAATGACCACTCCCTCTTACAGGAACCCGCTTTCTATAGTATAATGAAATAATGGAGTTTTTGTCGGAAATACTGGCCTGAGTACGAGGAGGGGATTTTATGCTGAATCCGGAAATAGTAAAGGACAGACAAGTTGTGCAAAAGGGGCTGCTCTTGTTCCGCCAAGGGCTTGTGTCTTCCTTACAAAGAAATAACCGGCTTGTGACGGCAACTGTGCAAGACGTGACGAAAGCAAAAGTTTATTTAGATTTAGATGATTATTCACAATGGGCGTGCACCTGTCAGGCAAGCGGCTATTGCCGGCATCAGATGGCCGTCTTTTTCAAGATTCTTTCCCAAACAGGCAGTGTATCGGAATGGATAGATAAGTGGAAAAAGGCAGAAAAAATAAATAAGATTACAGCAGATTTAGGCCTTCGCCGTGCAAGTGATCTGCTGAAAGAAATGGAAGAAAAAAATCCTGAAACAGAATTCGACCGGTGGATTCCAACGTTCATCAGAAACTTTCGTTCCGTGATGTTGGAAAAAGGAAAGCCTGAGATTTACCAAATCCCGTACCGCTTTAGTGAATATTATCGGATTGTAAAAGCGGGAGCACCTTTACGCAAAGATTGGAAAGATATTTATTTTGCTATTGGTAGTATTTATTCCTTTTCGCTGCTTTTACAGCTGAGCAGAGAATTGCAACATGGAGTAATGGATATGGAGTACTACTACAGCCATGTCTTTCAACACTTGCATGATGAGATCAGACAAAGGTTGGAAGGATTTGCGAATCATCCGCTCCCTTTTGCATTTGATTCTTGTATAGAGCGGATGCGAAAAGATGCAAAAATTTTACTTGAAAAGGATCTTTCCTGCCAATTTGAAAGAATTGATCTTTACCGGTTACTTTGGACATCTTTTTTTCGGAATAATGAATGGCGGCAATCAGAATATACCCGGCTTAAAAAGATTGAAAACCCGAGCTTTGACGAACAAACGGCGATGGTTCATTTGCTGCTGTTAATGCGTGAAGATGAGGCGGCTGTCCGGCAACTAAAAGAAATCCATTACTTGGTCGCCCCTTATTTTCTTTTCTGGCTGAATTCGATGACAAATCAAAAAGACTGGAAGCGGCTCGAAATCTTTATCCCGGAATTTATTCAAAAGCTGCGGCCGTTTCTCGCTAATTCTTCGAACCATCAATTAGCAAGGCAGGTAACAGATCTTGCGCTCGAGGCGATCACCCCGTATACCAGGGCGACACACAGCCCCGACTTGCTGGAAAAAGCATTAAATGAAATGTTGCCGTACAGTTATCATTATTATAGCGACTTTTTATTTAGCAGCGGTGCTTATCAAAAATGGTCCGTACTGCATGCCTATATGGATATAGATATAAGCTATTTGCCGAAGGAGCAAATTCAAGAGATTCAAAAACAAGATCCCGTTGTGCTGCTGCCTCTGTATCACCAAACGATTCATAAAAAGATTTCCTTGAAACAAAGAGAACACTATAAAGAAGCTGTCAAGCTGTTAAAAAAACTGCGCACGATTTATAAAAAGCAAAAACGGCTCGAAGAATGGGATCATTTCATGGATGAATTAGAACGGAATACAAAGCGGCTGCGTGCCTTTCAAGAAGAATGTAAAAGGAGTAAGCTCATTCATGCTTAAAACGAGGTATCTTAAAATAAAAGTGAAATCAATCGAACAAGAGGGTTATTTTTTAAGCGGACATGATCAGGAAGATCGGATTTATCCGGTAAATCTTTGGTCACCTTTGCTTTTTCATGATCATCAGGAAAGCTTTTACGGGACATTCCTGAAAGAAAGCAAGTTAAATGACGTTGACGGAGTGATTGTAAACCCGTGGCAGCTGGTGACATTATTTTCTAAAGAACACTTTAATCCGTTTATCGACTGGGAATGGGACGATACTGCGGAAATTTGTTTAGTAACCGCTCCCGTCCTCTATGATTCGATTACTGAAAAAGAATGGCTGCCTGATTTTTCGTCCTGGGTTAATGATCAACTGTCCTGGAAACTGCCAAAGCGCATTTTTGAAGAATTCCAGCCTGATTTTTGGAAGCAAAGATTAGCTGGAGACTCGACTTTACAATGGGTGAAAAATTGGTTTAATGATGCGTTAAATTCCTATATGACGGAAAATGCGAATATGAGAGAAACAATCGGCGACCGGATTACCGCGTTGCAAAAGCAGAACTTACTTCCCGAGCAGCTGGAAGCATTTTTTGACGAAGATAACTGGCTCCGATGGATCGGCTTAAAGGAAAATCCACTGCCGTTTTCGATCGGCTTAAAATTAGAGGAGCCGGCAGAAATGTACAATACATGGGATCTAACAGCATTTTTACGGGACCGGTCTGATCCTGATACCACCGTTGATTACGGAGATTCAGGCAATTATTTACCTGCCTGGCACGCCTATGAAGGTGCCGTCCAACAGGAATTGCAGCGGATTACGATGCTGTTTCCATGGCTTGCAGGAAAAAAGGGACTTGCCTCCGAGTTGACCGAAGCAGAAGCGTGGTTGTTTTTAACGGAGGCCAGTGAAACACTGTTGACCCTTGGAATCGATATTTTGCTGCCTTCCTGGTGGCAGGCGATGAAACAGGCGAGCATGAAAGTAAAAGCACAAGTGTCGGGGAATCCCGGCAGCCAGCGTGCTTCGTTTGTCGGCCTGCAGCAAATGCTTGACTATAATTGGCGTTTTTCGATGAACGGTGTAAATCTCTCGGAAGAGGAATTTAACGAGCTGGTGAAAGAAAAACGGCGGCTTGTGCAAGTACGCGGGCGCTGGATTAAGCTCGACCCTGCCTTTATTCACCGGATTCAGGAGTTAATGAAAACAGCGGAAAAGGAAGGGGTTCATGTCCGTGATTTAATAGAGCAGGAATTGATGCCAGCAGAACAGAACGAAACCGGTGAAGATGATTTGTTTGCTTATGGAAAAATTCAAATTGAGTTGAACCGGCAATGGAGGCAAATGATCAAGCAGCTCCGCGAAATTCATCAGCTCCCGCTTGCAGACGTTCCCGGTGGTTTTCACGGCGAGCTCCGCCCTTATCAGCAGCTTGGCATGAGTTGGCTGCTCTTTTTACGCAAGTACGGTTTCGGCGGCATTCTTGCAGATGATATGGGCCTTGGGAAAACGGTTCAGCTTCTCTCTTATTTATTGAAAGTAAAAGAGGAAAGAAAAAAGGACGGCAGTACCAATGAGGCAGCGCTGATTATTTGCCCGACATCGGTGCTTGGCAACTGGCAAAAAGAAATAACGAAATTTTCCCCAACGCTTAAAGTTTACTTACATTACGGGAGCCAGCGCTTGCGTGATGAAGCCTGGAAGGAAATGCTCTCCGATTGCGATGTTGTCTTAACCTCATACGGGCTTTGCCATCTTGATCATGAGCAATTTGCCGCCGAAACATGGGGAACAATTGTGATTGATGAAGCGCAAAATATTAAAAATGCCGCAACGAAGCAATCGCGTGCTGTTCGTCAATTAAAAGGCGCCCACCATATTGCCCTTACCGGCACACCGATGGAAAATCGCCTTGCCGAGCTGTGGTCGATTTTTGATTTTACCAACCGCGGCTATTTAGGCAGCCTCGGGCAATTCCAGCGTAAATTTGTCCTGCCGATTGAAAAAGGCAAGGATAAGCAAAAAATTGATCAATTGCAGGCGATCATCCGCCCATTTTTACTGCGGCGGACGAAAAAGGATGAAGAGGTCTCCCTCAATCTGCCTGATAAATTGGAGCAAAAAGAATTTTGCCCGCTAACAGCCGAGCAGGCATCTCTATACGAACAGCTTTTGCAGGATACGTTTGCCGAAATTGAAAAATTATCCGGCTTCGAACGGAAAGGGCTGATTTTACAAATGTTAAGCCGCTTAAAGCAGCTTTGTAATCACCCTGCTCTTTATTTAAAAGAAGCGAAGCCGAAGCAGATTATTGCCCGTTCTGCGAAAGTGGAGAAGTTAAAAGAACTGCTTGAGGCTGTCCTTGATCAGCAGGAAAGTTGTTTAATTTTTACCCAGTATCTTGATATGGGACGGATGATTCAGCAAATGCTGAAGAATGAATTTTCGCTTTCGGTGCCTTTTTTAAACGGCAGTGTGTCGAAAACAGAACGGGACCGGATGATTCAGCAATTCCAGGAACGGGAGTTTCCGGTATTCTTGCTATCCTTAAAGGCCGGGGGAACGGGGCTAAACTTAACAGCCGCCAATCACGTTATCCATTATGACCGCTGGTGGAATCCTGCTGTAGAAAACCAGGCGACCGACCGCGCCTACCGGATCGGGCAAAAGCGATTCGTCCATGTTCATAAGTTGATCTGCACAGGCACTCTCGAGGAAAAAATCGATCTCATGCTCGAACAAAAGCAATCGTTAAACGACGAAATCATCCGCAGCGACAACTGGATCACCGAACTGTCTACGGATGAACTGCGGGATCTGGTGTTTCTTGGGTAAAAAATAAGAAGAACTTCTTTAACCCAAGTTTGGCGACATTTTTAACCAAATCCAGCTATATCAAGGATTTATATAATGTAGTCCCAAATTAATAGTATAGGAAAAGACGTTGTAGGGACAAAAATAAAATGACAGAGTGGCTCAAAGCCTTGCTACACTTATTCATGGAAAATTATTACATCAAAGTTGGGGTTTTAAATTAATTGATTTAATCGCAGTAAACCCACAACTAATGATGTTTAACATAATAAACCGCTGCCCAAAACGAAAAGTTCTCCGTTTCGGGCAGCGGATTTTTTTTGAATGAACCTTTTGGTATGAAATTAATATTTGCTTCCGGAGTTTGTGACCTAGCGGGGCATGGATGTTTGATTTGAAAATAAAATTTTCATCCGAGTTTGTGATCCGGCGGGTCATGTGTGTTTAGTAATATATAAATACTGCGAAATTCGCCTGTTGCTGTACTGATTTCCTTATTTTTTGTCCACTTTCAGCATTTTTTAATTAGGATTTGTACATTATGTTATATACATTGCTTGAAATTTACTTTTTTTACAAGGACGAAAACCTATTTATCCCTATTTTGCAGAAAAATATTCTTAGAACCGATTTATAAACTTGCTTTCATCATTTATTGTCCGTTTCTATTATTTTATTGTCCGTTTTTTTAAGATATTGTCTGTTTTTTTATTTTATTGTCCGTTTTGAGACATTTATTGTCCAATCTGATATGAAAATAATATTCAAGAAACCCTATTAGTCATTAAAATTTTGCCGTGAGAAAAACCACAACAATGGAAGTTTCATTTAAAATTCGCCCCCCATAAAATAAAAAGTCTTCTTTTTGGGGAGCGGATATTATTTAATGAACCTTTTAGATCACTGCATCATTGAAATGCTTCTGTCATGATCGCAACCGTTTCTTCGTGTGATAATTCATAAGGGTCGCAGGCGAAGAGTCCGCCCATTGTTTGCCGCGCATTTTCTGCGTATTTTGGAAGATCTTCTTTTTTGATGCCATAATCGGACATTTTCAGTTTGCGGACGCCGCATTCTTCTTGAAGCTTTACCATGGCTTTGACAAATGACATTGGCCGTTCTGCTTCCGGCAGTGCTTCTGTGTCTACGCCCATCGCCTTTGCCATTACTGTGAACCGTTCAGGTGCTTTCGCAGCAAAGAACGAATTATAAGCTTCGGACAGCATAATCAAACCAGCTCCATGGGGGAGATCCGGATGATGGGCACTGAGCGCGTGTTCCATGGAATGTTCGGATGTACAGCTTGAAGTAGATTCAACAAAACCGGAAAGCGTGTTTGCTAATGCTACTTGTGTCCGTGCTTCAAGATTATTCCCGTCTTCAATACATTTTGGCAAGTACTTGCTGATTAACTCAATGCTTTTCAATGCAAATGCATCACTGATTGGTGTTGCTGTTTTTGCAATATATCCTTCTGTTGAGTGAAATAACGCGTCAAAGCCTTGATATGCTGTCAGATGCTTTGGCACTGTCAACATTAGCTCCGGATCAACTACAGACAGAACCGGGAAAGTATCGGCATTACCAAAACCAATTTTCTCATTTGTATCTTCCTTCGTAATGACCGTCCAAGGATCCGCTTCGGTTCCCGTTCCCGCAGTTGTCGTAATTGCGACGACCGGAAGCGCTCCGTTTATAACCGGCTTTCCTTTGCCGGATCCGCCAAATACATAATCCCAATATTCTCCTGGATTTTTTGCCATTAGGGCAATGCTTTTCGCCGAGTCGATGCTACTGCCGCCGCCAAGTCCGATCACAAAATCGCAGTTTTCTTCTTTGGCAAGTGTTGCTGCTTCCATGACATGGGATAATATTGGGTTTGGCAATATTTTATCAAATAAAACGTGATCGATGTTTTTTCCTTTAAGAATGTTAATGACGCGGTCTAAGTAACCATTCTGTTTCATTGATTTTCCCGCAGAAATGACGATTAAAGCTTTTTTCCCCGGCAGCGGTTCATTGGCAAGTTCATTTAATTTTCCGGGACCGAATAAAATTTTTGTTGGAATAAAATAATTGAAATTCATCTAAATATTCCTCCTTTATTGCTGTGCAACAGTTCACATAATGAAAAGAGTGAATTCACTTAGAAACCCCACTGATGGAAGTTTCACTTTATTCTTCGCAAGACTATATTGCTATTTTACGATTATTAATATAATATTTGAAGTAGTGATTTTTTTATAATATAGTTAATTATTTTAACTAGCTATATTTTATATATCATGAGAGGAGGTTCGACTTTGCCAGAAATACCATGTTCAATTGAAAAAGCATTGAATATTATCGGGAATAAATGGTCTTTTCTTGTGTTGAGAGAATTATACGATGGTACGAAGCGGTTTAATGAACTTCGTCGGGCGATCACGGGAATAAGCCCGAATGCGCTCACCTCAACATTAAAACACTTAGAAAAAAATGAAATTATTGTTCGCAGTGTTATTCCTACTGTCCCGGTAACAGTGAAATATACCCTTACGGAAAAAGGACAAGCATTTCACAGCGTTCTTAAAGAAATGAAAAAATGGGGTGCGGAATGGGGATAAAAAAAATAGTTTCTTACAGGAGCTTGCAGCTGCATAATATTCTACTTTGTTAAGGGAAATACTTTTGTGTAAATCTTTTCGCATTACTGAAAAAAACTTTTTTGACATCGGCGATTTTAAAAAGCCATCGTTTGTTAAAATAGTCACTTTAAAAAACAGCGGCAAATGGATACAATAGGAGTTGTACATATCAAGGATAAATCATGTATTTAGAAAAATTAAACTCAAAGGATTTGAAGTTATGATCGGTCTGATTATTATCTTATTGCTTGTTTTGTTTTTGCCGCTAACGGTGAGGCAAGTAGAAAATAATTTAGAAATATTTTTGTTTATGATGGGGATTGCAGCTGCAATTACGAGCGGTGTGCTGCATATGGAGCTGTTTGTGAAAGCACTGGAGGATCCGATACATATTACGATTGCTGTTCTTGTGGCCGGATTACTATGTAAATGGCTGCAAACCCCGTTGGAAAAAGGGATTATTTTCTTAAGTAAAGCGATGACAGATCGCGTGTTTTTAGCTGTTGTTGTGATTGTATTAGGCTTCGTTTCCAGTATTATTACAGCTATTATTGCCGCTTTAGTGCTTGTTATTATAGTCTCTGTCCTGCGTTTAAACCGCCAGGCTGAAATCCGTTTTGTTATACTTTCCTGTTTTTCGATTGGGCTTGGCGCTGCGCTGACACCAATTGGGGAACCGTTGTCAACGTTGACAATCAGCAAGCTGAATGAAGAATTCTTTTATCTTTTTCAATTGATTGGACCGGAAGTTGTACCTTCTGTGATTGCATTAGGAGTCGCGTCATTTTTTCTCGTCAAACCGAAACGTGACGAAAGCACACTGGAAAGTGATTTACAGCCGGACAGTTATACAGAGATTTTTATTCGTACCGGTAAAATTTATCTGTTTATCATGGGCTTAACCTTCCTCGGAGCAGGCTTTGAACCTTTCATCGAAGAATATTTGCTCAACTTGCATCCTGCAGTATTATATTGGATTAACACGATATCTGCTGTACTTGATAATGCCACACTTGCTGCTGCAGAGGTAAGTCCGTCAATGAGCGGTGCATCGATTCAGGCGATTTTACTTGGTTTGCTGATTAGCGGGGGAATGTTGATTCCCGGAAATATTCCAAACATCATTTCTGCCGGGAAATTAAATATTACGAGCAAAGAGTGGGCGCAATTCGGACTTCCTGTCGGCTTTATCCTAATGATCTTTTTCTTTATCGTTCTGTTTCTGTTTTGACCCGCGTTTTAGCTTTTCCGGAAATAACATTTTGTGATCGTCGGGATTTTCACTGAAGCATATTGCTTTTGGTAAAAGAGGCCGTGTTGGCCTCTTCAATCATCCCCCGCAAAGGGGGCTTATGTATATTTATCGCAGATTAAGGGGCAGTAATACCCCCGCCTCAAAATGGAGGTTAGACCAATCATGCTAGGCGGGGGATAAACTGCCCCTAAAAGCCCGATTGAAGTTTCTTTGGGCTTCAGCCCCTTAGAAACTTCAATCAGGCTCCGCGTGGCTAACCATCAGTGGGGGACGTGTGCCGACTAAGATCTCAGGCGTCCTGTTGCAACGTCGGCACTAGCACGTCCTGTGCGTCTACCGACTAAAGGCGCAACGTCCTGTTGCAACGTCGGCACTAGCACGTCCTGTGCGTCTACCGACTAAAGGCGCAACGTCCTGTTGCAACGTCGGCACTAGCACGTCCTGTGCGTCGAAAAAAACCCCACTGATGGAAGTTTCACTTTATGTTCTATGGATTATTGCCGATGAAAGGCTTTGCAGTCGGGGGTCACCAACTGATCAACCCGGTTTCCATTTAGCGAGCAAAGGTCTTGACAACAGGTATATAATAAAAGTAGGACTTTGCGGATGTAGTTTAGTGGTAAAACAAGAGCTTCCCAAGCTCTCGTCGTGGGTTCGATTCCCATCATCCGCTCCAATATTTATATCACCTATAAAATTTTTCAGGTACGACTATTTTTAAAATTGTCGTGCTTTTTTTTTGCTTTTTATCAGAAAAAAAATCCAGCGAACGCTGGATTTTTAAAAATGGAGAAACTTTCGGGGATAATCCTTGATTTTTTCTATGGAAGGATGATTGGGGAAATTCCTCTATTAGTGGTTGCTTTCTCTGCAATTTCTGTTGACTTTTCTTGTTTTTTACTGGAAAGTAATTACTGTTGTTTCCGGAGCCTGTGGTCAAGAACGATAACTCGTTGCTTTGGAAATGGATGTTGGTGAATTAGGTGCTCTAATTGATTTATTTTCGCAGTAAGTTCATTTATTTTCTGATTAGACCGTCCTTGCATTATGATCAAAGTCTCAATAAGCTGTTCAATTTCCGGGGCTAATGCATGATTATGGTCAGAAGCTTTCACCACCAAGTTTCACTTCCTCTCTATCTGTGTGCTGCTCCTCTGATTTTTTTGGCCCGATAAATCTTACTGACTCAGCAATCACTTCTGTCACATACACCCTTCTTCCCTCTGAATTCTCATAATTTCTCGTATGAATTCTGCCGGTGATGCCAATTAAGGAACCTTTATCACAATACTGTGCCGTATTTTCCGCCATTCTGCGCCAAAGTGTACATTGCACAAAATCTGCGTCAATTTCACCTTGTTGATTGCGATAATGGCGGTTTACAGCCAATGTGACATTCGTAACTGGTGTTCCTTCTGCAGTAATTTTCAATTCAGGCTTTTTTGTCAGTCTTCCAACTAAAGTAACTTGGTTTATCATTTTTTTACCTCCTTTTCGTTTGCGTGTTCTTATCTTACAATTTTCCAAACCGCAGGTAAAATCGCTAAAATCAATTTTTCCGGTGTTTATTCACCATTTTTACTCCGTATTTTTACGGAAAGGGGCAGAATTTGCTAATAATCATCCGTAAAAATTCGACTTTGAACTTTTTTCACAAAAAATAAAAATTCGTTTTCCCTAATTGCTTGTGTTATACTTTTAAAAAGGTTCACCAAAGGCAGGGAGGTAAAGATGAAGACATTTAAATTAGTTTCTCTACAGGTCTTCAAAAATGAGACTTTACATGTAATTGAACTGGAAGATGGTTTAATTATTAATAAAGAGGATGAAAACAGTACGTGGCTCCTTGAAGCTTATACTTCTAAGTCTTATATGAGATTTTTTCAATCACTGTTAGACGAAAACGGGGATGTATTGATTCAAGCTGTCATCACAAAAAAAGACAACGATCCCGCTCCTTTGAAAGGAAAAATAATTTCGATTCAAACTTTTGACGAGCATATCAGCATTTTGTTGGAAGGAACTATCCTCAGAGTCCGGATGGACCATGTAGAAAGACTTTTACACGATCTCGTCCGCGATGGCCTTTCAGGTGCGAAGCTTGTGGAAAACTTTAAAGAAAAGATTAAATATCCTTCTTTGTTCGTTTCGAATATGGAAAAGAAAGAATAAGCGCTGGAGAAATTTTTGCTGTTCGATTAAAGGATCAGGGGATCAGATATCATTCCCGTATGTCACAAGAAGTATCTGATCCGCATTGGGCTTATTATTAGTCGAACTTAACGATTGTTATTTTCATCGTTTGTATTGTTTTGGTCATTTAAATCAGTATCTTGATCATCATTATCTAACATATTACCATCGTCTGTATCATTTACATCCGCACCATTATCTGCAGGATCCTCCACGTCAACATCATCTTCCGGCGGCGGATCTTGATCATTAGTTGCGCAGCCTGCAGCCATCATCAACGATAACACGGAACTTCCAAGCAATGCTAATAGTTTTTTCTTCATGATGACACTCCTTTCAAAAATGTTTATAGTCGACCTTATAAACCGGTCTTTCTTTAGGGTGTCCAAAAAAAGCAACTACTTGCATCCTCCCTGTATTTTCCTAAAATAAAAAAAGTCATTCTGTCTTGTTATAAGGAATTGGTTTTTTATGAAGTTTTTTCTTGAAAAAGGACTTTTATTTTCACCAAATTGAAGAAAGTATTAACCATTGGGTAAAGTGCGGGGAATCAGGTGGAGACTTTTATTCCACCTGAATTGGAATATTTCACTTAGCCGAGCTTAAACCTTTAAAGCAGGAATTATTATTTCAATGTGATTGGAATTTTTTTAATCACCAAAAGCAAAGATCATTTCAACTTCGCAGGCAATTTCTCCGTCCACGGTGGCAACTCCTTTTGCTTTGGCAATTTTTCCTTTGCTGCGGGTTAATTCTGATTCGAGTATTAATTGGTCGCCGGGGTGAACTTGTTTTTTGATACGGCATTTATCGATACCTGCAAAAAGTGGAATGCGCCCCCTGTTTTCTTCTTTTACCAACACTGCAACACCGGCAACCTGGGCGAGTGCTTCAACAATCAGCACGCCCGGCATCACAGGGTAGCCGGGAAAATGGCCGTTAAAAAATTCTTCGTTTGCTGATACATTTTTTATCCCGACAGCTCTTTTTCCTTCCTCTACTTCGACAATCCGATCCACAAGCAGAAAGGGATAGCGGTGGGGTAGAATCTTTTTTATTTCGTTAATATCCATCATTTGCAACAGCCTCCATCCATCATTCTCATTATTTGTATCTAACTAAAAAGACAGTTAGCTCTATTTTACACTATCTGTACTTGTGAAAAAAGACAACATTAGAATATCCGCTGAAAATGTGCACCTGTAAACATGAGAAAACGCACTGACAATAGTATATGCCAATGCGCTATATGTTTTTCTGCTCGATGCCTGTCTTTGCGCCTTCCATGTTCTTTAAGAACGATTTTGGTTAATCCGCAGCATCTTTTTTAAAAAGCGCCTAGTTAACATTTAAGAATTTAAGCGGCGGGCAGTCTGAGAAATTTAGTCTCTGTCAATTAAATCAATAATGTGCTGCCAGGTTTCGATTTTAAAGACATCAAGCGGATTTCCCCCACCGAGAACTCCATATCCGAATGCTGCCCCCAAACAGGCACTTATGATAATAAGGATGACGACTATAATAACCCGAAGCCAGATAGGGATAAGACGGATACGGATTTTTTCGCTTTTTTGTTTTTTTCTTCTCTGTTCCCGTGTTACCTCTGCTTTGTGGTTATTGTTCGTTTTAGCCATTTCTTTTCTCCTTTTTCTGCGGCACCCATACAAATACCCTGGTTATTACGAATTATCTTTTATTAGTAAAAACTTGTCTTTCCCAAGTTAGCTGGTCAATTTTTGTAAAAACATCTTAACGAAGCCCGTTCACCAATCCCATCATTTGATCCGATAATGTGACGGCCCTTGATTGAAATTGATAGGCGCGCTGAACATTCATCAGGTCGGTCATTTCCGTTGCCACATCAACATTCGAATGCTCTAAAGCAAATTGTTGAATTGAAATCTCCCCGCGCAAGTCCCCTGTTAGATTGGTGAAGATATCTTCTTCTGTCAAACCCAATTCATTGAAATTTTCAGGCACGCCGAGCAAATTTCCGCCTTTATTCTCAAGAAATTGCGGTTTTTTTACAAGTGAAACACCCAGATTATATTTCTGTTCGGTGCCATCTTGCATTGCCACAATTAATTGGCCGTTCTGTAAAATGCGAAAATCAGAGGCTTGTCCGTCCAAATAGATCGGGTTGTTATTTTCATCTAATATCGGGTAGCCGTCACCGGTAACAAGCATCGTTTCTGCAGCTGAAACAGGTGTCAAATAAAGTGCGCCATCTCTTGTATACTGAATCCCATTATTAGGAGTCAAAACACGGTACAATTGATTTTCGCGCGTGAAAGCAGTATCTAAAGGGCGGTCGCTATTTTTGATACTGCCCTGATCGGATATCATTTGCGATTGTGCTAATTTTGCCCCGACTCCCTGGCGAATCCCGAATGGAGTTAATCTGCCGATTTCCTCTGCCTGGTTCGGTTGGTTATTAAATTGTTGTACGAGCAGATCAGCAAAAGAAGTCTGTCTGCGTTTATAACCGTTCGTATCGACATTTGCCATATTATTGCTGATAATATCGAGCTGCTTTTGTAATTGGCTGAGCGTGTTCACAGCAGTTATCATCGTCCGATTCATTTCATTTCCCCTCTTTCCTTCGAAAAGTAATACTTGTAGAACGGATGCAGACTTGCACTGGTTCTGGTTAAAAAGTATAGTTTGTTGACTTATATAGTTCACAGTGTAATCATTCTTTTATTTGCATTGTAAAAATACAGAAATCACTTTGCCTTATCCTGTTTTCTGCCGGAATTATGGCAGTTTTACGCCCGCTGCATAGAAGTTATTAATTAATTCGCCCAATATCATTGACGGCTTTTTCCATACTGCGATCGTAGGCTTGCAGTACTTTTTGATTTGCTTCAAAAGAACGGTATGCAGCAAGCATTTGTGTCATCGTCTTACTGACATCGACATTAGACTGTTCCAGGTAACCCTGTTGCAGCCTGAATTGCACATTTTCAGCGGTATACCCATTCACCAGGGCGCCGCCGTCCAAGCGATACAAGCCGTCGCCTTCTTTTATTAAATCCTGCGGATTATTTGCGTAAGCAATACCAACCTGCGCTTGTTCTCCATTTATACCTGTTAAAAGCCCTGCGTCATTGACGATAAATTGGTCGCTTTCGAGTTGAATCGGGTTTCCTTCTGTATCCAATACATACATACCGCTTGCTGTTGTCAAAAAGCCGGCACCATCAAGGGCAAAATTCCCATTTCTCGTATATCTGATTTCCCCGTCCGGATTTTGAACGGTGAAAAACAGGGCACCTCGCACGCCGTTTTCATTTTGCGGGATGTTTACATCTAGCAGTGCGAGATCGGTCGTTAAACCGGTCTCCCGTAAATCGCCCTGTAAAAATTTCGGAATTGTCTCCTGTAAATAAACACCCGTATTAACAGAGCCAATTGCTCTGCTTTGTGTTAGATGGAGAGTGTTTTCAGTTGGAACAGACAACTCTTCGTAACGGCGCAGGAGCATTTCCGGAAAAGCGCGTTGTGCTGCCGTATCTGTTTTAAAACCAGGTGTTTGTGCATTCGCCATATTATTTGTTAACATTTCTGTTTTACGTTGCTGCGCGAGCATTCCGGCCGCAGCTGTATAAAATCCTCTTAACAAAATGCCACCTCATTTCCCGGTAATGATTTTCCTCTCCTAAGTAGGGGACTAATGTTTTACCTTTATCATTGACTGTAAAATCTATAGGAATCAGAAAACAACATACAAAGCAGCGCCGTTATCTGATTCCTTTTTGGTTGCTGAAACGGGTTCCTTTTTACACGCCCGAACTTATTTCCTGTTTCCTAACCTAATTTTCTTCTTGACAATTTGTCAATATTATCAAGCATCATGCCCGTTCCGATCGCTACACAGCTCATTGGATTTTCTGCGATTAATACAGGTACCTTTAATTCTTCTGCCAGGAGCATGTCCATCCCGTGAAGCAAGGCACCGCCTCCGGTTAAAATAACACCGCGGTCAATAATATCAGCAGATAATTCCGGCGGAGTTTGCTCCAGTACTCCTTTTGCCGCATGAACAATGATCGATGCAGATTCCCGCAATGCTTTTTCAATTTCATTGGAATGAACGGTGATCGTTCTTGGTAATCCGGTCACCATGTCGCGGCCGCGAATATCCAGTTCTTCATCCCGTGAACCTGGAAATACTGTACCGATCTTTACTTTTATGTCTTCTGCTGTTCTTTCCCCGATTAGTAATTTATACTCTCTTTTGATATAGTTGAGGATATCGTTATCAAGCTTATCGCCCGCCATTTTGATCGAAGAGGATGTAACAATGTCACCCATCGATAACACAGCTACGTCTGTCGTTCCCCCGCCAATATCAACCACCATATTCCCGCTTGGAACAAAAATATCCATTCCCGCGCCGATTGCTGCCACTTTCGGTTCTTCTTCTAAATATACTTTCTTTCCGCCGCTTTTTTCCGCCGCCTCTTTGATTGCTTTTTGTTCTACGCTTGTGATATTTGTCGGACAGCAGATCAAAATACGCGGCTTGGAGAGAAAGCCTTTGACATTTAATTTATTGATAAAATATTTTAACATCGATTCTGTGACATCAAAGTCTGCGATTACTCCGTCTTTTAACGGACGGATCGCAACGATGTTCCCGGGGGTTCTTCCGACCATACGGCGTGCTTCTTCACCTACTGCGAGCACTTTATTTGTATTTTTGTCAATTGCTACAACAGAAGGTTCATTTAATACGATTCCACGTCCTTTTACGTGGATTAATACATTTGCTGTCCCTAAATCGATCCCTATATCCCTGGCAAACATGTTTTTACGAGTCCTCCTTAGTTTTTTCTATGTATGTTTTGTAAGCAAAAAGCGATTAATATCGGAAATTGCAGAAATAACCGTCAAAAATTGATATGCGACATTCTTTCCTAATTGTATATTGTATCATATGTGATGGCTATTCAGTAGTAATTTGTCAAAATATGTACTGTTTTTTTTCGAATTTTGTCGGAAAGTATCTGTTCAAAAAGCTAATAAAGGAGCTTCGGGAAGATCAGGGCAGTGCAGGTCTGGCAGGACGCGGACTTTCACAGGAAGTAGTGACTTCTGCGTCTTAGCCTGGGAAGTGAAACAGAGCTCGGAGGTCAGATGCCGGAAGCCCGAAAATTACTTCGAAACCCGTCTCGCTAAGTTCTCCATATCTGTTATCTGACATCTGACTTCCGGATCAGGCAACTTGTTAGGTCGTGATTGGGGGAAAAGCAAGCTGGCGCCTAAGTTCAAGCTTAACATTTATCGGCTTTTTAAGTTTTCCCGGAAAGCGAAAAGCAGAGGAAAAAAGCGCCTCTGCACTCAATGTTGAATCATATCTTCCTCTAATTCCTCCTTTTTATATTTTAACTTTGTTGCTTCTCCCCCTCGCAAATGACGAATGGATTTATGATAATCTAAAATTTCCTTCACCTCATTGGCAAGTTCTTGGTTGATTTCAGGAAGTCTTTCCGTTAAGTCTTTATGAACCGTACTTTTGGATACGCCAAACTCCTTCGCAATGACGCGAACTGTTTTTCTCGTCTCCACGATATACTTCCCAATCTTGATTGTTCTCTCTTTGATGTAATCGTGCACACCACTCGCCCTCCCTAAATTGGATGTGAGAAGTGTGAAATGAGACTCGCTTATCTACCCCGACTCGTCACATCGCAGTTATTTATCTGTCAAATAGACAGGATCCATTAAAGCTGCGATTTTCTTTCTTTACGATGTATTATCATGTCTTCAACTAAATCTCCATTAGCTTCAAAACGACTCTTCACCTCAAACACTCTCTTGTAAGGTTTGTAACATTTTATTAGCTTGGTTGAAGATATATGCACGAAAAACGCAATAGGGACAAGGCTGACAAAAACTTTTTAAGCTTTTCTGCGATAAACCTGAAAAATTATTTACTTTTATATCCATTATATATGAAGGGGGAAAAAGAAAATGCAAACTGAGTACATTACACAGACACGAAGAGCAAGAATCCGTTTAGCGAGAAAAAAGTTAATTTTGAAACGGTGGAAAAAATTTGCCGGTGTAACATTGGCGGCGGCAGTTATGGCTTCGACGGTGTTTAGTACCGGAATTAAACAGACTTCGACAACTTTGGCAAATCCCTATATTGTTCAAAAAGGGGACACACTATACAAGCTTTCAAAACAATTTGGTACTACTATTAAGAATTTGCAAGAAACAAATGCATTAACGTCAAGCACTATTTTTACCGGACAGCAATTAACGATTCCTCATCGTAAGTATATTGTCAAGAAATTTCCAAGTAATCTAATGAATTAAAAACGACGGGAAGTTGATGGAGACCCTTAACCTGCGCTTTGTTTTGAGAAAAAGGACTTAGGCCTTTAAATTAAATGACATAAGGATTGCCTGCAGCCGTTAAACAACTGAAAGACAATCCTTTTTTCGTTAAACAAGACACTTGTAGAAATATATCATTTCCCATCGACAACAATAAATTATTTCCCGAGAAATTTGTCAGTATTTTATATACTTAAAGTGCAGCAATTGTCACTTGAATTGCCTGCTGCAAATCATGTTGGGACCAACTCGGGTACGGTTTCTTCTCCTTGGCAGCTAATTCATGCGAAGCAGGGAGATGAACAAATCCCGCCGGAATATCTCTTTTATTTTCTTTTAAATAATGGAGAACGGTGTACATTACTTGATTGCAAAGATAAGTTCCCGCAGAATTAGAAATCCCTGCCGGAAAGCCATGCTTTTTCAGGCTATTTACGATTTTCCGGATTGGCAGTGTAGAAAAATAACCATCTGCTCCTATTTCCGAAATTCGCTTGTCTTCCATCACTACACCTCGATTATCCGCTTCACCGTCGCGGCAATTAATTGCAATTCTTTCCGGTGTGATGGCATTTCTGCCTGCCGACAGGCCAAGGGAAAGGACTGCGTCGGGATTTTGTTTTTCCAATGCACTTTTCACTGCTTTAGAAGCGGCAAAATAGTCAACCGGTAAAACAACTCCTTCTATAAGAAAATCGGCAATTGTCTGCCCGTCGAGCGCTTTTACAATCGATTCTGTCGGGTTTATCGAAAATTGCAAAAAGCGTTCAAACCCTGTTAGTAATAATTTTTTCACTCCTGCCACCTCTATTTTTCGTCTCTTGAATCAAGTTCTCCTTCTGAAAGTTGACTTGTTTGGAAGAAGGATTTTGCAACTTTTTGATCAATTATACCAAAAAAAGCGACGGCTGACGCCTCTTCGTTCCTTGAATACAATAATTTTTCAAAAAAAAGCAGCTTGCAGCTGGAGGGCACTGAAAAAGTCCCTTAAATTTTGAAATGTGTTAAAACCTAGTTGTTGATTTCCGTTCCAGGCGGCTTCGCTTTCCGCGGGCGGTTCGGGGAGCCTCCTCGGCGCTGAAGCGCCTGCGGGGTCTCCCCTGTCCCATACTCCCGCAGGAGTCTTCGCCGCCTTCCACTCCAATCAACAGAGTCCTTAACTTAGGCTAAATTTTAAACCCTTCCGTAACGCAAGGTTTTCGTAAAAAAGAAGACGAATTTGATTTCAATAAAGATGCTGGAATGTACGTTTGTAAGGCTGGTCATATGGCTATAAGGAAAGCACGTCAAGGTAAAAAAGGTGTAGCTGCTAATCAAGTGGACACTTATTATTTTGATGTGGAAAAGTGCAAAAATTGCCCATTTAAGGATGGCTGTTATAAAGAAGGAGCTAAAAGTAAAACTTATTCTGTGACGATCAAATCAAATATACATACAG
>JAGKQJ010000259.1 GCA_017898095.1 Bacillaceae bacterium Marseille-Q3522 | reverse complement strand
ATAATGAATTGTAAAAATATCCCCCTTTTTATTACTCGCTGCAAAAAACTATCCAAAATTTTCTCGCACCTACAAATTCCTTTTAATAGGTTCAATCTGGATATCAATGGTATTTTTCCATTTTGGTTGGATATTCCATTTTTAAAGGATAGTAAATCAATAGCCTTAATGTTTGAATTCTAGCAAAATTAATGAATTTACACCAATTATTTTGTTTAGTCCGATAATTTTGTTCTGAATATGTTAGTAAGGTGCAAAATGAAAGAACAAATAAAGTGAAACTTCCATCAGTGGGGGGGTTCTTTCATCCCCCACTGATGGTTAGTTGAACCAATCGGGCTTTTAGGGGCAGTTTATCCCCCCCTAACATGATTGGTTTCACCTCTATTTTTGAGGCGGGGGTATTACTGCCCCTTAATCTGCGATAAAATTCGAAAGGATGGTTACATGTATAATCACAATAAAGCAGTAGCGCGAAGCAATGGTACAAATAAAGGGAAATTTACAAAATCCCGTGCCTGCCGGCAAACATCCATTGTTCCCGATTTAACTCCACAGGAGTCTCCCATTCCAGGCGGACCCAGCAACCGTAATTTTCCTAGTGCTGTAGGATCCGGAAATCAGGTTTCTGTTATGCGAACTTTTTCAGAGAAAAATGTAGAAAAATATTGTTGCTATCAACCTTGTAAAGATGTTGATCGCTGTTTGGACAAGCACAGGGATGCTGTCCCATCACAATGGACAAGAGAAGATGCGGAACAAATAAGAATCACTCCGGAAAATGCTGCGCCGGTTATTCAAACTCCTTTTCCGAGAATATCACCAAATGTATGGATATGGGATACTTGGCCGTTGCTCGAAAAAGATGGCTCCATTGCTCTACTTCCCGGAGGTTGGAGAGTTATTTTCTGCTTGACGGCACCGCGGACAGTGCTCCCCGGCAAACGTCATGATGTTGCAAAAATAGGCTATTTTTATTCAAAAAATGGACTTGATTGGATAGAAGGCGGGCCGGTATTTGAAGAAGGCACTTCTTTTGGCTCACGGGAATGGGCAGGTTCTGCTTTCGTAGAAGACGGAGTTGTTCGCTTCTTCTATACTGCTGTTGGACGTGCTGGTGAACCGGTTATCACTTTTGAGCAACGGCTCGCTGTAGCATTTGCGGAGGTAAGATCAGATGATGATGGAGTCCGTTTCATAAATTTTAGCCCCCACCAGATCATTCTTGAACCAGATGGAGTATTGTATCAAACATTGGAACAATCTATGGGTGGCGGCATCATTTACGCGTTCCGCGATCCTTGGTGGTTTAAAGATCCGGCAACCGGGTGTGAATACTTGTTATTTGAAGGAAATGTCGCGGGCACAGCGGAGGATGTTAATTGCGGCCCCGGAGTTCCATTAGAGGCAAGAGCTTTTTCCGGAAATATTGGTATTGCCCTGTTAGCGAGCAATGACTATAGTGAATGGATACTTCTTCCAGCTTTACTTGAGGCAAGGTGTACAAACCAGCAAACAGAACGGCCACATATTATCGTGAAAGGCGGACGTTACTATTTGTTTACCGACAGCCATGAGTTTACCTTTGCGCCTGGTCTTGAACCCGGTCCTGGACCAGATGGTTTATACGGTTTTGTAGCTAGTTCACTTCGTGGTAACTATGTTCCTTTGAATGATGGGGGACTGGTTGTGGCAAATCCACCGGAAGAGCCATTTCAAGCTTACTCCTGGTTAGTACTTCCTGATTTTACGGTGACCAGCTTTATTGATAACTTTAATCTGCAAGGGATTCCAATTGAAGAAGTAGGATTGCTGCCTGCCGAATTCCAGTTTGAACATTTTGGCGGAACACTTGCGCCGACGCTGCAATTGGAAATTACCGGACCAACAACAACAAATATCGTAAGGGAATTGGAATTCGGACTAATTACTGTTTCAGAATTTGAAGCTCCAAAGTGTATCAAACAACGTGATGAATTACAAAATGGTTTCTGTGATAATCGTCCAAAAATAATTTGCAAAAAATGTGGTAAATGCAACTGCTGGCATGATGAAGATCACGGGGAGAAATTCGGTCATTGTAAAAAATGTGCAAAATGGGGAGACAATCAGAAACATGATCATTGTGAAAAAATGCGTAAGAAAAGACCACAGCTTGAAATCCGAACATTGTGACAAATGTGATCATGGTGATAAAAAAGATAAACACTGCTGTCATGATCATTGTGACAAATGTGATCATCAAGATAAATGGAAAAAAGCAGTCAATTGCATCATCAATGCGATCTGTGCGAAAAATATGAACTTTGCAATGGAAATGACTAACATGATTGGAAAGACCATCATGAAAAATGCGAAGGTTCCCTTCACCATCATCAGAAATACAACTTCCATAAATAAACAAAAATAAGCCGAAACATCTTTCAAGAGGTATCTGGCTTTTACAGATGTCATGAATGAATTAAGAAGGATTGAAAGATATATGGACATTCATATAAATAACTTTGCAGCCTTACAACCTTTTTCCGTAAGGGATAACTACAAATAAAAAACATTAATGCAAAAAAAAACAAGGCAGACTCCGAACTGTTTTGGAGTCTGCCTTGTTTTTATCTTAACTTTATTCACTTTTCCTCAGTTTAGCATCCGCAAAATCTTGTTTATTATCAAAAGTACGGAAATATTCTTCTAGCTGTTCTAATGTTTTTCCGTGGGTTTCCGGCAAGTATAATTTTACAAAAGTAATTGCTCCCAGCCCAAAAGCAGCGAAAACAAAGAATGTCGTTGATAAGCCAATATTTTCAATTGATATAGGGAACATAAAACCAATAAGAAAGTTCGTTATCCAAAGGCAAAACACAGTCACGCCCATACCGAGACCTCTTAATCTCAACGGGAAAATTTCCGAAAGCATAAGCCACGTTACCGGGCTAATTGCTCCTTGTTGAAAAGCAAGAAACGTTACCATCATTGAAAGCACAGCGAAAGGGAGAATCGCAGTTCCTTGTAGTGTAAGTGAGAAAATTCCAATAAGCAGAAGCGCTGACGTTGTACCAATCAAACCGACGATCAGCATTGGACGGCGCCCGAACCTGCCAAGGAGCCAGATGCCAACGAAAGTTGCGATCACAGAAATACAACCATTGGCAATATTAGCAATAAGCGCTACCTCTGTCTGAAAACCGGCATCTTGTAAAATTTGTGTACCATAATACATGATTGAATTCACACCTGTGATTTGCTGCACAATGGCAATTCCAATTCCAAGAAATACGATGCGCCGTATCCACGGTGTATTCAAATCTTTAAAAGTAGCTTTTTCTATTTTTGCCTCTTCCGCAATCGAATCCTTTATTGTTTTTAGCTCGGATTTTGCTTGCCGTTCCTTTCTAACCTTGCGAAGAACCAATAATGAATCTTTGTACCTTCCTTTTAGAGCAAACCAACGCGGGCTTTCCGGAACGAAAAACATACCAATCCACAATAAAATTGCCGGAACGGCGGCTAAAACCAGCATGTAGCGCCAAATATGACTAACGCCTTCAAATGAATTGGCAATCACTGCATTAATAATGTACGCCAAAAGCTGTCCGGAAACAACCATCAGTTCATTTTGTGTGACCAATTGACCGCGTCTTTCAGCTGATGCCATTTCTGCTAAATAGGTCGGAACAGTGACAGATGCTCCGCCAACAGCAAGCCCAAGCAGGAAGCGGAAAACAACCATAACCGCAACATTAGGTGCAAAAGAACAACCAAGAGTTGTAATAAAAAATAAAATTGCAATAAATGAAATGATCTTCCGGCGGCCGTATTGGTCAGCCACCCTACCGCTAAAGATGGCTCCGAATGCTGCGCCAAAAAGAAGGGAACTTGTC
The DNA here is from genome assembly GCA_017898095.1 of Bacillaceae bacterium Marseille-Q3522. Lineage (GTDB taxonomy): Bacteria > Bacillota > Bacilli > Bacillales > Cytobacillaceae > JAGKQJ01. The sequence goes on along the minus strand of JAGKQJ010000259.1, from coordinate 317 downwards.
ACAAGGCCTTCGGTAAGAGATGAGAGATTAAGCTCTCCGGGATGTGTCATATATGGTAAGGCACCACTTATGACGCCTGTATCATATCCAAACAGAAGCCCCCCAACTGTTGAGATCAACGCAACAAAAACTAAAAATCTTTTTTGTTTGTTACGTTTTCCAATATTCGGATTGCCCTCTCTTTGTTTTTTATTAAAAAATTTTTCTCTTCCTTTTTAATTCAAATGAATTAAAGAATGAAATTAGTAATTCCCTATTGTCGTAAATTATAATTTAATTCCAATTTTTTCTTGTTAAATTAAACCCCCTTATTTGTT
>JAGKQJ010000258.1 GCA_017898095.1 Bacillaceae bacterium Marseille-Q3522 | reverse complement strand
CAAGAAATCGTCTACCAATGAATGTTTTAACGATTGAATGAGAATTGTATTATCGCTATTCCATGAGGCAACATAATCATTACTGGCTTCCACTTCTTTATTTGTTTTTAATAAAATTACATCTCGAGGCTGGGTCAATCTAAATTCAATTGCCTCATCACTCACTTTCGCTACCTCTGCCGTACTATATAAGATTTCAATGTCTTTATATACAGCATTTATCGGCAACATCATACAATCATTGGAATGTATTGTTATAGTACGCCCTTCAAATAACATTTCCCCGTCATATTGAATCCTTAACTCCTTATGGAAATGATCCAGATTTATTATATGGAGAAATTTTTCTCCTTTTTCATTTATAGTAGTTGTCAAAAATATTCCATAATCTTCATTATCATGAGACAAACCAGGAACAGCACCTAACCTTTTTAATATCTCTTTAAAAAATAGAACATTATAATCATAGGTGGTTCCGATTGCAATCACTTTTCCTTCTCCAACTTGTTTTTCAAAGCCACATATTTCTTTTGAGTCATAAGCAATAAGTAAAGGTTCTAAGTTCATTCCTTTATATTCCTGTACATAATGGACACAAATATCCGGTAGATTATTTGCCCAATTAACTGATGAAACGAATAAATAATATGGAAGAATTGTGTCCCTTCGTCCAATTACCTCCACTCCAATAGCATCAATTAGAACTGTACAAGGATTTGCTTCTAAATCAAATATTGGTAGTTCACCATAAAATAAAACATTTCCCCCGTTTAAAATATACTTTACAAGTTTTTCTTGTACTATTTTTGCCATAAACTTTGCTGTTGGAACGATTAGAGTTCGAATATCCGATTTTGTGAAAGCCTGATTTTGTATATCCAGAGCAGAAAAACGAAAACCTGCAGCAATCATAGCACGCCCCACTGTATCCCAAGCATAACCTGCCCGGTGAAACTCTAAATCATGAATAACCTCCTTCATTTTCTTGCTCTTTGGATAGTGATATTCAGTCATAAAATAGTCTGGAATAAATGCAAATGCTATATTATCCCTTTCTTCTGAGCAACTTGCAATCTTGTCTGCACTTGCTAGTAATATTTTATTTATTTTTGATAAGCGGAAATAGGTATAGTCAGGCTTTCCTGTAGAATCTAATATAGACCCCATTCCATGATGTTCACCTGTAAAAGAAATCCGATCATTACCATCATTTAGAGGGAAATTCATCAAATAATTAACGCCTCCAGTAAATAAATAATGGTTAATTATTCGGTTCCCTTGAGCGATGCTTACCCTTGTTTTAATATCTGAAGTTGAAACATCAAAATGGTGCTCTCCAAATACTAATCCATGATCTCCATCACCACATTGCATTTCCATACAACTTAACGGTTGATTTTCTAGATTAACCGCTTCCATATAAGCATTCATCAAGTAGATATCTTGAAATTTATCCGCTGTTAAATCGCCAATATAGTGGTCAGATCCTGCAATAATTTGTTCATCCTGGGTATAAGCTTCAAATAATTGACTGATCCCTAATGGAAACATTTTTGCTCTGCCTTGATCACTTCCATGAACATTTATGATATAAGGCGTATCTTTTACACCCAACTCATCCATCATTTTTTTTAAAACAGCGACAAATTTAGTAAACCTATGACGCATAAAATATCCTAAATCACTCATTAATTCTAATACATAATCTTCTTTAGGAGAGCGGATGCAATTCATAAAGAAATGTTGATTATCTATAAGGAATGGATAACGCTTTAAAAGCATTTTTGCATCATATTTTTCATACAGCCATTTTCGAAAATCTTCCAACACTCCTTGAGTTAAATCCGGGGTATTACTTACCCATTGCAGCATTCCAATTTCGTTATCCAATTGAATGCCAATAATATTACCTCCATTTTCATGTAAACGAGGTAAAGCGATTTCCATCACTTTTTGATACCAATGTTTCGTTTCCTTCAAAATCCCATGATGTAAATAGTCAAGTACAGAAGTAGTCGTCTTTTTTCCATCCCAGCCAACAGGTATCGCATCTGGGTACTTTGTATATAACCAATAAGGCAATCCTTCATTTTTCATTTCTGCCATGATTAAAGGTCCTGGTCTCAGGATAAAAAATAACCGATTCTCCTGACATAAATCGATGAAAGCACCTAAATTTAAAGATGCTCTTGTGCTTCCTTCAAAATCTATTTCTCCTTCTAACGGCTCGTGGCATAACCATGGTATATATGTGGAAACGGTATTAAATCCTGCACTCTTCAATTTTGTTATCCGGTCTTGCCATTTTTCTCGCGGTATCCGATAATAATGGATCTCACCGCTAATAATCAATTGAGGTTTACCATCAATAATAATTTGTTTATTTTTGATTTCTACCATTGTTCATTCTCCTTAATAAACGTTATTGAAATTGTACCCTCAAATGCTGACTAATTTTAGCATGTTTGTTGGAATGAATGGTCACGTCATCATCATCCTTTATAATGACATAGTCATTACTTGGCTTAACTTCTTTCCTTGTTTTGATTACAATAAAATCTTTTGGTTGTGTTAAGCGGAATTCGATAGCGTCTTTTTCCACCTTCATCACTTCAGCTGAACTATACTTAATTACTATGTCATGATATGTAACGTTAATCGGTAACATCATCGCTTCATTTGCTTGAACCATTAATTTGTTCCCATGAAACAAATCTGTTCCATTATCATAAATGGAGATTTCCTGATCATATTGATCAAAATTGATAATGTGTAAAAATCTTTCTTCCTCTTTTGTTTTTGTTGTAGTCATAAATATCCCACTGGCACTACCCTTATGACTTAAGCCCTTCTTGGCTCCTAAACGGGAAAGCATTTCGGTAAAAAATGCAACGTCCCCATGTTGTTGAGTTCCAAAAACGACAGCTTTTCCTTTTTTATATTTGGTTTCAAAAGCACACACATCCCTACTATCATACGTCCGGAAAATGGGAGTGAAATGTTTCCCTTTATATTCCTGTACATGATATACGGTTAAATCAGGACGACCCTTTGCCCACGAATCACCGACAATATGCAAAACATGGTCATGCTTTGTACGTCGTTCATTTAAAATTTCTACTTCTAATACATTTGCTAATACGCTGCACGGATTTCCTTCTAAATCATAGATTGGCAGTTGCCCGTAAATAAGTATACTTCCCCCCGCTTCCATAAAAGCAGCCAATTTCTCTTGAACTTCTTTCGCCATGTATTTGGCAGAAGGTACGATAAGTACTTGTACATTTTTCTGAGAAATTTTATTATTTTGTATGTCTATGGCAGAAAACCGATAACCTCCGAATAACATTGCTCTTGCTAAATTATTCCACGCTCCACCTGATCGAAACTCTTCTAGATTCTTTATGACTTCCTTCACTTTCTGACTAGCAGGATATTGGTATTCTGTCATAAAATAATCAGGTATAAATGCAAAAGCTACATTATCTCTTTCCTCATTTGCTTTTGCTAACTTTTCCGCACTAGCCATAATCACATTTGTCGCTGTTGCTAAACGTGGATATGTATAATTTATTTTTCCTGTTGGACCAATAGGTGCAGCAATTCCATGTTCTTCACCTTGAAATGAGATCCTATTATTTCCATCTCCAATATCAACATCCAATAGATAATTTTTTCCCCCAGCAAATAAATAATAATTTAGCAGGCGATTCCCCTGTGCGATGCTCATTCTCATTTTGAAATCTGCTGCTGAAACGTCCAAATGCCCTTGCCCAAAGAAAACCCCATAATTACCGTCGCCACATTCAAATTCGATTGAAGAGATTGGCTGATCATCTAAATTGGATGCTTCCATATATGCATTCATTAAATACAAGTCTTGAAAGTTCTCCACTTTGAAATTTCCTAAATAATGATCCGAACCGGATAAATACTTACTATCCTGTGTATATGCTTCATATAATTGACTAATACCAATTGGAAATGATAATCCTCGATTATGCTCTGTTCCATGAATATTAATTAAGAAAATTGTATCCTCGACTCCATATTCTTCAAAAAATCCACGTAACGTTCTAACATATTTTCTAAAACGATCCCGCATGAAATAACCCAAATCGATTTGTAAAAATAATGCATACTCCTCTTTTGGTGATCTAATATTATTCTTTTCTTCTAAGTTAATTGGATAACGTTTACCT
>JAGKQJ010000257.1 GCA_017898095.1 Bacillaceae bacterium Marseille-Q3522 | reverse complement strand
GTTTATTGCTGTCCGTCTTCCATATGGAGTTCAGCACGACCAGCACGATGCCGACCGTTCCTTAAAATTTATAAAAGCGGATAAAGTATTGGAATTTAATATTAAATCCGCAGTGGATGCGGCAGCAGAGCAGTATAAGGTTATGACAAAAGATTCACCGTTAAGTGACTATCATAAGGGGAATGTGAAAGCAAGAATGCGGATGATCGCCCAGTATGCAATTGGCGGGCAGGAAGGATTATTAACGGTTGGAACGGACCATGCTGCTGAAGCAGTTACGGGATTTTTTACAAAATACGGAGATGGCGGAGCTGATATACTGCCGCTTTCCGGTTTAACGAAAAGGCAGGGAAAGGCTTTATTAAAAACATTAGGTGCCGATGAAGCAATCTATACAAAAACCCCGACAGCGGATTTATTAGACGGTGTTCCCGGACAAGCCGATGAAACAGAACTCGGAATTACGTACGATGATATCGATGATTATTTAGAAGGAAAGAAAGTAAGTATCGAAGTGTCTGAAAAAATAGAGCAACGCTATTTGGCAACAGAGCATAAGCGCCAATCGCCTGTTTCAATGTTTGATGAATGGTGGAAAGAGTAAATTCGTGTCTGTAAGCTGAACATTTAAACAAAAGGAAGTAATGAATAGCTTATTGAGAATCGAGTAAGAGGAGGCTTTTAGCTTCCTCCTACTCGATTAGATTGTATTGATATTGCGACAAAATTTTATAAGCCGCTTCTACACTCTCGTCCGTTGGCGGTTCAATGCCTTTTAGCGGATAGTCCAGTCCAAGAGCCTCCCATTTATAGATGCCGAGTTTGTGATAAGGAAGTACTTCAATCTTTTCGACATTTTTCAACGTACCGATGAATTCACTAAGCTTTTGCAAATCTTCCTTGTTTTCCGTGATCGTTGGAATAAGTACGTGGCGGATCCAAACAGGGATTTTCCGATCTGATAAATATTGTGCAAAATGTAAAATGTGATCGTTCACCATTCCGGTTAAAGCTTTATGTTTTTTCCTGTCGATATGTTTCAGATCAAGCAGGATTAAATCGGTATATTGCATCAGCTCTTCTAGCTGCTTTTGAAAGTGGGGGGCTGTGGAATAGCAACCTCCTGATGAATCAATTGCAGTATGGATACCAAGCTTTTTACATTCTTTAAATAATTCAATTAAGAAGGGAATTTGCAGTAATGCTTCCCCGCCGCTAACTGTAATCCCTCCTCCTGAAGATTCAATGAAAGGGAGGTAGGACTTTAAATCAGTGATGATTTCCGCAACAGACATTTGTTTACCGGTTCCAATTTCCCAAGTATCCGCATTATGGCAAAACTGACAGCGTAAAAGGCAACCCTGCGTAAAAACGACATATCTAATTCCAGGACCATCAACAGTACCAAACGTTTCAATTGAGTGAATATTGCCAAACATATTCAAGACTCCCTTCAGGTTTCAGATTATTTTTCATCAGAAAAGAAAACTTCTTTTTCATAGTAAGTATAGGGAAATGACTGCAAACTACATTAGTTGCATGTTCAAAACTGCAATTTTACTTTTTTACATGCTGTACTTATCTAAATGAAGCAGAGTGCACTTTCCGCTCCTTATAACAGAACAGTTTCCCAAAATCAAAATCTCCGGGAAAAAGGGGCTTTCCTTTCTTATGAATAGTAGATGCTAAATCCGAAGGAGAAAACTCCTTTTCGGATTTAGCAGTTATATCAGAACATTACATTGTTTTGTGGAAAGTTCTGTTAATTACATCCATTTGTTGCTCTCTTGTTAATTTAATAAAGTTAACAGCATAGCCGGAGACACGGATTGTTAATTGCGGATATTCTTCCGGATGTTCCATTGCATCTAACAAAGTTTCTCTGTTTAACACATTCACATTTAAGTGATGACCTTTTTTAACAGCGTAGCCATCAAGCAGGGAAACTAAGTTAACAGAACGGCTATCTTCATCTTTTCCCAGTGCTTTCGGAACGATAGAGAACGTATTTGAAATACCATCCAAAGAATATTTATACGGCAATTTCGCAACAGATGAAAGGGAAGCGAGTGTTCCTTTTTTATCACGGCCGTGCAACGGATTTGCACCGGGAGCAAATGGTTGTCCTGCACGCCGTCCATCTGGTGTATTACCTGTTTTCTTACCGTATACAACATTTGACGTAATCGTTAAGATAGATAATGTATGAACAGAATCCCGATACGTTTTTTGCTTTTGTAATTTCTTCATAAATTTTTCTACGAGCTCAACAGCAATGCTGTCAACACGGTCATCATTGTTTCCGTATTTAGGGAAATCACCTTCTGTTTCAAAATCAACAGCGATGCCGTTTTCGTCACGGATTACTTTTACTTTCGCATATTTAATGGCGCTTAAGGAGTCTGTGACAACACTGAGACCGGCAACACCGGCAGCCATTGTCCGTAAAACTTCTTTATCATGAAGAGCCATTTCAATTCTTTCATAGCTGTATTTATCATGCATATAATGGATGACATTTAATGTATTAATATAGAGACCTGCAAGCCAATCCATCATGTTTTCATATTTTGCCATTACTTCGTCATAATCAAGGTATTCACTTGTAATTGGTGCATATTCCGGCCCAACTTGAATTTTAAGTCTTTCGTCTTTCCCACCGTTGATTGCATAAAGCAGGCATTTGGCCAGGTTTGCGCGGGCACCGAAGAATTGCATTTGTTTGCCGATACGCATTGCAGACACGCAGCAGGCAATTCCGTAATCATCGCCATATTCGACACGCATCAAATCATCATTTTCATATTGAATTGCGCTTGATTTAATAGACATCTTCGTACAATATTTTTTAAACTCATCAGGAAGGCGGGTAGACCAAAGTACAGTTAAGTTTGGTTCAGGAGCCGGTCCTAAATTGTCTAAAGTATGAAGGAAACGGAATGAATTTTTTGTTACAAGCGGTCTGCCGTCGATTGCGACACCACCGATGGATTCCGTTACCCAAGTCGGGTCTCCGCTGAATAATTCATTGTACTCAGGAGTACGGGCGAATTTTACAAGACGTAATTTCATAATAAAGTGGTCAACAATTTCTTGTGCTTCCTGCTCTGTTAATGTTCCGTTTTGCAAATCTCTTTCAATGTAAATATCTAAGAAAGTAGAAGTACGTCCAAGGCTCATTGCTGCACCGTTTTGTTCTTTTACTGCTGCAAGGTAACCGAAATACAGCCATTGGAATGCTTCCTGGGCATTAGTGGCAGGTTTTGCAATATCAAAGCCGTAGCTTTGTGCAAGTTGTTTTAATTCGCCTAACGCTTTTATCTGTTCTGACAATTCTTCTCTTAGGCGGATCACATCTTCACTCATGACGCTGCTTGTTAATTGTTTTTCTTTTTTCTTTTCATTAATGAGAAAATCTAAACCGTAAAGTGCAATACGGCGATAGTCACCAATGATACGTCCGCGGCCGTAAGCATCAGGCAGACCGGTAATAATTGCTGCATGGCGGGCAAGTTTCATTTCATCTGTATAGGCATCAAAAACACCCTGGTTATGTGTTTTCCGGTAATCAGTGAAGATTTTTTCCAATTCTTCACTTGCTTTATAACCGTAAGCTGCACATGCCTGAGATGCCATCCGAATGCCGCCGAACGGCTGGAATGAACGTTTGAATGGCTCATCAGTTTGAACACCGACAACTTTTTCAAGGTCTTTGTTTAAATATCCGGGACCATGAGAAGTAATGGTGGAAACAACATCAGTGTCCATATCAAGGACGCCGCCGTTTTCACGTTCTTTTTTCGATAATTCCATTACTTGCTGCCAAAGTGTTTTTGTAGCTTCTGTCGGTCCTTGTAAAAAGGAATCATTTCCATCATAGGCAGTAAAGTTTTTTAAAATAAAATCGCGGACATCCACTTCTTTTGTCCAATTTCCTTCGACAAATCCTTGCCAAGGATTATTTTGTTCTACCTTTTCAATCACATTGCTTTTCATTTCATCCACCTCTTTCGAAATAGTTGTGAATTAATCGATTATTTATATTACAGTTGTAACACTTTGGCTACACTCTTACTATAACAGATTTTTTGTGATATAGTTCACATAAATTGTGACGATACTGTGAAACCTGTTACATTCGCGTTTTAAAGAGAACTTACAAGGAAAAAGTAACTAGGTTTTTATTCCAAATTATTTATCTGTACTATAA
>JAGKQJ010000256.1 GCA_017898095.1 Bacillaceae bacterium Marseille-Q3522 | reverse complement strand
ATAAAAGACTGTCCAACTTTATCATTTTAGGTTAAAATTATGTTATTTTTAATAATCATGGTGTCATTATCCATTTTTCTTACAAACATTGAACGGAGTTAGAAGCAGAGTATGATTGAAGATAAAGGGAGTAAGGTTCAGTGAACATCCCTCCTGCTCTTCGTTTAAAGGTGAGGGTCTTCCCTCTATTAACAATCAAAAATAAACGGAAAAATTGAAGAATCCGCTTTGATTCTCCGATTAATTTACGCTTTGCTTTAGTACCCTTAAAAATATCAAATAAAAAGCGCAGGTGAAAAAACTGAACAATAATGAAAGTGGAAAAAATGTTTAAAAATCAATGGATGGGAAAAAGAAATGCTAAAGGAGGTGTCCTTCCGGCGCTGAAATTATGATATAAACACTTTTTCAGGTTCCTTAGAAAGTATGTTTGCATAGGTCGGATCTGCTAAAAACATTCATCAAGACAACCGGGAAAGTAGATTACACAGATTTTTCGTGACCGGAGTTGAAAATGCCTTTTATAAGAAAAAAGAAATTTGCAACTTCATTAAGACTTATTTCTGGAAATTTAAAGAAAAGCGCTAATTTTTTCGCGACCTATAAGCTAAAAAATGTCAGTGACTTGAAAATTTTCTCAGAAACGATGAAACAATTCGAAACAAATGGAGATACATATGTACATGAAATGATCAAGGACTTAAATAATGCCTTTTTCACACCAATTAAAAGAGAAGATATTTTACTTTTAACGATAAACATGGATGATGTACTCGACGGACTGGAAAGCTGCGCTGCCCGCTTTGAAATGTATTCAATCACGAATGCGGATGATTATATGATTAAATTTGTCGAGGCGATACAAAGCTGTGCCAATGAAATTGATCTGTCGATTGAATTAATTTTTACAAAAAATTGGTCACAACTGAGAGAACATGCGATAAAAATCAAAGATTATGAAGCAAATTGTGATGGTATTCTCCGCCAGTCAATTAAGCACTTATTTTCAGTCGAACAAGATCCAATCCGAATTATTCAATATAAGGAAATATACGAAGAATTAGAAGAAGTGGCAGATAATTGCCAAGGGGTGGCCAATACACTGGAAACCATTGTCATGAAAAATGGCTGATGGTGCAAAAAAGCTATGATTGCAATTTTATCGCAGGTAAGGAATATCTAAGAGCTTCAGCTCTTAGATATTTCAACCAGGCTCTGCGTGACTAACCATCAGTGGGGATGAACGCCGACTAAAGGTGCAACGTCCTGTTGCAACGTCGGCACTAGTACGTCCTGTACGTCTACCGACTAAAGGCGCAACGTCCTGTTGCAACGTCGGCACTAGTACGTCCTGTACGTCTACCGACTAAAGGCGCAACGTCCTGTTGCAACGTCGGCACTAGTACGTCCTGTACGTCGAAAAAAGCCCATTGATGGAAGTTTTACTTTATCTTGAGAAGCTACATGCTGATGATTTATGTTGAATCTATGGTACGAAACAGATTTACCTGAGAAAGTTATCGACAGAGAGTAACATTTCGATTTTCGAAGTGCCAACTAATCTTTACAGAAACTATCTTCTGCAAAGATTTGCGGGCACTTTTTTAGTATGCGGATAACCCTTTTCCCTTACGTTAGGAAACCTGGATCAGGATCGGATAGTATTGCATCGATAGCTTTTGTAATACGATTTCACAGTTGCGCTAATTTTTCCGTAATTTTTCTTAATAAACCGGGGAGCTTGCCAAATGTGTATGGCTTATAGACACGTTCCGTCCATTTATGTGCATCTTTCCCGTAAACGCCAATATTCAAAGCCGGTATATTAAGCTCGTGCATTTCCTTTAATGGCAAAGGAAACAATCTATCCATTGCCGGAAAATTATTTTTTAATGAATCGATTTCGTTTGTCGTACCGCGAAAAGATAAAAAGCAACCATCCGCTAGATAAGGAAAATACTTTCTGATTTTAAAAGTTTCCTTCGGATCTTGAAGTGCTTCTTGTAGGACATTCCTTATTTTTTGCCCTCCATCATCAAGAGGCAGTTTATTTGTCGGCAAAAAAGGCGGGGCAAAAAAGAGAATCACACGTGCTTTCTTTTCCGGATCGGCTAAATAGAGGGATTCGACAATTTGAAATGCCGCCGTCCTCGAATCTTCCCCCTCTTTTACTGCATCGTTGAGTATTTGTTCGTGTCGGATCCCTTTGCTTTGTAAATATTGCTGGTATTCTTCTAATGTCGACACTTCTATATGCCAGTTTAAATTCCGATCTGGAAGCTGATTTTGTTGCCGGTAATTTGCTTCGTATTCACTTAATTTCTCCTCTACATCGTTACATGCTTCCTCCGCAATTGTTTTTAACTCATTCATAATTTGTTGCGGAGATTTTTCGTACATAAAAAAATTGTAATACATTTTGTAACTTGAAGGTGTTTGTACATCGTAATGATGCTTATCATCCTTCATATATAAACAGCTTGGCGGCAGCACAAGCTCATCGGACAGTCTTTCCACAAGCTGAAAATTTTGCGTAATACGGCGGTTCATCTCTGCTGCAATAAATGTCGCATCAATGCCGGATAAACTGTCCCCGGCATGCGCTTCCTTGCCGTAAATACTACAGCATGGCAGCACCTTCCCCGCTACTCCTGTATAAATATATTTACGGTTATCCCCTGGAAAAAGCGGAGCGGTAAAATCATTATTTAGCGCCGCCTTAAAAATAAGTTTCTTGTCATCCTGTAATCTTTTTAACTCATTTAATGCGGACCTTATCCCTTTGTGTTCACTTTCCTCGTCAGGATTGAACATAATCAGTAAGTTATTCGATAATTCATCAGGATGATTACTGTAATATAACAAATTCACGAGATGTATGGCAATCCCGCTCTGCATATCGACAGCACCTCTGCCAAAAAGCCATTGATTACTCTTCGCATCATTTTGCACATCCTGATCGCTTTCATAAGAAGTGAAAAATTTCTGTAATGCATCACTGTCATGGGCAATATCACGTACCGGACCAAAATCCTCCGTTCCGACCGTATCATAATGCGCATGATAAATAATCGTTTTCTTTGTTTTTACTTTGCTTGGTAAAAAAGCAAAAATATTTTTCCGCTGATAGATGTCGTTTGGAACAGCTTGTGACCATACTTGCTGCGGATGATGTTGAAAATATGGAAATGAACGAATGATTGCTTCCAGCACAGCGGCTTTCTCCGCTTCTTCTGTTGTATTACTATAGCTTTTCATCGCCACTAATTTTCTCGTTATATATTCGGCCTGCTCTGCTTCAGACAGATGCTTAATTTCCACATACACCGATAACCCCTCCCCAATGCTGTTAAAATCAGTGTATGCCCATGAAGGGGAATTGGCAAGAGAGAAAATAATGTTCAAAAAAAAGATTTACCCCTCTGCTTATTTCAGAGGGGTCTCGCATCGGATCTGTTTCTATTAATCATTCCCCATAATCTCTCTTGTTTCATCCACACCAACACCATATTCACTCACTTTTCCATCATTCACTAAGATCATCGTTGGAGTTCCAGTTACTTCAATCTCATCCGCTGTCTCAGGATTTTCATTTCCAAACGCAGTATTATGGCGGGCTACAATTTCATCTTTATCATTTATTTCGAAAGTCCAATTGACGTTCGGTTCATTTTCGTACGCTGCCGGGTCAAAATCCTCATTAAGTTCTTCTTTCCCGTCGACAATTTTTCCAATAATTTTGTCATATTGTTGATGATGGCCTTCCCAATCATACCATGCGGAAACATTATTTTCATCCTGCATATCTACAACATAAATTGGCATTTCTCCGTTTCTTGCAAATTCTAAAACATCATTTTCGATCTCTTTACAGTACTTGCAAGTGGATTGCCAAAAGTAAACGATATACTGATTTTCATCTTGTTGAAAAGAATCCTGGTAAGAAATATACTCCATATCTTCCATTGATGTAATGTTATTTCTGTTTATTAAGGCAATTACAAGAATGGCGGCAACAACTACAATAACAATCGTAATAACAGTTTTCTTCAAAACGACACCGTCCCGATTTACTTTCGATTTAACAGCCAGCTTATGTATAAGATAGCCACTTTTTATAATTAATCATAATACTTACAACAAAAGCAGTGATTTTTCTCACAGTTCAACGTTTCAGTAAAATTCTTAACAACAAAATTACATATAACTTTTCGTGTCTAAAT
>JAGKQJ010000255.1 GCA_017898095.1 Bacillaceae bacterium Marseille-Q3522 | reverse complement strand
CTTAAAAGCTCATAAAAAAATGCTAATATAATAAGCAGGGCAGCCTCCAAAGGGGGTTACCCTGCTCTATTAATTAGGAAAGTATACAAATGATCCGGAACTTACGAATTTCCATTATTAATTTCTAAAAACTCTTTAATTCTACTTTCAACTGCAAGTCTTTCTTCCTCAGGAACAATATAGTACCAGACTCCATCAATTGTATCCCCGCTCCCTTTAATTTCAAACGTTTCCTGATTACTTCTTGTACCAGCATAATTCGCTTGGAGATTAATCATGTCATCAAGTGTCATATTCGTTTGCACATTATTTCCGATGACATCAAGTAAACTTTGTATTTTTGTTACAGATGAGAGACTTGCACCTTTTTCAATAATAGCGTTAAGAACAAGCTTTTCTCTTTCCTGTCTGCCAAAATCTCCGCGGGGATCTTGGTATCTCATCCGCACAAATCCGAGAGTTTGCGGGCCATCAAGATTGATCTCGCCTTTTTCATAGACAAAGCCTGCTTTTTCATAGTAGCCGCCGGTTTCCACCCACGATATCGGATTATTAACTGTGATTCCTCCGAGAGCATCTACCACTTCGCTTAAAGCTTCCATATTCACAGAAATAAAATAGTCGATGGGGATATCAAAAAAGTTTTCCACAGATTCAATGGACATTTCCGGTCCGCCATAGGCATAAGCATGGTTAATTTTATCCTGTGTTCCTCTGCCAACCAGTTCCATTCTTGTATCGCGGGGCAAATTAAACATTTGCATGGAATTTTTTTTCGGGTTTAAAGTGACTAGGATCATCGTGTCGGATCTGCCTTTGTCGCCCTCTCGTTCATCGACACCCATCAGTAACAACGTGATAGGGTTTAATTCCTGTAAAGAAACTTCCTCCGTACGTTTATCAGACTTTTTTCGACTCAAGTCGACATGAACTTTATCTGCTGTCGATTTTACAGATAAGGCAATATGGGTACCATACCCTATAATCCCCAATAAGAGGACGGAAATAACTATATAGACCCATTTTCTTAGCTTTTTTTTTCGTTTTCTTTGTTGACGTTGTAAGCTCATATGGTACCTCTTTCCTACAAATAAATAGTGAACTCGATGATTAATTAATTATTATAATATATGATTTCTCAATATTTTACAAGGATAAGCAAAAAAATGTAGTGAAATGTTGATAATTGTCTGTTATAATCCAGAGATATGGGACAAAAGGAATAAAAGAATTAATTATATTTTTATAAAAGTGAATGTTCATATTTTAAAAATGTTCCAGCATTCATCATGAGAAAGGAGCAATGTATGGCTGACCCAGGTTATAAAATAAATATACCGCAATACAATGCAGATGAATATAAAACAAAAAAACAGCAATTGAATAATACATCTTTTTTTTATAATAAAACCAAAAGATTAATTGATATCATTGGATCGCTGGTAGGTCTTTTATTTGTCGGTATTGTTTATATTGCAATTCGTCTTTTTTATTTTTTTGGAGAAGCAAAGGGGCCGGTTCTTTTCAAACAAAAACGTTTTGGCAAAGACGGCAGGCAATTTGACCTATATAAATTTCGTTCCATGTGTGTAGATGCTGATAAAAAGTTAAAAGCAAATAAATTAATGTATGAAAAATATCTCAAAAATAATTATAAATTAGAACCGGAAGAGGATCCCCGAATTACTAGATTTGGAAGATTTTTAAGGAAGACAAGTCTCGATGAACTTCCACAGCTGATTAATGTATTAAAAGGTGACATGAGCTTGGTTGGTCCGAGGCCAGTCGTGGAAGAAGAATTAATGGAATACAAAAACCACACTTCAGATTTCTTATCCGTAAAACCCGGGATGACGGGATTTTGGCAAGTAAGCGGAAGAAGTGATATCGGATATCCGGAACGGGTAGACCTCGAATTATATTATGTGTATAATCAATCAATGAAGTTTGATTTTTATATATTGTTTAAAACAGTGTTGATGGTTATTCTTCGAAAAGGTGCATACTAATTGTTGAAGCACCTATCATGTGTAATTAATGGCTTTATTCTTTCATAAGCTCAATTGCTAATTGTTAAGAATATAAGGTGTGTTTAATTATAGTTAGGAGTACATTTAAAAATGACAGCAAAGAAACTTTTATTAGAGAACTTTCTTTCGTTGACAATACTTCAAGGGATAAATTATATTTTACCTTTGATTACATTGCCTTATTTGGTTAGGGTGCTTAGTCCGGAAGGGTTCGGAATGGTATCTTTTGCACAATCTTTAACTCAGTTTTTTATTATTGTTACGGATTACGGATTTAATTTGTCAGCGACAAAACAAATTTCATTACACCAAAAAAATAGGGGCGAATTACAAAGTATATTTAGTTCTGTACTCTCTATTAAAATAATCTTAATGTGTTTAAGTTTTATTACATTATGTATATTAGTACTAGCGATTCCTAAATTCAGTAACCATTCCCTTATATATATTTTAACTTTTGGGCTTGTTATTGGAAATGTATTGTTTCCAATTTGGTTTTTTCAAGGCATGGAGTCAATGAAGTACATAACGATCCTAAACATAGTTGCCAAAGGAATTGCAACTATTTGCATCTTTGTTTTCGTTCATAATAATGATGATATTCTTTTAGTTCCGACGCTTAACTCACTGGGTTTTGTTTTTACAGGTGTGTTAAGTATATGGTTTGTGAATAGGAAATTTAGTATCTACTTTGAGATTCCATCATTAAAAGAAGTCAAATATCAACTGCATGAAGGATGGCATATATTTATTTCAACAGCCGCAATAAATCTCTATACAGCAAGTAATACATTTATACTAGGGTTATTTACCAACAATACAGTTGTTGGTTATTATGCTAGTGCAGAAAAATTAATTAATGCGGCAACAGGTCTGATTAATCCAATATCGCAAACCATATATCCCCATATGAACAAATTAGCAATTAAGTCAAAAGAGAATGGGATGGTTTTTATTAGAAAAATAGTCAAACTTGTAGGTGCTTTTACTTTTTCAATTTCTATTATAATTTTCTTTTTAGCCGAATTTCTAGTTAATCTTGTACTAGGTGATCAATACGAAAATTCGGTTATAATAGTTAAAATTCTTTCTTTATTACCATTCCTTATAGGGTTAAGTAACATCTTTGGTATTCAAACCATGTTGACATTCGGATATAAAAAAGCTTTTTCTAAAGTGCTTATCATGACAAGTTTACTAAATATTGTTATTGCTTTTTGCATGGTTCCGTTTTTAAATCATATAGGAACTGCCATAGGAGTATTAACATCTGAAATATTTGTCACAGTTACCATGTTTCTTTATTTAAAAAATAAAGGTATTAATATTATAGGAGGAAAAAATGTTTGATCATATAATAATTGGTGCTGGTTTCGCCGGAAGTGTATTAGCAGAGAGGCTTGCAACAAAACTCAATCAAAAGGTTCTTATTATCGAAAAAAGAAATCATACAGGCGGGAACGCATTTGATTCCTATGATGAGAACGGTGTGTTAGTACATAATTATGGACCCCACATTTTTCATACAAAAGTTAAAAAAGTCTGGGATTATCTTTCTAATTTTACCGAGTGGCATCATTATCATCATGAAGTTCTCGGTATAATGGATGGAAAACAAGTACCAATTCCTTTTAATTTAAATACTCTTTACGAAGTTTTTCCAATGTATCTTGCTGAAGAATTGGAAAAGAAACTTGTTGAAAAATTTGGTTATAATAAAAAGATTCCAATTTTAAGGTTAAGAGAAACGGATGATGCAGATTTAAAATATCTTGCTGAATATATTTACGAAAAAATTTTCTTGGGATATACGGTGAAACAATGGGGGATTACACCAGAGGATTTAGATCCGTCTGTAACTGGAAGAGTTCCCGTCTACATTAGTAAAGATAATCGGTATTTTCAAGATCCATATCAAGGCATGCCAAAAGAAGGATATACGAAACTGTTTGAAAAAATTTTAAATCATCCTAACATAAAAATAATGTTAAACACAGATTATAAAGAAGTCATGGATATAAAACTGGAGTCTGGATCTGTTTCTTTATTTGGGAAACCATTTGATGGTAAAGTTGTTTATACTGGACCGATCGATTACTTCTTTAATTATAAGTATGGACAACTTCCATATCGTTCCTTAATATTCAAATTCGAAAATTACAAAAAGGACTATATACAAGATACCGGAACGGTTAATTATCCCAATGATTATAATTTCACCAGGATAACAGAATTTAAATACTTAACTAATCAAGCATGCCCATCAACAACTATTGTAAAAGAATTTTCACAAGAACATGTTCCTGGAGAAAATACTCCATATTATCCAATAA
>JAGKQJ010000254.1 GCA_017898095.1 Bacillaceae bacterium Marseille-Q3522 | reverse complement strand
CTTTTTATTGTGTAATTTTTCTATATCGATAGAATAGACCTCATTAGCTTTAAAATCAGAGCCATCTTCATCATATGGTTGTAGAATATCATTACGAAATTCTGAGTTAATATCTAAATTTAAATGAGTTATTTCATCTAAGATTATTGCTATCTTTCCTTTATTTCTATACTCTGCATTCTCAGTAATAGGAAAGTATGCTTCTGATATTAATTCAATTTTGGTAGCAGTTTTATCAATTGTAAAATCAATCAATAAGCAATCAACAAAACTATATTCTCCTATATTAATATTCATAAAATTCACTCCTAATCAAAGTCTAAATCTAAATGGCCAAGTTCTTTTCGTGTTCCTGTTCTGCCAGTGACAGGGTCAAAATATACTCCAAGTTCTATCCGTGCAGAATATCTTGGTTTCATACTATCGGGATGAATACCGGGCATACTTGATGGTTGTTTAATCTTCAACCTCCAACCATCACTACCTTTTACTCCCCACACTTCAATACCATTTTGATTTGATAACATTTCATATCCTTGTTGTTCGGCCCAATATCTCAGCTCAGAAGCCTTAGGAACTTCTGAAAATTTAACAATTTTATTTATATCATTACCGTTTATTTTCTTCCTAAGCGCCCGGTCAACCCCAATAGCCGCTCCCCCGAGACCAATCATCGACAAAGCTTCTATCATGCTTTGCCGGCGCTGTTCTTCGGTCAGTTCGTTTCCAAACATGTCTTTTCCGGTGACGGCATCTCTTAATCCGTTGAAAGAGAGGAGACCGTAAATCCCCATTTCTGACATTTGTAAATACTTAATCGACTTGCTTGTGTTATAGGCTTTTAAAGCACTGGAAGCGGCATCGGCTCCTTGGATCGTTTTATAGACTGCTTTTCCACCTGAAAATGCCCTGCCTGCCCAGCCGAATAAAGGAATGAATCCGGCTGCGGCCATCGCACCTGCCGTGATCCGTTCAGCTTCTGTTAATTTTCTCCCGGTAACAGGGTCAATGCCTTCTAAAGCCCTCTTCGAATCATAATAACCAAAAAATTCTCCGGAAAAAGTGACGATTCCATCCCAGGTTTTCTCGTACCATGGCCGGTTTTCCTGCGCTTCGATTTCTTTTGCGAGCTCTCTTTGTTCGAGCAGTTCCTTTTTAAACGTTACATATTCGTTTGTCCGCTGCACCATTTCTGTTTTCAACTGGTATACTTTGCTGTTGTAAAAGGCATGTGCGTTGAAGTGAAGCGGGGTGATGTTCTCGCCCTTTTTCGTTGCATCGATTAGTTGGCGGAAAAGCGTGTATACATAGCCTTCCTCGTACTCAGATTCAGCATATTCCAACGACAACTGCCGGTCAAGTTCTTCGACACGGGCGATCGTTTCTCTTCGTTCTTCGTCGGCATCATTCAAATGCTGCATCACTTTATTCGTGGAAAAAGCCTGCAGCGGTACTAAATCGTCGATTTCGGAAAAAATGCTTCGCAGTGCAGCTTGTTGCTGGTAAATGTTTTCTTTTGCCATCCAATTCAAGCGATCCAGGTCTTCCTCTAAAAACGGTATATGCACAACCGTATCCTCTCCAAGGTGGGCATCTTCCACCATCCCGCTTACACCACGGAAAAAAGCAATGTTCCGTTCGATGAACAGCAGCCAGGCATCCGCTACATCTGCTTGCGCCTGGTAAAAACTTTTGATTGCTTTTGCTCCTCTGCCTTGGAAATGATCATTTTCGGCAATATTGGTGAATGTTTTTTTTAATCGCTGAAACTGATCTTTTAACGCCTCATATTTTTTCGTCCGTTCTTCCAATGTCGACAGCAATGTTTCGGCTTCATATACTTTCATCCCCATTTGTTTCCAAAGCCCCTTTGTGATTATTTTACAATTGCTTCATCCTGCTTTTTGATCAGGTCAATATTGGCACGTGTATCTTCGAGGTTCTTATCCACAATTTCGAGATATTCGGCGATCATTTTTACGAGAAAATCTTCTCTTTCCAGCCATTTTTCTGTAAAGCTGAGCTGATTTTTCCCCAGTTGATCAGAGGGAAAATGCGGCAGCTCCACATGATGAAGCGCTTGCTCTGCTATTTTTAATTGTCCCATCAATTCGGAGTGGTACATTTTGATCGTATTCACGAGTACAGCCTCCTTTGTAAATCATTCAATCTTTCGGCTGCCTCTTCATATACTTCATCCCCTTGTTTCAGCAGCTCTCCTGTCTGATAAGCCAACCCGCTCACATAGTTAAGAAAATCCCGTTGCTTATCTAAATCGTTTATTTTCGAATCAATTTCTTGTTTGCAATCGTCGTAGTCCCAATGGAGAATCTTTTCCATTTCTCTAAAGGCATCTTCACGTGCATTCTCAAACGTATGTGAACGCTTTCCTTTCCAGGCAGCACCAAGATCCGGAACGGTTATTTTTCGTATTTCATAAGCACTTGCATTTTGTTCTTCCTCGATTTTCCGTTTTGCCCGTTGCAATCGTGTTATTTTTTCATCGACAGAAGCAGAGCGGCTGGAAAGCACGCCATAAATGTTTTGCAGTGCATCTGAAAGATCCATGATCCATACCTCCGATAGGAGCATTTTTAATATATCCATTGTAATGGAAAGAAGAGCATTTTAGAAAAATTATATGGTTATTTTTCTACGAAATACAAAAAATAAGAAATCAGTACTAAGTTCATGAAAAATCAAATACAAATGTCTTACTTTTGTACGATGAAAAAATACTCACAGTACTCCAGCTTTTAAATAGACATATGAAAAGATATACTAAGTTTAAAAAAGATAAACTGATAAACAGGGAGAATAAACATGAAGAAAACGATTCGATTGGGCGTTTTAGGATTAGATACGATTGAAAGGACATTAATTCCACCTGTGAAGGAAGTTGAAGGGCTGGAGCTATTCGGAGTATCAACACGAAATAAACAAGAGGCTGTTGTTTTTGCGGAAAAATATGGTGTGGCAAATGTATATGATACCTTTGAAGAATTATTACAGGATAAGAAAATAGACGCAGTTTATATTGGAACGTTTAATACATTGCATCGGGAAGATATTTTATTGGCTTTGCAATACGGAAAGCATGTCGTGGCCGAAAAGCCTGCGACAATTTCATTAGCAGATTATGAATTTTTAAAAAGCGAAGCAGATAAGAGAAATCTGATTTTTACGGAGGCGATTACGCTTTACTATATGCCGCTGACGAAGATTATTTTAGAGATCGTGAAAACGAAGAAACTGGGTGAATTGCAATATCTATTAGCGCCGTTTGCGACACGAAAGCCAAGAGATCCGGATAATCGCTTCTTTAATAAAGAACTTGGTGGCGGGGCCTTGTTTGATGTCGGAGTCTATGCATTGTCACTTTGTGCAATGTGTTTAGACACAGATGCAGATTATGAATTGTTTGCAACAGGCATGTTAGCAGGAACAGGGGTAGATGATCAAAGTGTTATTACATTGAAAAATGCAAAAGGGCAAATGGCGGTAACGCCGATCACATTTTCCGCACGAATGGCAAAAGAAGCGACGCTGGCATTTGATGAAGGATACATCGTGATTGATACGTATCCTTGCAGTGAAAAAGCAACGATTTTTTATAATAATGGAAAAGTCGAAAGTTTGACAGCCGGCGACAGTAAGAAAGCACTTGCTTATGAAATGGAAGCTTTCACGAATGATTTTATGAAGGGAAAGTATGAAGCAACAAAACAATTTCAAAAACCGCACTATTATGTGCAAAAATGGTTGGAAACTGCCCTTTCCATGATAACAGATTGATAAAATTGCAACAACAATGAAATTTATTGTTAATATTGCACTATAAATTTACATATT
Organism: Bacillaceae bacterium Marseille-Q3522; assembly: GCA_017898095.1. GTDB lineage: Bacteria > Bacillota > Bacilli > Bacillales > Cytobacillaceae > JAGKQJ01. The sequence continues at coordinate 555 of JAGKQJ010000254.1, read as the reverse complement.
GAATGAATAAAGGAAAAATTATATAATTGCATGTTTTTTCCATGTGAGCATGCAAATATGTATCTATCAAGCTTTTTGTATCGCTTTTTCAATATGTTAAATTTTGCTTAATGCGAAACTATGTTACAACTGGTAGCCTGCTAGTATAGGAAAAACGAGCAGGAGGAACCATACAGTGAAAAAATGCAAAAAAATAATCGCTTCATCTAAAATCGGCAAGGATACCCCATCTTCAAACGTGTGCAGGGCGCAGCCCAACGTTAAGGTGGGGAGGAATTGCCGTCAGATACGGTATGGTGTGTCGAAATCGTAAGATTTTCGTACCATACTAAGTATCTGAAACTTCCGCCTCGCCTCCTCCTTTCGCTGTTTATGCCTTTTTCTTTCACTAATAATTTGTTATAATATATTTAGTGAAAGGTGGTGGGAATAATGAGTACGATTACTGCGAAAATACAACTATATGTTTCTGACAAACAAGCTGAAAGCCTGAAGAATACCACTAATGCGTATCGTAAGGCTTGCAATTGGTTATCGAAACATATTTTTGAAACA
>JAGKQJ010000253.1 GCA_017898095.1 Bacillaceae bacterium Marseille-Q3522 | reverse complement strand
CATATATAATGATAATAAAATCAACATAAAACTGACACGCTGCAACCATTGCAGCGATATTCAGGAAAACCTGTTATATAATCAATTGTTTGTATATAATATGCAAATTGATTATTTATTTTTTCATATTTTAGGAGGATTTTTACATGAGTGCTTTGCAAGAATTTACATTTTCAAAACGTTTTCCTAATATTCCTTTTGTAAAACCCGCAAAACGCGGAGAGCAAATTAATTTTACTCCTTTGTCTTTCGGGTTTCCGCCAAAAGAAGCTTTTCCGATAGATGAATTGGCAGACGCAGCCGTAATTGCTCTGAAAACGGAAGGAAAGGATTGCCTTCAATACAGCGGCGGTCCGGGGATGGAACAGCTTGTTGAATGGATTAAGCAGCGGTCTGCTTTACGTTCTATAGGTGCAGAAAATAATCAAATACTAGTCACAACCGGTTCAATGCAAGCGATAGATTTGGCGACAAGAACTTTAACTGATCCTGGCGATCAAGTTTGGATCGAAAGCCCGTCGTTTTTCGGAGCAATTCGGATTTTTTCTTTAGCAGAAGTTGAGTTAACGTCTTTTGCTGTGGATGAAAACGGCCTGAGGGTTGATTTAGTGGAGCAGGCTTTGCTAGAAGCCCGTGCAAACGGCAAGCCTTTACCGAAAATGATGTATATTATGCCAAACTATCATAATCCGACAGGTGTAAATCTTTCTTTGGAAAGAAGAAAAAAATTAGCTATGCTTGCCTATGAATATAATTTTTATATTTTGGAAGATGATGCATATGTTGAGTTAAACTTTCAAGGAGACTACCTGCCATCTATTTATTCATTTGCTCCGGAAAGGGTCGTCTATCTTAGTACATTCTCGAAAATCATTGCTCCCGGAATCCGGATGGGTTGGGCGATATCAGGTGAAGAAGTAATCAGTAAAATGGCGATGCTGAAAGCGGATGGAAGAACCAGTGTGTTTGTTCAAGAGGTTGCAGCAAAATATTTAACCAGTATCGATTTTGAAGCCCATCTTGCAAAATTAAATGCGCTTTATTTGACAAGAAAAAATGCAATGGTGCAGTCAATCCGTGAGTTTTTCGGCGATGAGGTATCGTTTGTTGCACCAGAAGGCGGCTTTTTCCTTTGGCTAACTTTTCCGCAAGGTGTTGATACAAGTCTGTTTTATGATCAATCGGTAAAAAATGGCGTAACGTATATTGACGGTGCCAATTTTTATCTAGGAGAAAAAGAATTAAATCACATTCGTCTTTGTTTTACATTTTGCAATGAAGAAGAAATCAGAACCGGGATTAAACGGATAGCCGACAGTTATTTTTCATATAAAAATAGTGTACAGAAAGTTGTGAAAGGGAGGGGATAAACGATGTCCACTCAAGCAGTGGAAATTCCGCTTATCTATGTACGAACGAAATTGCCCGACTTCTATTTGCAACAGCTGAAAAAATTATCGGCAAAAGTAATAGTCGAGCCGTGGGAATACGGAAAACCGGAGCCGGAAACTCATTTCAATCTTAATGATTGTGAGGTTTTGCTGACATTAGGAATTCAAGATCCATTACATATTTTAGAAAAAGTGCCTAATGTAAAATGGATTCATTCCACAAGTGTTGGTACGGAAGCGATGCTGCTTAATAAAGAGATCAGGAACAGTGATATTGTAATTACAAATGCAAAAGGCTGTACATCTGTACCAATCGCCGAGCATACAGTTGCAATGATTTCTTCGCTGGCAAGAGGTCTGCCTGCAATGATGAAAAATCAAGCACTTCGTAAATGGGAACGGATCCCGGTCACCGATCTTACTTCTTCCACAGTAGGAATTATTGGCTACGGGGAAATTGGCTATGAAATTGCCAAGCGTTGCAAAGCACTTGATATGCGTGTGATCGGCTGCAAACGAAATCCGCATAGCGGTGTAAAAATTAATGATCCCGCCGACAAAATTGCCGGCATGGATCAAGTCGATGAAGTTATTGCAGAAGCGGATTTTCTCGTACTCTCGCTTCCCGCTACAAATGAAACATATCATTTTATGAACCGTGAACGGCTTGGCAAGATGAAAAAAGGCAGTTTTCTCATCAATGTCGGCAGAGGAAATACCGTGATGGAGTCCGCACTGGTCGAAAATCTCCGCAACAATCATTTAGGAGGTGCGGCTCTCGATGTTTTTGAAGTGGAGCCCCTGCCAACCTATCATCCGTTGTGGGAACTGGATAATGTCATTATCTCGCCGCATAATGCCTTTTTTTCGCCAAAGCACAGTGAACGGATCATGGATTTATTTTTGGAAAATGTCAAACGGTTTTCCGCAGGGAAGCCTTTATTAAATGTAATCGATAAAGAAAAAGGGTACTAATCCTGACACGATTCCAAGCAAATAAGAGTCGGTAAATACGAGACTCCCCTCACGCTGATTTTAGCGAACTGAGGGGAGTCCTTTTTAAACTTTAAACTGAATTTTCCTGCAGATGAATCCGACACTATATAACATTGCAAATGAAACTCTGATAGGGCAGTTCTCTGTAAGTTGTTATCTAATCTATTTAAAGCTGGTGCTGCAGCCCCGTTGCATTGACTAAATTTAGTAAAGGTTTTTCAGCCAAAAAGTTTTTTAAATTTTGCACCGTTACTCTAGCCACCCGCTTTGTGCTGTCGATCGTTCCGCCGCCGATGTGCGGGGTGGCAATGACATTGTCCAGCAATGCCAGTTCGGAGTCCGTCGGTTCCTTTTGAAACACATCAATTCCGGCTCCCTTAATTTGCTTTTGTTTTAACGCTTCCGTCAAGGCAGCTTCATCCACAATATTTCCCCTGGCAATATTAATGAGATACGCGGTTTTTTTCATTTGTTTTAAACTTGATTCATCTATTAAATGGTACGTAGCTTCCGTTAAAGAAGTACAAATGACAATGTAATCAGAGGTGGTCAGTAATTCCGGAAGATCAACAAAGACCGCCTGATACTGTTTCGCTGCTTCCTCATTTTTATACGTGCCATAAGCAACGATTTCCATAGCAAATCCCAGTGCACGCTGCGCAATTTTTTGTCCGATATTTCCAAATCCGATAATACCGATCCGCTTGCCTTCCAGCTCATCTCCAATCATAATTTCCCAATTTCTGCTTTTCACAAGTTTGTCGGCCTGATGAATTTTTCGGGAAATGGATAGCATTAATCCGATTGCCAGATCAGCAACTGACGAAGCATTTTCGCCAGGGGCATTAGTGACAAATATCCCCTTTTTTGAAGCATAGTCAATATCAATATTATCTACGCCGGTGCCATATTTGAGAATATATTTCAGTTTTGCTGCAGAATCGAGTACTTCTTTATCGACCCGGTTTACACCGGTGATAAAAATGTCTTTATCCTGCAATTGTTCGATGATTGTTTCTTTGCTCGCATCATTTCCGTTCAATAAATAGGTTAAATCAATTCCTAAATTCTTTATCTCTTCGATTACTTGCGGATTTGCCTCATAAAAAGGTGTTGCCAGAGATAGCAGCGCTTTTACCATATGAACCTCCTTTAAACGTATTATCAACATTGTTAAGGTTGCTATAGCTTTCATTATGAACGAATTTCACATTTTTTTCACGAATTTTGTTATACAATCTGACAATTTCCTCTTCAATTATATTCAAGTACAACCATATCCCAGTATTTCAAACTTGGCAGCGTGAAAGTAACACTCCCGTCCCTCTGTTCAAAATCAAGCGTGATTGGCAGGCCATTTTCGCTGTCAGGTGAAGCAATCCAGACTTTTTTTACCGACCGTTCTTCTTGAACCGTAACGGTTAAGTTGCCGCGGTTTATTGGCTCCGTTTGATTTCCGGCAGTATCACGCCATTCCATCGTATTAGCATCAAAAAAATTAATGAAGTGGACAACCTTGGCGGAATCCGCTTTTTCTTTGGAAAATATCCATATTTTCCCTTGATCCGACTGAGAGGAAAAAAGTACCCAGTCGGAAGAATGGATTGTAAGCGGCACTTCGTATACATTATCACGGAGCAAGTTCTCATAAGCAACAAGAAAATCGTAATAATGTTGTAAACTAGCCGTTAATGTGTAGCCGATCTGTAAATTTTCATGAGGAAAATATTCTTTTTGTAAAACAAAGTCATACTATAGACCTGTTTTTTGCAAAACTTGTTATGTCCCATTGAAAAATAATAGGAAATATATGAATAATAAGGATATACTATCATTTTAATTAGCATAAAAATCCATAAATATTAAAAATAAGTGTCATCTCATTGAAAAAATCCTATAAAAAGTGACGGCACTGAAAAAGTTCCTTAAATTTTGAAATGTGTTAAAACCTAGTTGTTGATTTCCGTTCCAGGCGGCTTCGCTTTCCGCGGGCGGTTCGGGGAGCCTCCTCGGCGCTGAAGCGCCTGCGGGGTCTCCCCTGTCCCGTACT
>JAGKQJ010000252.1 GCA_017898095.1 Bacillaceae bacterium Marseille-Q3522 | reverse complement strand
AAAAAAGAAGATGAAACGGAAATAGTTAAGAGGCCACGTCTCTTTTTTTAAAAACGAAAAATGTCAGGAATTGAAAAATAAAAAAGTAGATACATAAAACAATAATCGAAAATGTTAATGTCATTCCATAAACAATTGGTACACCTTCAAAATATTGGCTAATATTTAAATTGGCAAATAAAAGATATTTTGCCCATTCATATCTCATCGCAATAAATCCAGTTACTTGATAGCCGGTGAATAACAAAAAGATCGATAAACCGATGGAGAGAGAACTATTACGAAAAATAGTGGACAACATAAATGCAAATGTGGCAAACATGAATATACTGATTCCCGACAGTCCATAGCGAAACAGCATATATACAGGCATGCTCTGTTCCATGACGATGCCGTTAAAATAGCTGAGATGCGGAGAAACAATCTCCGGAGTACCAAAAAACAGCATCCCTAAAATAGCGGAAAAACTGAATAATATCGCGAGCAGCAGCAAGCCAAAAAGGCAGACGGTAATAAATTTTGACAAGAGGATCTTCGTTCTTGTAATCGGCCTGATCAATAATAATTTTATCGTACCCCAAGTGAATTCACTGGCAACAATACTTGCAGCAATAATGATGGTAAATAAACTGACTAACTCTACTAAAAAGGACATGTTCTCAACAAACGTCCACATGGAGTAATCTACATTCGGTGAAATATTATGTTGCAGCCGGTACTGATTAATGGCAATTTCCCGTTGCAGCGATTGGACTGCTTGCAACGGTACGTCTTCTTCGAGTTCATCAAGCTGTGACTGCTGACTTGCAATTTGCACTTCCAATGCATTTTGCCAGGTTTCATTATCAGGAATCTCAGCTCTTCCTTCCTGATATTTTATAAATGCTCCCGAGATCGTGACAATTAAGAGCAAAAGTCCGATCATCACATAAGTACCAACCCGTGAAAAAATTTTCATCCATTCATTATGTATTAAGTGAATCATAACCGGATCCCCTCCTTTTCTGTTACTTCTAAGAAACGATCTTCCAACGTTTTTGTAATTTTTTCGACGCCGAAAATTTTTATGTTCTGATGAACCAAGGCTTCAATAATAGAAGGGATTTTTTCTTTTGGAAGAGAAACGATGATTTGATCAGACAAGGTTTTCAAATCCATTTCAGGGTACAGCTCTGCTATTACGGCTGCTGCCTGTTCGATTTTGTTCACTTCGAGCTTAAACTGCTCACCTTTTCCGCGCACAAAATCTGAAATAAGCTGGACATCAATTAGCTTGCCTTTTTGAATAATGCCAATTCGGTCGCACATCATTTCCATTTCCGATAATAAGTGACTGGAGACGATAACAGCCATTTTTTTCTCTGCGGCCAAGATACGTAAATGGTCACGGATTTCCCGAATACCTGCCGGATCCAGGCCATTTGTCGGTTCATCCAAAATAAGTACTTTTGGATCGTGAAGCAGACATTGCGCCAGACCAAGGCGTTGCCGCATCCCGAGCGAATAAGTTTTCACTTTGTCATGAATCCGATCGGTCAGACCGACAAGCTCTACGGTTTCGTCGATCTTTTTTTTTGTGATCCCTTGCGACATGCGTGCAAAATGAAGCAGATTTTGATAGCCTGATAAAAATTTATACAATTCCGGGTTTTCGACGATTGCGCCAACCTGAGCAATAGCCTGTTCAAACTCATTTTTTATACTTTTTCCCTGTATAAAGATATCGCCTTCCGTCATCGCGACTAATCCTACCATCATGCGGATCGACGTTGTTTTTCCGGCACCATTAGGTCCCAGAAAACCAAACACCTCACCGGCAGGAACAGAAAACGAAATATTATCGACAATCGTATTACCATTTATTACTTTTGTGACATTCTTAATTTGTACTACTTCTGTCATCTACTTTCCACTCCTCCTATTCTATTACAGGATGGTTCTGCTTTTAGTTCACTAAAATTAATATTTCCCATATGATCATAGCAAAAGCAAATATCAAAGGCAATTTATTCAGTCACCGAATAACCCGTTACGTTATCTGCGATAAAATGTGAATATGCTAAAAAAGCACTGCAAAATGCAGCGCTTTTTAGCATTAAATATTTCTAAACGGCTCCCGATTACCTATAAATCTTTTTTCTGTGAAAATCGGGCCGAAGCTTCACCAACATAGGTGATTTTATTTTACTTCGTTTTTGCATTCACCGGAAGTTAAGAAGTCATTTAAATTGTCATATGAGATTTCTACCATATTTGTTACTGCTTGATCGGTATAGGAGCCGATATGCGGCGTTACAAGTACTTTTGGATATAAAGATATTAATTTCTCCACTGTCAGATTTGGCAGTGGTTTTTCCTGCCAATTTTTAAAGAAGATCGTTGTTTCATTTTCAAATACATCGGTGCCGTAACCGCCTAGTTTACCTGATTCTACTGCTTTTAGGATTGCTTCAGCATCTTGTAATTCTCCTCTTGAAGTGTTGACTAAAATCGCTCCGTCTTTCATTTTATTTAAGAAATCTCCATTTACCATATGATAGTTTTCCCCTTTTATATACGGTAAATGCATGGAGATGACATCTGATGTTGCCAATACTTCATCGAGTGGGAGAAATTCCACAACTTCCTTTGCTTGATCACTTTGAAAAATATCATAGGCTACTAATTTTGCTCCTAAGCCTTTAAATAATTTAGCAGCAGTAAGGCCAATGCGACCTGCTCCTAAAATACCAACCGTACAATTGCGAATTTCTTTACTGAACATAAAAGAATCGATCGTCATATCCTTCACTTTTGTTCTCGCCGTTGCGTGTGCCGTATGTCTCAGCAGCATCATTGATAAAGTTACGGCTAATTCGGCAATTGCGTTTGGTGAATAGGCAGGTACACGGGCAACTTTTATATCATTCTCCTTAGCAGCGTTTAAATCAACATGATTGAAGCCAACTGTTCTTGTCAACACATATTTTACACCGTAGCCTGCAAGCTTTTTGATATTTTCTCCGTTTGCTTTACAGCTTGCGCGAATAATAACGGCATCGGCATTTTTTGCTTTTTCAATCGTTTCATCATTTAGACTTGATTTTACAATAGTTAAGTTGTAATCATACTTATTTAGCTTATTAAAAAACTCTACTTCCACATCTCTTACTCCGTAACATGTTACATTGACTGTCATTTTTGGTCCTCCTAATACATTTTTATTCGGGCGAGGGACTAATACACACCCGTCGCCGCGGTTGAAAGCTTGAGGTTCATCATTTTTAAATACCACTGATTTCAACAAATGAAATAAAGCAAACAGAATTCAGCAGAGGGGGGAAGCTGAAGGATTCTCTCACAGAACACTCCCCCCATATTTAAACCTCTTCCTACAGTTTACTATAATTTAAAGCGCATGTTTTAATATTTCTAACACAACGATCCAAATCGGCATCGCAATAACGGCTACGATCGTAGAAAGCAAGGAACAGTTTGATGTTAGCAATGCTTCCTTATCAAAGCTGATTGAATAAGCTGCTGCTACAGTTGCAGGCGGTGTAGCCATCATAATAACAATAACTGCTAATGATACAGCTCCGAAAGAAAGGAGTCCGGTTAAATTTAATAAAATAACACAGATTATATTAATTACTGGAACAATGATTATTTTTGACAAAGTGTAATACCAAACATCCTTATTTTTAAAGGATTCTCCTAAAGAAATTTCAGCCAATGTTGCACCAATAGCGAGCCAGGCAAGCGGTGAACAAAGCTTGGCAAGATAATCCATCGGTCTGAATAACCATAAAGCAGTTTGGTCAATCCGCAGAAAAGCATAACTAGCTGTTGTTCCATCTTTCAATGTTACGGTTACTTGCGGCAGGTAATCCTGGAACATCCATACAAGTAATCCTGCAAAAGTGGCAATGACAATTGGATTTAGAAACATTTGTTTTATATTTTTCATTTCCATTTTAAGACCGGACATTTTAATATAAGCGTAAGAATACAAGAATATCCGGTACCCGATATTAAATACGGAAGCGTAAATGACACCTTCTGGACCATAAACTGCGCCGATAATCGGAATCCCGAAGAATGTCGTGGAACCGAAAATGGTTAAGATCCGCAATACATCTTGCTTATCTCCGGCATACTTCATATACATAGGTTTGGAAACAATAATTAAAATAATATAGATGACAATTCCCCAAATTAAGATGCTATTGCTTTGTTGTAATGTCTCTGCATCAATATCCTGCATAAATGCCGTGTAGGCTAATGCCGGTAAAGCGACTTGTAATATAACTTTACTTAATGTTTTTGCTGCCGTTTCTCCTAATATATTTTTTCTTCTCAGGAAATACCCGAGCAGAATTACGAACAAGGCAGAGGTAATTGCACTAATGATATATCTGTCAGTCAGCACTGTTTTAAAAATTTCTGTAATACTCATGATATAGAC
>JAGKQJ010000251.1 GCA_017898095.1 Bacillaceae bacterium Marseille-Q3522 | reverse complement strand
GGTAAGATATAAAGTGTATAACATAAGTTAATTTTCAATTAAAAATAAATGGAGGGATTCAAATGCGGGTTAAAAATGTCAATCGAAAGGAGCATTTTATGAGACAAGAAAAGAGGATAATCGTATATGAAAACGATAAATATAGGGATCCTCGCACATGTCGATGCAGGAAAAACATCCCTAACTGAACATATTTTATTTTTTACAAAGGTAATTGATACATTAGGCCACGTTGATAATGGTAATACACAAACAGACACAATGGATTTAGAAAGAAGAAGAGGTATTACCATCAAAGCTTCTGTCGTATCATTTATGGTGAATGATCTGAAAGTCAATATATTGGATACTCCGGGACATGCTGATTTCATCTCTGAAGTAGAAAGATCATTAACGGTGCTGGACGGTGCAATTCTCGTTATTTCTGCTGTTGAAGGGGTGCAGGCGCAAACTAAAATCTTGATGAACAGCTTAATTAAATTAAAAATTCCAACGATTTTATTTTTAAATAAAATCGATCGTACAGGCTCACAATCAATGAAGATAATAACGGATGTTAAGGAAAAGCTTACAGATCAAACCATCCCTTTATATGAAACAGAAGAAGAAGGAACGGCTAACGTACGTATTATCAAGAAACTTTTTCGTAACGAATTTACCGAGAAATGTGTTGAAATGCTTTCCAATTACAATGAAGAAATATTGGATAAATACCTCAATGAAGGATATTTGCATGCGGATACGATTAAAAAAGAGATAATCTGGCAAGCTAAGTTGTCACAGGTGTATCCGCTATATATTGGATCTGCTCTGAAAGGAATTGGCGTGCAAGAATTAATAAATGGAATTGGAACGTTTTTCCCTGCCAATAAACCTGCGCATGATCCAGAGATGACTGTACTCTCCGGCATTGTTTTTAAATTGGAACGGGAACCATCAGGAGAGAAAAATATTTATGTAAAATTATTTACCGGGACCCTCCATATCAGGGATACCATCATTATTCACAGTAAAGAAAAAGTATATAAGGATAAAGTAACGGATATTATTATTTTTAGGGAAGGAAAAATGCTTCATGCAAATATGTTGCAACAGGGCGATATCGGAATTATTCGTGGCCTGAATAAGATAAAAATTGGTGATAGTATCGGTGCAAAGCCGCAGGAAATCCGCAGCGTCTCTTTAGCGGAGCCTAATATGGAAGCAAAAATTGATCCTGTTCATAAAGAAGACGACCATCGCCTCTTTCTGGCGCTTACGGTTTTGTCTGAAGAAGACCCTCTTATTAGAGTAAGAAAAGATATTATTCATCAAGAACTTTATGTTCATTTGTTTGGCGAGGTACAAAAAGAAATAATCGAGACGGTTCTTTTGGATCAAGACGGCATTGAGGTTCAATTTTCCGAGTCAACTATAATTTGCATCGAAAAGCCTGCCGGTATAGGAGAAGCATTTGAGCAAATGGGGGATAAAGAGAATCCTTTTTATGCAACGTTAGGATTTCGCGTGCAACCTGGTGTTTCTGGGAGCGGAATCTCATATAAAATGGAGGTTGAACTTGGTTCACTTCCGTTATCTTTCCATAAAGCGATTGAGGAAACAGTGTACGATGTGTTAAAGCAAGGTTTATTCGGATGGGAAGTAACGGATATCCTTGTTACTTTGACAAGGACTGGGTATTCGAGTCCTGTTAGCACGGCCGGCGACTTTCGAAATCTTACACCTTTAGTTTTGATGCAAGCTCTCCATCGTGCAGGAACAGCCGTTTATGAACCGATCAACAGCTTTGAATTGACAATTCCTGCTGCTTCTTTAAGTAAGGCGCTATTCAAACTATCCACTTCCGGAGGGGCGTTTGCGGATCCTGTCGGAAAGAAAGATACGTTTCTAATAACGGGGACCATTCCGGTTCGTATGGCAGAAATATTTAGAAGGGAAATAACTGCTTATACAAAGGGAGAAGGTGTTTTTATTACCAGACCTTCCGGCTACCGGAAAATGACGTGCGATTTCCCTGTCAGGAAACGGTTTGATTTCAATCCGTTGAACAGAAAGGAATATCTTATGCATGTGCAGAGGACGATCAGAGACTAAGTAAATGAAAATGAAGCCGGAAAGAAAAAAAATCCATTTTCTTTCCGGGGATTTTTTTGAAAAGGCTATGTTAAATGGTATTATTTTCATTTTATAAAAGAGAGGGATTTCTTTCTGAACTTTTTCAAAAGTACTTTCGTTAATGACTACATTATTTGTTTTTACGAAATACTTTCCTTTCTTGCATTGATTTATTCCCCTGATCTTTCTTTCCTTTTCCAATACATAATCTTAGAGGTATGTTGTATTTCATCAGCATAATCCGTGCTTTTTATTATCTTTTGATTTAAAATACCAAAGAACTCAGCTTAATCATATAGCGACCGCCAAAGGTAAAAGTTTGCATATGCCTGCCATCCTTCCCAGGAGGCAGCCAGTTCTTCTAACTCTGCCGGCGATGGTTTTCGATCAAGGTTTAATTGCTGCTTTAATGCACGGTGAAGGCCGACATCCGCAATTGGAATGGCAGTGGGGATATGCAGGCATCGCATCATTACTAAATTTGCAGTCCACGCCCCGATGCCTCTAATCGACATTAACACATCTTTTATTTGATGATACTCCTGTTTTTCCAGTAAAGCTTCTTTTGTAAGCGAGCCATTTTTTATTTCCTTGGCAATGCCAATCACATATTCTGCTTTACTGGTGGAAAATTGAATACTCTTCAAATCTTCCACACTGATTTCTCTCTCTTCATTAATAAGAGATATCCAACGATCAATAAAATCAGGATGGCAGACAGCAGTACAAAACTCCCCGTATAAATATTAATACTTGGATTGTCAAACAAGATCGAAAGTTCTCCGTTCATTATCTTATGAATATTAAAGTAGGTGAATGGTGACAAATATGCCATTTCAACAAAATAGTCTACACTTACAAAATATCCAACAATCGCAATAAGAATTGCTGTGGTAAAAACCGTTAATTGATTCTTAAAAAATAACGATAAAAAGATGGTTAATACCAGTAAAAACAATAAACATAACAAAAATAAGCCGATGCTTTGCACGAGATATTCCCCTAATGGAATAAAGTGAAAACCGTTGTTGCCAATCGACTTCATTCCTGTATAAGCAGAAGTTGCAACCACACTCGGGTGATCATAGTGTAAAATTGGATAAGCCCAATCGCCAAAACGATTGAAGAGGGATCCAATTAATACGATGAATCCAAAAATAGTCATACAGCTACATACTGACACAGAAGTGGCATTCATCACCTTCCCCAGGAAGATATTTTTCAAAGAAATGGGTTGAGTCTTAAGGAAATGAAGGGTATTTTTCTTCCCTCTTTCACTTGCGAAGCCGCCTCCCAATAAAAACAGGAACAGGATCATCGGGATGAAATAATTAAAGTTCTCAAAATAGTTATAGAGAGAAAAAAGTCCGCTATGATCGATTTTTCGATTATTCTCTTTAAATTCATCGATTACTTCCTCATGTAACTGATGAAAAATCGTAAAAGTAAACTCTCCAGCAAAAACAGGCTGAATATTTCGTTCCATCAGCCAATGCTTTTCCGCCATACTGACGTCTACGGTAAATTGACCTACAGATTCATTTAAGGAAGGGGCATCGATATTACCCGTTTCAAATTCCATATTGTAAAACCGATTCTCAAACAGTTGGTACTCATAGAGAGGAAGCCAGTCCCCTTGTTCAAAGCCTTCCAAAGCAGACGTGATTTTTTCTGCTCTTTCACGGGCAAAGGCAATTCCCTTATGAACATTAGCGATTTGTTTTCGATAACCTTCAGCTACCGTTTCGTCATTCGCTTCTTCTGCCCCTGCTATTAACACTTCAAACCTTTCTATAATATCATTCTGCCTAGAGGTGAAAAATTGGGTACTCTCTGAAACCTCCTTTAACCGATCCAGATAGGACATCTTTTTTTCTTCAGCCTGCAGGGATAGAACAATGTAACCAAACACGCATAACAGTAATAATAGTATATACAGTTGTTTTAATAAGCCTCTCCGCCGTATTTTCCTCCATTCAAAAATAAACAAGTGCCATAATGGCTGATTAAAACGCAGTGTTTTCCCGCTGCGAAAGGGTTTTTTATTTGCTTCAGATTGAAACAAATTAGTTTCTAAAAATTTCTGGGTCTTTGTTGTTTTTGCCTAAAATCGTAATTTCACCGCTATCAGCTTTAAGTAAGTTGGTAATGATATTAAGTAGAGTAGATTTACCTGAACCGTTCGGACCAACCAAAGCGATAATTTTCGGTTTTTCGATTGTAAAGGATACCCCTTTGATTACTTCCTCTTTTCCATACGATTTGTGGAGTTGCTGAACGGATAGAATCATTGTTTTACCCCCAAAAAAGTGGTTCTTTTATAAGAATTCATTATTTTTAAATTCATGAATCTTAAGAAAACAAGCGTGACACAAAGTACTTCTAAGTACAACAATCTAAAAAATAGATTGATTC
>JAGKQJ010000250.1 GCA_017898095.1 Bacillaceae bacterium Marseille-Q3522 | reverse complement strand
GATTAACAAAGGACCGAGAAAAATTGTAAAAAAACCGGTAACATAAATAAGAGCAGCTAATAAACGTTCATTTTTTGAGTACACGGTGATTCCTCCACATGAAATTTATATTCTTTAATACGAACTATGAATTTCTTCTATTATAACATTCAAAATAATAAAGGCTAACACTTAAGACGGCAGAACGCATATAGTGAATTAAGATGTGCATGAAAGGAGGGCGCACATGTTCCCATGGAATCTATTTCCTTTCAATAAAGAAATGAAACAGTTAAAACCCGGTGAAATTGAAAAATATGTCCAGGACATGATGGATAAGCTGGTACCGGAGCACATGCGAAACACGATGAATACACATCAGCAAAGCAATAATCATGCCTCTTCTCATGCAGATGGAACTGCTGCAGAACCTTCAAAACGGATTAAAACAGATGTATTTGAAACTCATGATCACATATATGTACGAATATGGATAAGTGATAACATTTGGTTAAAGCAAATACGCCTTTATTATACAACAAACCGTCTTATCATTGAGAATATTCCGAAAATGAATGATAAATACTCCGTTACTTTGCCGGCAATCGTAAAAAAAAAGGGAGCAGCCGCGCAATATAAAGATGATATTCTTGAGGTGAAAATCCCGAAAAACATTGACTTTCAATTCTCGGAAATCGAAATTACGGAAGAATATTAAAAAGTTCTAAATGATAACAGGTTACTATTTTAGTAAATTCAAAAAAAAGAACAGCCACAAATGAGCGACTGTCCTGTTTTCATACTTGATTTGATATTATTTTCCAATAAATTGCTGTGTCCAGTAGTTTCCATTTTCTATATGCCCAACACCAATATGAGTGAAATTGGCATTTAAAATATTTTTGCGGTGGCCTTCACTGTTCATCCATGCATTTACAACCTCTTCCGGAGTACGTTGGCCCATGGCAATGTTTTCTCCTGCAGTTCGGTAAGAGATACCGAATTGTTTCATCATATCAAACGGAGAACCGTAAACAGGGCTGTTATGGTCAAAGTAATTGTTTGCTTGCATATCTCTGGATTTTTCCCGTGCCA
This sequence comes from Bacillaceae bacterium Marseille-Q3522, assembly GCA_017898095.1. GTDB lineage: Bacteria > Bacillota > Bacilli > Bacillales > Cytobacillaceae > JAGKQJ01. The sequence goes on along the minus strand of JAGKQJ010000250.1, from coordinate 3,543 downwards.
CTTTACTTAATTCAGGATCCACTTTCAATGCAGCCAATCCGTTTTTAGCACGTTCAGCATTCGTTAATTCTACGACCTTCTGCTCATAAGCACTTAATTGAGAAGAAGATTGCTCCGGTGCTGGTTGTGCCGGTTGTTCCTCTGCAGGCTTAGATGGCGCCGGTGCTGGTTTAGATGGTGCTGGTGCAGGCTTTTCCGGTGCCAGATTTGCTGGTGCTGGTGCCGGTGTCGGTTGTTCCGGTGCGGGCTTTTCCGGTTGCGCAGGTGCAGGTACCTGTTTGCCTAAGTTCTCTAAATCTTGAAAATTCTTTGGCAAATCTTTCATATATTTTTCGATTAGACCTTGAATCTCATTTTGATTTATTTGATAATGTTGCACCTGATTAACTACTTTATAGGTCGGACAGTTTGATGCTGCATCAGCTTTGTTAAAAAGCGGATTAGCAAATAGCAACGTTGTTGCAGCTGCCATTGAAAATAAGATTTTTTTCTTGGTGATCATTCTGTCATCTCCTTCTGTATGATTGTTGTTTTTTCTTTCGCTAACATCATATCATACGATTTTAGTAATATTTTTGGAATAATATTACTATTTCTTGCAAAAAAAGTAGATCGACAGATCATAAATAACCGTACCACAAGAATATCCGCATCAAACCTATCTTTCTATCTAAAAAAACTAGAAAATAAAGGAATGGATATAAAATCTATCTCTAGCATCTTTTCTATTTTTCCTCCAAATCTTACATATAAAAAATGGTTGACATACTTGCAAAATACCTGTTATTTATTACAAATATAACAGATAGCTTACAATTTTACAGGACTTTTCACATAATTTTCTTCTTAAATGGAGAGAATACGATTAACAATACTTTTACTTATCTGAAAAGAGGTTAGAGAAATGCCTTCTGCATATCGATGTCCGAACTGCAAAACAAACCGCAGCCGCTTTAACCTAATCCAACAAGTCGCTCGTCCGGTAAAATTAGATCCGAAAACAGGGGATATAATGGAAAGCTATACAAATGAAGAGCTTACGCCCTTTCATCTTCATTATAATGGTCCGGAATATCGTGTACAGTGCGCAACATGCGGCCTTATTGAAGATGAAAAAACGTACATAAAATTTGGAGAAATGAAGTAATCCCGTTTCAACCTGATGATACACCGGCGAAAAGATGGAGACTCTGTACCGTCTCCTTCCTTCAGGTTGAAATCGGCATTTCATGATAATTACAAACCTTCTATCCTCCCATTTTTGAAGAGGGGGTATGACTGCCCCTTAATCTGCGATAAAAGTGGGAAAAACACCGTATTTGCTCTTTCACACTTTCTTAGAAGATCGCACTAATAAAAAAACGACATCATGTTTGTTAACTGATATCGCTCCGGTACATTAATACATCCGATTACTTTCTTTTGCTCTTTTCCTCTTTCAAAATATCTAAAAGTATTCGTTCTGCTTGACAACTAATTTCAGAGATTTGACATTCTGTAATATAACCGATCAATTGAAATAAATCATCTTTGCATTTCCAAATTGGAATATAGGCATTTGCATAATAGACACTTTCCGACTCAAAACCAATCTCGATATACGATTCATACGGTGCCTTGAAAGTCTCATCCTTCGTTGCTCTGCGGCCTTTGCGTTGCCGGACAAATTCCATCGTCAAATGCAGAGAAAGTGAGGAAAAATATTTCCTGTATTTTTCCGTCAACCGTAGACAAATTTGTTCACATGCCGATTCCAATTCTAAAATAGACGATTTTAACTGTTCATCTATTTGAACAATTTGCTTCAAATGATCACCCTCTCAGGAATCCTGTTACTATTTACTCATTTTATATTAAAGAAGCCGGCAGATTCAAATGATTGCTCCGAATTCCAGGTAATAATACCTGCCTTCCCTTAAAACAACGAAAAAGATGACTGAAAATATACAGCCATCTTTCCCAAATTATCCTATTGCTAAGCTTCCTTAATTAATTCAACAGCTTTTTGAATTTGTGTATCATTATTTGTTAATTTTTCTCTTAGCAGCTCCATCATTTTTATTGTTGTTTCACCAGTTACCGTTCCCGTTTGTTCGAATCCCTGGCTTTGTTGAAAAGACCTCACTGCTGCTGCGGTATTCTCATCAAAAAAACCGTCTTCCCGCTGCGAATCAAAACCTAATTCTTTTAACATCTGCTGGGCTGCTTTTACTGAACTTGAAGAATCGGACAGCTTCAGCTCTGTATCCGGATTAATATATGGAAGCGTCGCATACGGAGGAAGAGCAACTTCGTAATCCGGATTAATTCCCTTCTCATGAATCCATGTACCTTCAGGTGTAAGCCACTTCTCAATCGTAAATTTCATATTTGAACCATCGGTAAAATCAAGTGTCCGCTGCACTGTTCCTTTTCCAAAAGATTTTTCTCCAACTAACGGTATATCTGCAGATTCGTGCAAAGCTGCAGCCAAAATTTCCGCAGCACTGGCACTCCCCTTATCGATCACGGCAACAATTGGCATATCCGGTGTTCCGTTAGTATTTTGTGATTTTTCACTCTGAACATTTCCATTCCGGTCTTCTATTTGAAAAATAACTTCTCCTTTCGGAACAAACAAACTTGAAATTTTAATTGCCTCCGTTAATAAACCGCCGGGATTTTGCCGCAAATCTAATATAAGTCCTTGCATCCCGTTATTTTGTAAATCATTTAATGCTTTTACCAATTCATTCGTTGTATTTTCGGAAAAACTGGTGATTTGTACCTTCCCAATGTTATCCGGAAGCATTTCCGCATGAACCGTCTCAATTGGAATCGTATCTCTAATAATCGGTACGATTAACGGCTCTGTAACTCCGGGTCGCTCAATTTGCAACTCCACTTTTGAACCTTTTTCTCCACGGATAAGCATGACTGCTTCCGTTGAGCTCATCCCTTGAATATTTTTACCATCCACTGCAATCACTTTATCATCCGGCCGTAAACCTGCTTTTTCCGCCGGTGATCCTTTTATTGGCGTGACAATGACAATATTGCCGTCTCTTTCTTGAATTTCGGCACCAATTCCTTCAAATGAAGATGAAATACCTTCGTAAAAGCTCTTTGCCTCTTCCTTTGTCATATAATCAGAATATGGATCTTTAAGTCCTTCAAGCATTCCGTTTATCGCACCATTTACCAGGTCTTCGTTATTAAGATCCGTATAAAAGTTATCCTTTAACGTGTCATAAGCAGAAAACAACTTATTAAATTCCGATCTCTCAGAAACAACAGGTACCGGGTTTTCATCGCCAAACGTTAATGCAAATGTTGTAATCCCTGCTGAAGCAAGTACGACAATAAGTAACAGCATAATAAAATAAAATTTCTTTATGCGAATGAATCCAGGCTGCTTCTCTTCTTTCTCTTGGATCATATTTTCATTTTCCAACTGTTTCACCACTTTCATTTCCATAAACATTCAAATTCCTTATTGATTAGAATACCATTTTTTCTTTTAAATTAGCAAAAAAAAAGAAAATCGCTTTACAGATTTCACAA
>JAGKQJ010000024.1 GCA_017898095.1 Bacillaceae bacterium Marseille-Q3522 | reverse complement strand
TTATTAAATATCCGGTCTGGATTATTTAAAGTCGATATAAAAATCCACATAATTTGACTAAATATTAATATTTTTGTTATTATCTAAATATAATAATATTGTCGGATTATTTTAAAATTTCCTTGATGCTGGAATGGAATCAAGGATGTGTGCTTTATAAAGATCGGATGAAGTGATGACTCAAACATTTAGATACTTTCAGCAATGTCCCCTTCCCTTTATCATGGCAAAATTCCTGCTGTATTAATTTTTATGAAAAAGAACAGTATCACAAAAGAAGTTGGTGTATTTTATAAAGATGAATAAATGGTTTCTAGATATGAGAGCGAACGATACGTTAAATGGAAGAATTGTGATGACCGTGTTTCGCTTTGGCAATTGGTTATACTATCGTTTTAAAATTCCCGTAGTCCGTCAACTGCTTTGGATAATTTATATATTTTTAGATACTATCGTCGTAAGAGGTTATTGCGGAACTGATATTCCGCCAAGCGCTAAAATTGGTGGCGGGCTTTATTTAGCTCACGGCGGCAAAGGGGTCATTATGCATGAAACGACTGTAATTGGTGAAAAAGTTACGATCCTCCAACAAGTGACTTTGGGGGAAAATTCTCATCATAAAATTTATCCGGATCGTGGTCCCGCAGTTGGTAACAATGTGTATATTGGTGCAGGTGCTAAATTAATTGGTAAAATTGAGGTTGGCGATCATGCAATCATTGGTGCAAACGCAGTTGTCTTAACCGATGTTCCCCCAATAGCAAGAGCTGTTGGAATACCGGCAAAAATTATTGAAAGTAACGAAATTATTTATTCTCGTCATTCTCCTTCCGCTAGATTGAAAGATAAGTGAACTCGTTTCAGCAAGCTCAAAACTCGGGAAAATCAGGTGGGGACTCAGCTTCACCTGATTGATCCACCTGCGCTTCACTTAGAGGTGGGGGTGGCTTAACCCTTAAAAAAAGGGTAAACATCCGGCAATCAGCATTTTTGTGAATCCCATCACAGCATTGTATACTAATCTATATAAAGCGAAAGAAAGTGGGTGCAATGCAAATGGATTATGTGAAATTTGGCAATACCGGCATGGAAGTATCCCGTCTTTGTCTTGGCTGTATGAGCTTTGGTGTACCGGAGCGCGGAAATCATAAATGGGTGCTGGATGAAGCGAAGAGCCGGCCAATTATTAAAAAGGCGATTGAGTTTGGCATTAACTTTTTCGATACGGCAAATATTTATTCAGATGGGACAAGCGAAGAAATAGTCGGCCGCGCCTTGAAAGAATATGCGAAGCGGGATGAAATTGTAATTGCAACGAAAGTGCACGGCCGTATGCATCAAGGACCGAATGGAGCCGGCCTTTCCCGCAAAGCGATTATGAGTGAGATTGATAACAGTCTGAAACGGCTGGGAACTGATTATGTAGATCTTTACCAGATCCACCGCTGGGATTACAGTACCCCAATCGAAGAAACAATGGAAGCCCTTCACGATGTCGTGAAGGCAGGCAAAGCGAGATACATTGGTGCCTCTTCCATGTATGCCTGGCAATTTTTAAAAGCGTTACATATTGCGGAAAAACATGGCTGGACACGTTTCATATCGATGCAGAATTATGTAAATCTTTTGTATCGTGAGGAGGAACGTGAGATGCTTCCGCTCTGCAAAGAGGAAAAAATCGCCGTTCTCCCTTGGAGCCCGCTTGCAAGAGGTAGGTTGACACGGGATTGGGAGGAAACAACTGCCCGTTCGGAAACCGATGAGTTTGGCAAAACGTTATACGCAGCGACCGAAGCAGCAGACAAATTAGTCGTGGAACAAGTCGCAAAAATCGCCAAAGAACGTGGTGTCTCCCGTGCTCAAATCGCACTTGCCTGGGTGCTGCAAAAAGAGCCGGTCACCTCACCAATTATCGGATCGACAAAAATGAGCCATCTCGAAGATGCAGTTGCCGCCCTTTCTATAAAGCTAACACCAGAAGAAATCACTTCGCTGGAAGAACCGTATGTACCGCATCCGGTTTTAGGTTTTAAGTAAAATAATTCTTTGGAAATTATTTATGAAAACAATTTTCCTAAGGTCTTCAAAGCTTTCTTGTCTTACCATAGACACCAGAATGGCATAGATTCATATAATAGTCTTTAAATAATAAGCGGTAAATCTTCGCTTCTATAGACACTTCTGTATAACCTGATGTCCCATGTACATAGCTAGATTTTCGACAGTTTTTCATCAAAACCTGCCGAATGTCTGGCTATTTTTCATTTTATAACGTGTTTTTTATTTAGGATTGAAGAAAGAACGTAAAAGATCTGTTGATCGGAAAGACAGGATTTGAACCTGCGACCACACGGCCCCCAGCCGTGTGCTCTACCAAGCTGAGCTACTTTCCGTAGTCTGATAGGAAAAAACAGTGTTTCTGACCATTGTTAGAAGTAATTGTAGTACGGAAGCGGTTTTCTGTAAAGTGAAGAGATGAAAAAAATGTTAGAGGGTTTCAGCACAAATTAACACTAGTGATTTTACAAAACAAAGACCGGACGAAGTTTGAAACCTCCATCCGGTCTTTGTTTTATTATGCGTTCCTTTTAAGAATTTCCTCAATAAAAGTATTAAGGTACTTTCTTTCGCTTTCTGTCAGCTTTTTAATATTTTCCAATAGTTGAATAATATCTGGTGACAGCAGTGTTACTTCTCCAAAAAAATCTCCAAGAGAGATTCCGAGAACGTCACAAATGGAACTTAATTTATCAATGGAAGGAGTTGTTCTTCCCGTTTCAATATCACTGTAATAAGATTGGGCAATAAAAGCCTTCTGCGCGACATCAATTGCTTTTAAATTTTTTGACAAACGTATATTTTTAATTCTGGTTCCAATATCCATATCATCACCCAATACCATTATATCTTCTCGAATAAAGGGAAAAAGAAAATCCAACAAAAATAAAATCGTAAATAACGATAATTTTTATTGAAAAATTATATATATTCGATATAGTGGGGTCGGTAAGGAAAAAATAAACTTATATGATAAAGTAAGTGAAGTATGTAACAATTTATAAATTCTTGGGAGGTGTTCAAAACTCGTCTATATAAGAAATGATTTTGGAGATAGGAGGAAAATTTTCCGGTAAGTAAACGATTCGTTTTTTTTCTAGCTGATTTAGGAACTTTTGCTGCATCAAACATTTTTTCAGTAAGTTCTTGTATCTCCCTTGGTGTAACTGATTTCCAATCAACTTTTCCCCCAACTTTTTTACCCGTTTTTTCAAACAGCCATTGTCTGTAAACAGCTTTTGTAGCATCATGTTGTTCTTTTGTTAGGACTATTGTTGGGGTTTTAGCTCCCCTACTTACATAGTTAAGAACATTATGTTTAGTTCATACATCCAGGACACCATGGTGATTTTCTAAAGGTGAATTACTTGGTCTATATGGGACTACATCATATGGTTTAATGGGTTTACCCGTACCTTTACCACTATACTTTTCTTCAATTTTTTTAACAAACCTACTATACAAATCATAATAAACATTATATGGAGGAGTACTGATATTTGCTCGAAAGGAACTCTTGCTAAAGCTGGATCGGAAACGTTTTTGAATTCCAGTACTTTATCTGTGAGGTAGCTTTTTTGACAGTTGTCGATCCCTTTGCAGAAATCGTACCTGCCGAACCTACCCCTTTGGTTGTTAATAAGCTGATTCCTATTGAGGTAATCCCGTATGTGAAAAATTCGGTTCTGCTATACACATCTCCATTAATAACATTATGATTCCAGGCATTAGCGAACCCTTCCAGCATATACTTTGCCGTATCGATCGTATGGTTTACTTTTTCTTCTATTAGCCCGCCCAGATCTGTGAAAAGTCTGTTATAAATAGGGATGCTTTGTGACCGGGGTTATTTTTAAGCTAAATTCAAGAGTGCTCTTCACTCCTTCCACAGCATCGCCAACTGCCCTTCCTGCCCCGTCGTAAATTCCGCTGAAGAAATTAATGCCTGAGATACCAACTGCAATCATACCCAAAATTGTAAGTGTTTCCAATTATATGTAAGGAAAATACAACTCGTGAATACCGCCAAGAAAGTGAATAACGATTGTACGTGGTGCAGTTCGTTTTCTAATCATATCGTTTGCCCTACAAGTAATTTAACTTATTTAATCACTGATAATGTCAGTATAGTTATAAAAAGACAATACGATAATCAGGGAATAATGGTTATAGATTAGCAGCTTCTTTTTTTTGAACTCCTAAGTACAACAAAAAAAGGTGAGTGTCACTGTGAGCAGTCCGATTTGTATTATAGCAGGCTGCGAATTCACCTGTGCTTCGATTTCTAGTTCATGTGTAAGTTTTTTTGAGCAAACTATTGAAAAAACCTTGCACATGTTCCTAATTTTTTTGCGAATTATCCGTTATAAAACGAGTAGTTCAAGATTAAATTACAAAAAATATATTTTTACTTTACAAATCTTTAGTATCATGGACGGTGATGGTAGCTATATCCGCATAGACATGAACAAGTTTTACATTTCAATGTTGTAAAGGTTTTTATATGGAAAATGATTTGTTTAATAATTATAGGAGATGGAAAAAACGGTGAATATTAAAAAACGGCAAAGATGGAAAGGAAGAAAAAAGAGAGACAGAATAGTAATTATGCTTCTAATAGCATTACTGTGTTTTAGTGATGTTATATCTGCGTTTGCATCAACAGTCAGTAATAATACAAATGAAACAGGTGCTCCTTACTTAATTTTTACCGAACTTGAAATTTTTAACGGAAATGAGCAAAAGTTTGTGGAAATATACAATAACAGTAACGAGGATATTAATCTGTCTAACTATGAGTTACGTTATTGGTGGGGAAGTGCGACAAAAGGTTTTCAGGCTATGCCCTTTCCAAAGAATACGGTTATTAAAGCCGGTGGCGTGAAAGTCTTAAGCAGCCCAAAGAGTGACTATCAAAAAATCAACGAGTTATACGGAACGCGATTAAAACAAGAAGATGTAATTCCTATGGTTTCTGCCGGCCTTGCTTATAACACCAGAGGCTTTGCAATCGCTAAATCAGATAGCAAGGAAGTAGTCGTTAGTGTTGCTTACGATGGCAGCGACGCAGTGGAAGGTAAAACCGCCATGTACCATTATACTGGTGAAAAAGATGCCGCAGGTGTTCCACTCATGGCGTATTGGAACAGGCAACAGAAACCTAACCCAGGTGTTGTCGATACCAGACAGGTACCGGAAGAAAAAACCTTACTTCCTAACTCCTTATTGGCACCTATGATAAGCACATTACCTTTGGTGTCAACCACACCAAAGGATATAACTTTTGAAGCGACTGTTACTAGAACTGCTGCTGCCGGTAATGCTAAACCGCTGAATGTGACTTTGTTTTACCGTACAGAAGCGGATGGAAGCTATCAGAGCCTGCCAATGGAAATCGTTAAGGACGAGAATCCATACGTACCGGTATTGTCTTATACATATACGGTCACTCTTAAAGCTGATATTCTAAAAGGCGTTTCTCAACTGGAGTATTACATTGAAGCTGGTGATGGAACGTATGTAACAAAGTCTCCTTCTGGCGAGGGGACATATAAAACAGGAGTTATTGAACAAGAAAATCCTGCAAATATAGATTTGATGATTACAGAGCTTGCCCCAAAAAGCAAAGATGACAAATATAGTTTTATTGAGCTTTACAACAATACTAACAGAGATATTAATTTAAAATATTACAGATTGATTGATCAAGAGAGAAATGGCGCTAACCATTTTTGGGACATCAATCAGGACAAAATCATTAAATCTAAACAGACGGTTATTGTTTGGGTCAAATCAAATGAGTCATGGAATGAAGGTATTGATCAATTTAATGCAACCTACGGTACAAATTTAAAAGAAGACGATTTTGTAACACCGGCAGCACCGCAAACGATGTATACAGGCAATACAGAAGAAAGGCGTATATTAATTGCAACGGATAGTGGGGATACAGATGGAAGAAGACAAGGTATCGTTGACGGCGTAAGTTCCGCGGCTTGGTATAGCGTTAAACAGCAGGAAGCTTTGTTTGGAAGAAGCATTATATACAGAGCACCAATGGATGGGACGAACCGCATGGTGCATGTAAATTATAATCAGGATCCCACTCCCGGAAGGCTGCTTCAAGGGCAGGTGCCGGACACGGCGATGACATGGCCAACAGATATTGAATCTCCAGCTATTGCACATACTCCGTTCAGTGAACCACAGGATTTAAAAGACCTGAAATTTCAAGTTCGGGTAACAGATGATCAAGATGTGAAGCAAGTTATCTTGCATTATAAACGCAACTTTGAAACGGAGTATAAAACTAAAAACATGATTTTAGCTTCGGATATGGACGATAACCTTCCAGAGAACACATATATAAATGATGAAGCTATTTCTGCGAAAGATTTAGTAGGGGCAGAATTGGTTGATTACTATTTTACATCCTCCGACGGGTTTAATAGTATGCGCAGTAAGGATTTTAAACTGCCATTTAAGCAGGAGTTAGTCAAGCCGCTTGAATTTAATCTTTCTGATAATCAAGCAGTTTCCATAAACATGGTTGTACCTCACCTGATCATTACGGAACTGGAAGTGCACAATGGATCAGGTCAAAAGTTTGTGGAAATTTATAATAGCACGAAAGAGGACATCAATCTTGCAAATTATGAACTCCGTTATTGGTGGGGAAGTGCAACAAATGGATTTAATTCGATGCCATTTCCTGAAGATGCGGATACCATCATAAAAGCAGGCGGAATAAAAGTACTTAGTAATTCGGATAGCGACTATGAAAAAATTAATGATTTTTATGGCACTAATTTGGCAGAAAATGATGTTATTCCAATGATTACTGCCGGTTTTGCCTATAGCGACAGGGGTGTTGCTATAGCCAAAGAGGATACGAAAGAAGTCATTGCATCGGCTGCCTATAGTGGCAGTGACGTCGTATCCGGGAAATCGGTAATGTATCATTTTGTGAACGAGAAAGATCATGACGGTGTTCCGTTGATGTCCTATTGGAAGACATTGCAAAAATCTACGCCAGGTGCTATCGATTCTGAACAACTACCTAGGGCAATTGTGCCAATTATTGCGAATGGTACGGGTGATACGTTAAATCCGATTACGGTGAGAGTCGATGGAATGGAAGTCAATGCGTTGCCGGTGACCAAGCATGATGGTTATATCTCACTTGAAGCGGAAGGGGTTTCAGCCAGCCCGCAAAATGCTATTTTTCTCAACGGAGAAAAAGTTATAGATATGGGTGAGCACGCAAATTATGCTCCAACGATGTATACCTTCCCCGCAAAATTTATGAAGCCGGGCAAGAATACAGTTAGGATTACCAGCGGGACAAATGATTCCCCGACGGATATCACGGGGAATCATGATGATTTTCAGCTAAGGAACTTGAATGCGATATTGCCAAATGGTGAAAAAGTTGGTTTTACGGATGGAAAAGTAAAGATTGGCCCGGATGAAAATAATTATCAAGATGCCGACTTATCTAAGTCAATTGCCTTAGGAGACGGCGATGGATCAAAACCTGAAACGGCTAAAAGATGGCTGGATATGAATTTTAACATTCCTGAGCAGTTTTTTACTGACAAGCAATATGATCTTGATATTGGCTCGATGATGGATGGAAAACACACCATTTCCGTTTTATCGAAAAAAGGCCAGAGCAATGAAATAAACTTAATTGTTGATAATTCAAAACCGGTCATTGATGATGTGTCTGTTCAAAATGGTGTTGAATACAACGGTCAAATAACATTTCATGCGAAAGTGTCAGATAAAGTATCCGGAATCGCAAAAACGGAAGTCACTTTAGACGGCAAATCGATTGAACTCGGAACCACTATGAAGAGTGGTGAGATGACAGAAGGAGTTCATGTATTTACCATCAAAGCAGCAGATAAGGCTGGCAATGAAATCAGCAGGGAAGTGCATTTTACGACAGTAAAGAATGAGATCACACTCAGCAATTTTGCAAATCCTGTAAGTGTTAGTCCAGATGAATCTCCATCTTCCAAGCTTAGTCTTTCTCTGCTTACTGAAAAAAATTCACCTGCAGAGGTAACCTATTATCAAGCGTTCCAATATGATTTCGCAAACAGCTCAGATATTTTAGGTTACACAAATGTTTCTGAAACGGAGATTCCAAAGGAATTGGCGCCGGTGGATGACAAGATAATAGGCAGCGGTGATATAGACAATTTAAAAGCAATTGATGGTAAATACGTCTCAAATAGTTCAAATGAACTATTTCCATACCAAAGGTATGACTTTAGAGTAGAGGAAGATTTGGCGCCAGAGGATTTGGTGGAAGTGGTATGGAATGGACGTACTTTAGAGGGAAGAACAATTATTCTCTATACATGGAATTTCAAAACACATTCCTGGCAAGAAGCGACGAGAGGAACCGGATCTCAAGATTTTCAATTGAAAGCAAAAGTAAATGTGGGGGAAATGGTGAAAAACGGCATTGTTCATGTGCTGGTACATGATCCGATTACGGGAGAGCAGAATGTAAAATTAACTAATAATCAATCAGCGTTCACCTTTGCGTGGTTTTCCGATCCTCAGTACTATGCAGAAAGCTATCCGGAGATTTATCAAGCACAAGTTAACTATTTAGTTGGATCAGCCAGACAGGAAAGAAATATTGTCTATACCATGAATACGGGAGATATCGTCGATGAGTGGAATCTACCCTATCAATGGGAAACAGCGGATAAAAGTTTCAAGGTTCTAGAAGATGCAGGTATGCCATACGGCGTTGTCGCGGGAAATCATGACGTTAACCATGCTGAAGCCAATTACTCTGAGTATTGGAAATACTTTGGGAGGGATCGGGTCTCAAAGCAGGATGTTTTCGGTGGAGACAGGGAAAATAATCGTGATCATTATGATTTAGTATCTGTTGGGGGTAACGATTTCATTATCCTTTACCTAGGCTGGGATGTTCAGCAGGATTCGATTGAATGGGCAAACAAGATTCTAATGCAATATCCAGATCGATATGCTATTATAGCGACTCATGAGTATCTTGCAACAGATGGGAAATCATACTCGGGAGATGGACGGAAAATTTGGGAGAATGTTGTAGAACCAAATTCAAATGTCTTCCTGGTTATTAGCGGGCATTTACATGGCATTGCTTACAATGAAGTCACAGCGTCAGATGGGCGCAAGGTTTCGCAAATGCTTGCCGATTATCAGGGTGCACGCGAAGGAGGCATGGGATACATGAGATTCTTTAAATTTGACATGGCGCAAAAGAAAATTCATGTAGAAACGTACTCTCCTTATACGGATCATCACTATCTATTTAACGAAAAAGAAGAAAATTTTGACATTGATATTTCGGAAATGGTGAAATCTCCAGAAAAACGTGTCGATACGGATTATGTTGGTGTAAATGTATATACAAAAAAGGAAATTGGAAAGGTGCAAAACGCGGTCAGCGGAAGCAGACCTGAAGTTCAATGGAACGGGCTTGAATTTGGCGATCAGTATTCCTGGTATGCGAAAGCGCAAGACATGAATGGAAATATCGCATATTCTGATATCCAAACATTTGTTACAATGAACCCGACCCTTGAAATTGTAACGATAACCTCCAACAACACTTCTTTGGAAAAAACGGAAACGGATAAATTGACCATAAAGGGGAAGTTGAATAACAAGGAAGATGCAGATCTTTCAAAAGCTATAATTAAGTATATCAGTAGTAATCCATCCGTAGCTTCTGTGGACGATCAAGGAGTAATAACTGCTAACAATGTAGGAAGTGCTGATATAACAGCTGTAGTGACTTTGGACGGCATAGAAGTTCAGTCAAATGCAGTAACCATAACGGTGAGAGAACGAACAGATGAATCTAATGAAGATACCGGAAAACCGGGAGAAGGATCAGGCGAACCTGAAAATGATCCGGACAACCTTCATGACGGAACTGATGGGGATATTAATGAATCCTCTGAAAATAATAACAATAAATTACCAAGTACAGGTACAAATTTTTATAATTTATTGCTTTACGGCTTTGTTTTGAGTGTGCTGGGTGCGGCTTTTGAATTTTATCGCAGAAAAAAAGCCAATAATCTCTAACGTATTTTACCTAAATCTTAAGAATAAAAACAAATCGCCCGACTTTCGGTTAACTAGGTTAGAATTCTCTTTGTGAAAGGTTGCCCTTTTTATTTGGCCACTACACCTCGTTCCAAAAATCAAAATTGCTGAAAGTCGGGTTAGAAAAATATCAGCATTGCAGAGGAGGATCGGAAACGGTTCTCCTTTATGATGTGCGACGGGCAGTCGTACATTGTGCAGTAATTTAAAATATTAATTTCTGCTATCCCATTTGCATAATTTCTCCTCACTTTAGTCCAAATTTTTTTTATGTACCTTTGTCTTTCCTACTTTAACAGCATAAGTCTTCTCTTTTATATCCAGTAATCAATAATTCGTTTTCCTATTTGAAAATTTATTTATTGTTTTCCCTTTCCCATATCCTTTTTCCGTCTGTTAAAAAAACTGCACTTGGTGGATCATCATAGAGAGAAATTTCAATTAGAGAACTCTCCCCTTTTTTAACCAATTGTATACACTACCTTCATTATTAGCAGGATGGGATAAAATATTATTTACTTGAAATGCAGTTGCATAGTATTCTGTGTAATTGATATCATCATCAAATCTATTGTCTGTTTCAAAGAATGTATCAGTTTTGCCAATAATCCGTAATCCACTTCTCCATTCTATTATAAGTTCTCTACCTTCATATTTTATTAATATTTTGAATAAAGAATCAGGTTCCATACATATACTCTTTTCATGTGTTTATTCAGATGGTCTTGATGGTACTATGTGAGCACCGTCTTTTCAATAATGTATCATCCCTCTAGCAGTCTCTTCGTATTTACCAGTTTCTGTATCATAGTATTTTTCTATTACTTGACCAAAGTCTACTCTTTCTTTATTCTTTCCTAATCTAGTACCTTTCCCTGCAAACTTATCAAGTAATTCTTGAGCTTTTTTATTATCACCATAAAAAATACTTTTGATTTTTCCGTTTGCTAATTCTTGTTTATAGTTTGGTGAGTTAGGAATATGTTTTTCTTGGGCTCCTGCTTTCACTTTTATTGGATGTCCATCAGCTTCAGGTTCTATAGGGACTGATTTCTTTCCATAAGAAGGTCAACCATTACCTGTCTCCTTAAACACTTTAGCCAAACGACTGTTACTGATAGCCTTCCCAACTTTTCCAATATTCCCTGATCCCCAAGGTACTTCCCCTTTTGAAACAGGAATATCTGGAGTTCTATATATCGGTTCTAAATCATCTATTCTCTTTTTCCATTGCTCTCTGCTGAGTTGAACAGAGTTTTTGTCTAATTCTTTCTTGCTGACATTACCCGTACCCTTAGAAACACTCCTTAAAGAAAACATCGATAAAATCTCATCGAATACTTTCTTAACTGATTTAGTATCCAACACATTTATAAGCTCATTTAAATTATTACCGCTAGCCACAAGCCGTTCGTTTGGATTGAATTCTTTTATCATTCCACCTTTTACTTCTTCTATAACTTAAGAAGCTCCAGCTTTCGTTTTTGTCGCTAGTTCATGTGCTTTATTTATAGTCTGTTCACGTATTAGTTTACCATTTTGTTCTACAGAAGGTTTAGATCTGCCAGCTATCGGTTTTTGCTCCACCTGCTACTAAACTAGCTAAACCAATACTGCTTAACCAATGCTCCTTTGAAAGGCTCTCCTCAGGGTTTAATGCTCCGTTCGCAAGATCAAGAGTTCCATTACTTACATAATTGACAAAATCATAGGGAGAATTCATTGCTACATTGGCTCTGTCCTCCATCCCTTGATAGTAGGCCTCGGCTGCATCGAATGATCCTACTGTTATGTAATTTCCAAAGTCGTAAAAGGAATCAAATTTCTTTTCGTTCCTATCCTCAAGCCCATTCCAAAAATCGTTCCCTATTTCTTTAAAACTATTAAGCGATTTTTCAATTGGATTTAACTCTTCAACTTTCTTTGCTTCCCTTTTCTCTGCTTCTATTTCTGCTTGTAGATTTCGAGCCTCTTCTTGGCTCTTGTTTCTTACGACTGTATCCACATAATACCCAGTACACCATAATTTTCGGTTTCCATATCTGTATTTCAAATTTGTGTGACGATCAAATATCATCAAACTACTTTTTCCTTTTAAATATCCTACAAATGCGGACACACTTAACTTAGGCGGAATGCTTACTAACATATGTACGTGATCCTTACACGCAGTTGCTTCAATAATCCCCACACCTTTTCTTTCACATAAGGTGCGAAGTATTTCTCCGATGTCCTTTTTGATTTTCCCATAAATTACTTGTCTTCTGTACTTCGGGGCGAAAACGATGTGGTACTTACAATTCCAAGTAGTGTGTGCTAAACTATTAGTGTTTTTTGACATTAAAACTCCTCCGTATGCTGATATTTTGGTTGGCGAACCAAAAATATTTTAGCACCACGGGAGAGTTTTTTTATACCATGCTGAAAGCTTTTTGGAACCCTAGGCCTAGCCTAGGGTTTTCTTTTTAACAAATAAAAACACCTGTTTCTCAAAAGGCAATCAGGTGCTTTTTTCCATACTATAAAATTTATCCATTATTAATATCACATTTAATTTCATATATTTTCAACTTGTACCCTCTTTGTTTCTATTCAAGTATCTTTAAAAATTCAGTAAAGTTATCTGCCACATTATATGTAACAGGCTCAAACTCACCGGATTCTTCATGAGACCATATACAAACAGATGGATTATTTTTATCTTTTCTAAAATCTAAGCATACAAAGTCACCCGCAAATACACTAGCTATTGGCAATACCTCTGCCCCTAATAAGTCTTCGTTATCAGTTAACCTTTCACCTATTTGTGAAAATACAACATCTATGTCATAAATTCCTTTTGGATGATTCTCAATATCATCTAATATACACAAAAACCTTTCTATCGCATAACCACGGTTGTTACACTCAAATGTTGCTTCCTCAACCTCTACACCATTATTTTCTTTTATAAATTCTAAGAAAGACTCTGGTAATGAAAGTCTCCAAAACTTTTCGTGATTTTTTATTAATTCCTCTGAAGGCAATGGCCTTACTATAGTGTCCTGTTTTATTTTCATATTTCTTCTCCTTTCTTTACAAGCTATCTCGGAGCATCTGCCCACATTCCAGTAGATCTGCCACCATTATGAATAGTTATATTGTGTATTCCAAAAGGTACTAGCTCCATTTTACCTGGAACTTCAGTATGGTGCCATGTCATACCTTCTGGTCTTCCTCCAATTACGTTATCTAGCCATTCAAATTGTACCTCGTCAGACTTTAACCAGAGACTTTCTGGTAAATCTTTGGTCTCTACCACAAGTCCAGCACTCTTGAAATCTGCAAAACCATACTTCATTCCATCTGCTTTAATAACATTTACATTGGGAATTAGGCCAACTGCAATTGCTTTTTCCTTTATCAATTTTCGCTGGCGGGCAGTTAAATACTCTCCACCATGAAATGACTTATTCCATGACCAAGTTTTGTTTGTTTGAATTTTTTCACTATATAGTCGAGCAAAATCATCAACCACATCATCAAAAGTTTTGGTACCATCAATAAACTCATCAATGTTTTTTAAGTTTACATTACCCGTACCCTTAATATCCTCAACATCCCCGTCAACCTTCCTAATCATCCGCACAATCGTTTCTTTCGCTTCTTCAAACGATTCACGAACCGTTTTCTGAACAGCGCCAATTCCGACTAGCTGTGTTTGAAAGAAGGCCGGAATCGGAACATCGCCAAGCTTCTTGATGACTTGATCGAACCAGTATTTTGTTGCGGATATAGGAGCTTTTATGACTTGCGTATATACAAAATCGAACGCTTCCTTTACTTTTTTCGGGTTTATGACGTTTTTCATTTTTTTAAAGGCACCGGCGTTTTCGGCAAGTGACGGGAATCCGGTTTTAGAAGCAGTTTCTATCCCTGCCTTAACACCTTTTGCTACTGACTTTCCACCAACACTGGCAAGTTTTCCGGGCGGAAAAACGGAAGTTGCCACCATCCCTAAGGCAAGCAGCCTGTCACCCGCTCCCAATTTTTCACCCGTAACCGGATCGTATTCACTGTATATTCTCTGGATATCATACCAACCAACTACATCCAGTAAAAATTCCCCGATTTTACCTGCTAATTTTTGATCCGCTTCCCGCATTTCCGCAGCAGTCAATTTGATGAGTGCCTGCGCCTCATCCAGTTTCCCTTGATACAACTCAATCGAATGCCTGAATTCCGCTTCTAAATCCTGAATCACATCCGGCAGAACCCCCGGAAAGTTAGCAAGCAAAGAGGAAAGGTGCCAGTTCAGAGCATCTAATGCATCATCGCAATGCCATTCTGCTTTTTTTATTTCGTCCGCGAACGCTTCCAACTCATCGACTTTGATCTGTATTTCGCTCATGACAGATCCTCGATTTTCCTGCGAAGCCG
This sequence comes from Bacillaceae bacterium Marseille-Q3522, assembly GCA_017898095.1. Lineage (GTDB taxonomy): Bacteria > Bacillota > Bacilli > Bacillales > Cytobacillaceae > JAGKQJ01. The sequence continues at coordinate 22,551 of JAGKQJ010000024.1, read as the reverse complement.
CCGCATTTCTTCGCGAATTTCTCTTTCCAGCTCGTCTCCTATAGTATAAGACCTGTTGACGTCCTGTTTCAATTCTCCCGTTATCCCTTCATACGCTTCTCTTGCTTTTCCATGCCAGTCGTCCGCGTAATTGGCAGGGGCTCTCCGGAAAATCCGCTCGCCGTCCTCAAGGTGTTCGATTGCCTCTTTGACATTAGAGCGGTAACCGCTTAAAATGTTGAGCATCATGTTGTACTTTTCCCGTTTTGCCCTTCGCTTGATTTCATTTAGAACTGCAAGATCCATCCAATCTCCCCCTTAGTTCCTGCCTAGTTCTCCTAAACATTTCATATGTAAATGTTACCAAAAGATAAGACTTTGAAAAATCAGACTTAACTCCCGAAAATTAGGATTAAGAATTGGGGCTTTTTTCATCAAAAAGTTGATTTTTCCCCTTAAAAAGTCCTGCATTTTTTCAAAGTACCGTATTCATAATCCACTGATAATAATTGCATTTGAAAAATTGTTAACCTATACACATAAATGTAGTATTGTAATTGTAAGGGCTATTTTAATAGTGTATTTAATATATGACTTGCTTTTCGAATCGACAGGCCAAATTTATTTCGAGAAGAATGTGAATTTGGAACGGCAAGTATTATTAAATCAAATTCGCTCAGTATTTAGAAAAAAACAGGCTAAACAGCTTATCATGGTGTACTTTATTTTGACATCAGTCAACCATGCGGAAAACGGCACCAGATGAGCGATGAAAAAGTTCGCTTGCGTTAATTTCGGGATAGGGTAATAAAGCATTTTTCAGTAAAGAGTTAAACTTTCAATGGGACAGAATGCTCTCCTTAAGTCTCTATCAATTCTTCTTAACATATAAAGAAAACGCTTTCATATATTGAATGTAGAGAAAGGGTGATAAACGAAAATGACACGAAAGCAAAAAATATATGAGGCTTTAAAAGAGTTATGCAGAAAAGTTAGTTTAGAAGATCTGGAGAATGGTTTTTCCGGATTTGAAACAAGTGAAATGAGCGAAATTACCGGTGTTATCAGGAATAATGTCAGTAAGGAGTTAAACACGCTTGTCAGAGAAAAGAAAATCATCAAAATTAAAGGGCATCCGGTTCACTATTTTGATAAAGAGAGACTGCAACATTTGGTAAGCGGTAATTTAGCAATCAATGAATCAGAAGTAGAATCGATAAAGGAACTTATTCATTCTGAACCAACCTCTATCCAATACGAAGATATTTTTCATCAATTAATCGGAGCTGAAAGGAGCCTCGATGTTCCGATAAAACAGGCAAAGGCGGCTATTTTTTATCCGCCGAGGGGACTCCATACCTTATTAATCGGCCCCACAGGAAGCGGCAAGACGACGTTTGCGGAAATTATGTATCAATATGCGCAAACTGTTGGGACGTTAAAAGAAAATGCGCAATTTATCATCTTCAACTGTGCAGAATATGCGGATAATCCGCAATTGATTTTATCACAGCTGTTTGGGCATATGAAAGGTGCATTTACCGGAGCAGATCGAGAGAACCCGGGACTTATTGAAAAAGCAAATGGCGGAATTCTTTTACTGGATGAAGTCCATCGTCTGCCTCCGGAAGGTCAGGAAATGCTCTTTATGCTTATCGATAAAAATAAGTATCGGCGAGTAGGTGAGACAAGCAATACGAGAAGTGCGGAAGTGTTGTTAATCGCAGCTACGACAGAAGATGTGGACTCAGTGCTATTAAAAACTTTTTTGCGAAGAATCCCGATGGTGATTAAATTGCCTTCATTATCGGAAAGAACATTAGCTGAACGCTATGAACTAATCAATAGTTTATTTTCCATCCAGTCAGATATTATCCATGCGCCAATCCGCGTCTACAAAGATGTACTGAAGGCATTATTACTTTATGACTGTAAAGGGAATATTGGCCAGTTAAAAAGCGATATACAATTAATCTGTGCCCGCGGATTCTTGGAATATAAAACACAAAAGAAAGTATTTATCGAAATCGATACACCTTTTATTCCGGAACATGTGTATAACGGACTTTTAAATAACAAGGGAAGACGCAATGAAATTTTCGAACTTCTGGAGGGCGGTAATAGAAGATATTATGAATTTCCGCAAAATAATATTAATAAGAATTTATTCAATAATAAATACCATGATTCAGAAAAAGTATATTTTGAACTGACGGAGATCTATAATATATACAGTAAAAGAGGGTATTCTCAAGAGAAAATCAATAAAAAGATGAATCAGATTGTCGAAAAATATTTAAAACAGCTTTTAAAAATGGTAGATATGCATGAGAAAATACCTGAAAATGAAATACTATTTAAAGTAGTCAGCCCCAGGGTCTATACTGCTGTTGAAAATGCCCTTTCCACCGCTTCTGATCTGTTAAAGAAAAAGATCAGCAAAAAAGTGGTGATTGCATTAGCAATGCACATCCATGCGCTACCTGAGCGGCAATCAAAAAAAATCAGCTATGACAAAGAAAGTTTAAATAAAATCGCAATTAATAACCCGGAAGAATATAAAGCTGCGAAAATGATTCGCAAAGAAATAGAACAAGCACTGGAAATGGATATTCCGAAAGTAGAAGAGGGATTTATTGCGATGTTCCTGCATGCGGTTGATGCTGAAGAAATAAATCAAAAGGTTGGTGTGGTCATTCTGGCGCATGGGGCAAGCACTGCTTCAAGCATTGCCGAAGTATGCAATGTTCTGCTAAGTACAAATCACTGTAAAGCGATAGACATGTCTTTAGATGATAAAATTGAAGATGTTTTAGATCGTGCAGTTGAGATAGTGCAAAGGGCAGACCAGGGGAAAGGAGTGTTACTTTTGGTTGATATGGGATCTTTAGTAGCCTTTGGGAAGATCATAGAAGAAAGAACCGGTATTAAAACCTCCACGATCCAGATGGTATCAACGCCTATTGCATTAGAAGCAGTTCGAAAGTGCTTAATGTCGGATATGTCATTAGCCGGACTTACGGAGGATTTACGTGATGCAGTTCCGAAAAAGGAGTCCGTTCTCCCGGAAGAGATGGCGATAATAAAGCAGGATGTAACCCGGAAAATGATTGTGACCACCTGTATAACATCAGAAGGGACTGCTGTTAAATTGGCCGGCATTATCAAAGACTCCATTCCAATTATCGCCGACCGCCAAATTGTTGTCCAGCCGATGACGATTCAGAAGATTAAAAGTCTGAGTCTGGAGAAATTAGATCATATACTGGTATTTGCAGGAAGTATCAATCCGAAAATCATCAATATTCCATATATATCTACAGATGAAATTGTCATAAGTGACGGACTGGAACGAATTAATGAGATAATTAACGGCGGAAGTTTTTCAATCGATAAAAAAAGACAAATTCCAAACTTAACGATGAAAATTATTGAAGAATCCTTAAGCTTTTTAAATCCGCAAAAAGCGTATGAGGTTCTGAAAAAAGCATTGGAAGATATTGTTAATATGCTAAACATTGAAAAAACCGATCATTTAAAAGCCGGTTTTCTTATGCATTGTACGTGTATGATTGAAAGAGTGATCAGGAAAGAGTCGTTGCCATATAAAGATATTTCTGCCTGTATTCAGGAACATGCGGAAATGTATAAGGCAATTAAAAAATCACTGCAGATCGCAGAGGATACCTTTGGGATGATAATACCTGATACAGAGATCGGTTATCTCATTGATATGATTGATACAGATTGATACAAAAGAGAAATAAAAAATCGAATCATAATTGGAAAGAAAACAATTGATAAAATTTCACGGCAAAAGCCTTCGTTTATCCATTGTTTTCTTTTTTTATCGCAGATTAAGGGGCAGTAATACCCCCGCCTCAAAATTGGAGGTGAAACCAATCAAGTTAGGCGGGGGATAAACTGCCCCTAAAAGCCCGATTGGTTCAACTAACCATCAGTGGGGGATGAGGGAAGACCCCCACTGATGGAAGTTTCACTTTATGGCTGAATGATATTAAGATGGCACGCTAATTGCATCATAAAAGATTGAGACATAAATTCAAATGTCTCATCCAGAGAAAGGAGGGAAGAAAAAATTGCAAGAAAAACCGTGGATTATTATCTTGACACATGGCAGGGCCGGAGAAGAATTAATGAGGAGTGCGAAAATGATTATGGGAGAGCTGAAAAATGTAAAGGCTTTCTCTCTCATGCCGGGGATGTCACCGGAAGATTTTATCGCGAAAGTGAAGGAAAAATTAGAGACATTGCCGGAAGGGGTTCTTGTTTTGACAGATCTGTTCGGAGGCACACCATTTAACGGCGCACTGGCATTATCAAGAACATTTGATCTTCATATCGTCAGTGGTTTAAATATTGCAATGTTAATTGAAGCAGATATGTTACGCAATCATTTAGCAGGAAGAGAACTTGCAGAGTCTGTGAGAAAAATTGGCGTGGAAGCTTGCCGTGTGGCAGGATCGTCCACAATGAAAAACATGGAATAAAAAAGAGAAAGCGGGGGTAAACCATGGCCGACATAAAACTGATAAGAATCGATTTTAGATTGATTCATGGGCAAGTAATTACACGGTGGTTAAAGCAAACCAATGCAAACAGAATTATTGTCATCGACAATAATTTAGCGAAAGATCCATTCATGAGTCAAGTATATGTGATGGCTGCCCCTCCGGGGGTTAACGTAGAAATGATGTCAACGGATGAGGCAGCAGATTCATGGAAAAAGAACCAGTTAGGAAACGGGAAAATTTTAATCCTTTTCAAAACAGTAGCAACAGCATTAGAAGCATCAGAAAAAGGAATTCCATTAGCAAAAATACAAGTAGGAGGCTTAGGAGCCGGTCCTGGAAGAAAAGTGGTATTCAACCAGATTACATTAAACCAGGAGGATGCCGATAAACTGAAAAAATTACAGGAAGCTGGCACGGAGGTGATTTTTCAAACAGTTCCTGAGGAAACTCCGGCCGGCTTAGATAAAATTCTCAAAAAACTCTAGCATCTAAATGTAAAGAGGAAAGGAAGCGAGAGCATTGATTATTCAATCAGCATTAGTTGGTATCTTGTATTGGATTGCGACAAACCGGATTTGGTACGGTTTTTCCATGCTGATCCGGCAGCCATTATCATTAGCGGTTTTTATCGGATTCATTTTTGGTGATATGACGACAGCATTAATCACTGGTGCAACCTTACAGATGATGTATCTCGGTACGATCGCTCCGGGTGGTAATATTCCGGCAGATGAAGCACTGGCAGCATGTGTTGCCATACCGATTGCCATCCAGGCAAATGTCAGCCCGGAAATGGCTGTTACCATCGCCGTACCTGTTGGAATTTTGGGAGTTCTGTTAGATAACTTAAGAAGAACAATAAACATCGGATTTGTTCATTTGGCAGATAAGTATGCAGAAGATGCAAATATAAAGGGAATCAGACGGGCGGCCTTTCTGTACCCGCTTTTACTCATATTCCCGATCCGTTTTATCCCGGCCTTTGTTGCGAATGTCTTTGGAGTCGATGCCGTTCAGGCATTTATGAAAGCGGTTCCTGAGTGGGTAACACATGGTCTATCTGTCGCAGGCGGAATATTACCGGCATTAGGATTTGCATTAACAATGGTCGTGATTGGCAAGAAAAACTTTATTCCATTTTTCATCATTGGTTTTTTCATTGTCGCATACTCAGGAATCAGCATCGTCGGAGTTGCCATTTTCGGACTATGTATCGCATTTATTTTCAATATGATTGTTCCTGCCACAAGTAAGCAATAAATTACGATACAAGGAGGGTTTTTCATGAACGAGAATGTATCAAAACAGCAGGATTTAGCGCCTGAAAAAATTACCAAAAAAGATATTACGAAATCATGGATCAGATGGTTTGCTTATTCGGAAGTAACGAACAACTTTGAACGTCTCCAGGCACTAGCCTTCTGCGGAGCGATGACGGGAATTTTGCAAAAACTGTACAAAAAGAAAGAAGACTTATCGGCAGCGTTAAAAAGACATTTAACCATGTACAACACGCAAGCGAACTGGGGATCAGTTATCAACGGAATTACAATTGCAATGGAGGAAAAAACAGCAGCAAAAACGGCAGATGAAGAAGTGAATGAGGAAGTAATTACCGGTATTAAAACCGGTCTGATGGGGCCGATGGCCGGTATCGGAGACACGATTGACTATGGGACGTTGCGTCCGATATTAATGGGGATTTTCATTCCCTTTGCGCTGGCCGGCTCGCAAATATCCGCTTTAGCGCCATTGCTGATCCAAACGACATTTGTCGCGATCATGGGCTACACACTTTATCATAAAGGGTATTCCGTCGGCAGGAAATCCATTACCGACATTCTTCAATCCGGGAAGATTCAACAGGTTATTGCCGGAGCAAGCTTACTGGGTATGTTTATGATGGGAGCTTTGTCAGCCTCCTATGTAAAACTTACCACACCGCTGAAAATAAATTTTTCATCAGCAGAAGCGGTTACGATTCAGACGCTGATCGATCAGATTGCACCAAGATTACTGCCTTTGCTTGCGGTATTCGGGATTTATTTTTATCTTGTAAAAGTAGGTCCGAAATACTTGCGAATTGTCGGTTTCGTCCTGTTATTCAGCCTCGTTGGTGCGGCGATCGGTATTTTCTAAAAAGAATGGATTTTGGGAAAATATTGAACTTAATTGAAGGGGGCATATGAAAAGAATGTTAATCGAAAAAAATACGAAAGTATTAGAGGAATTTTTAAATATATCTCTTTCTGAATTCGAAAGAATACACAGAATAATCGACAGCAGTATTTATGAAGATGCAGTTAAGCTAATCTTGGAAGCGGAAGGAAAAAAGGGCCGGGTTCATGTGACAGGGATTGGGAAACCGGGGCATGTAGCCGGATACGTTGCTTCCCTGTTATCATCGACCGGTACACCGGCGTATACATTGGATGGTACGGAAGCAGTACATGGTTCCGCAGGTCAGGTAGTTCCCGGCGATGTTGTGATTGCAATCTCGAACAGCGGTGAAACAGAGGAATTAAAAGCTACTGTACAGACATTAAAAGATAATGGAGCAAAAATCATCTCTGTTTCCGGTAACCCGAATTCCTGGCTGGTGAAAAACGGGGATGCATTTTTGTATGCAGGAGTTAAAGAAGAGGGTGATCCACTCAACATGGCGCCAAGAGCTTCGATTATTGCTGAGATTTTCGTTTTACAGGGGTTAAGTATAGCACTGCAAAGTGTAAAACAATTAACGCATCAACAGTATATCAAGTGGCATCCGGGCGGGTCGCTTGGGAAAAGAAAAGAGTCCTAAAAGTCCGTATTCAAAAAGTCATCAAAGGAAAAATGAGAAGGATATACAGAGGCCGGATAAATTTCTTTGAAACTTTGTCAGCACAAGTTTCCTCAAAATCTGACATTACACTTCCGGCATCCGGCTTCTGTTTAGAGATTTTTTGAACATCCTCTTAAAAGAAAGGGTGAAAAATCGTGGGTAAGATTTTAATAACTCCCAGATCATTTTCAAGGTACGGTGAGAACGCAATTGGGTTCATGCAATCAAAAGGTTATGAAGTAGTTGTGAATAGAACCGGAAAACCATATTCCTATAAGGAATTCTGTCATTTAGCTTCCGATGCAGATGGCATTATACTCGGAGTGGATACGGTTGATGAGTATATGCTAACGCGAGCAATAAAATTAAAAGGGATCTCCCGTTTTGGTGTTGGGATTGACAATATTGATGTGAAAACGGCAAATCATCTTGGCATCAAAATTGCCCGCGCCATTGGAGGCAACTCCACTTCAGTTGCCGAGCTGGCAGTCGGCTTTTTTTTCACATTATCGCGTGATATTGTTACGAATGTTAATGAAGTAAAAGAAGGCAAATGGAATAAATCTTCGGGTCAGGAATTAAGAAATAAAACAGTAGGTGTTCTCGGCTTGGGAGCAATCGGCAAAGAAATGTGCAGGATTTCACAAGGGATCGGGATGAAAGTAATTGGTTATGATCCATTCGTAAATGAGAAAGAAGTGAAAGAAAAATACAATATGGAGATGAAATCATTTGAAGAGGTTTTACAGGAAAGTGATTTTATCACATTGCACATGCCTTTAACAGATGAAACGAAAAACCTGATAAATAAAGATACATTGCGGTTAATGAAGCCGACAGCATATTTAATCAATACCGCAAGAGGCGGTTTGGTTAACGAGGATGATTTATATGATGCATTGACTGAAAAGGTGATTGCGGGGGCTGCGGAGGATGTATTCTCTTCGGAACCGCCGGCAAAAGATGAAAAGCTGTTGAAACTTGATAACTTTCTATTAAGTTCTCATATTGCTTCCTTGACCGTCAATGCGGAAATAAAAACGATTCAAATAGCTACGGACAATTTATTAAAAATACTGGAAGAATAACAAAACGATGTGCACAGTTTGGAAATATAGAGCTTTTTCGCATCAGAGGGGAATTGTATCAAAAAATAAGATATGAGGTGAATAAACATGGAAATTAAAGGGATTATCACTGCAATGGTTACTCCTTTTGATCAAAATCAGGATTTGGATAGTGATGCAACAAAACAGTTGATTCGTAAATTAATAGATGCCGGAGTGAATGGAATTTTTATCCTCGGAACCAATGGAGAATTCCACGTATTAACGGAAACGGAGAAACTGGCATTTGCAAAGTTGGTTATGGAAGAAGTGAACAAACGGGTGCCGGTATATGTTGGTACAGGAGGAAACAGTACGAGAGAAGTAATTTCACTGTCTAAGAAAATGGAAGCGCTTGGTGCTGATGCCTTATCTGTCATCACTCCTTATTTTTTAGTACCTTCACAGAGGGAAGTGATTCAGCATTATAAAGCGGTAGCGGAATCTGTAAATATCCCAATCGTTTTATACAACATTCCAAAGAACACAGGAATGAACTTGGAACCGGAGACGGTAGCAGAATTAGCTAAAGTAAAAAATATTATCGCAATCAAAGACAGCAGCGGAAAAATTGAAAACATGGAAAAGTATATTCAGATGACGAAAGCGGAAGATTTCTCTGTTTTATCGGGATCCGATTCCTTAATCTTGAAAGCTCTCAAAATCGGAGCATCCGGAGCGATTGCCGGCACCTCTAACTTACTTACAGAAATCGATGTCTCAATTTATCAAAACTTTATAAAGGGAGATATCGAGGCGGCGGAAAAAGCACAACAGGATATTGAAGCATTACGGGCAGTTCTAAAATTAGGAACCGTTCCATCTGTCTTAAAAAAAGCGATCGAGCTATCAGGAATCCCGGTCGGACCGGCAAGATACCCGGTAACGGAACCGGACGAAGAAGCAATCAAGAAAATTCAGGAGATGCTTGACCACTATCATTTATTGAGGGTTTAAGAAATTGTACCAGATTTTTACCTTTATAATTCTAATAAAGCTATCCTTTCTCGACTGACCTAACAGGTTTTTAATAAGGGCGGGCCGTACTCGTGAATTTATTCGTGAGTTAGCCCGCCCTTGTTGCGAGAGGTGTTTGTGCAACATTTAATGACACTTATGGATTTATCAACAAATTTTTCAGAAACTGAAACCGCTTGCGATTTATAGTTGACTGCAAATAGGATAAGTGGTATATTAAATCACGTAAACGTTTACTTAAGAGATATTTGTATTAAAAAAATGTTCTAACACGGAGCAAAAATTTTTTTTGAGCATAACGTAAACGTTTGCTCAAAAGTGCAGTGAGTAATAGGGAGTGTTTGAAGTGGAGACGAAATGGTGGCAAACCGCGGTGGTATATCAGATTTATCCGCGCAGTTTTCAAGACAGTGACGGGGATGGGATCGGAGATTTAAAAGGTATCATTCAACGATTGGATTATTTAGAAAAACTGGGAATTACGGCAATTTGGCTCAGTCCGGTATACCAATCGCCAAATGACGATAATGGTTATGATATTAGTAATTATCAAGAAATTATGACGGAATTTGGCACAATGGATGATATGGAAGAACTGATTAAGCAAGCACAGCAACGAAACATCAAAATCATCATGGATCTCGTCGTCAATCATACGTCAGATGAGCACAAATGGTTTATCGAATCACGGAAAAGCAAAGACAATCCGTATCGTGACTATTATATTTGGCGGGAACCGGTAAACGGCGGAGCACCAAATTCATTGAAATCGACGTTTAGCGGTTCAGCGTGGGAGTTTGATGAAGCGAGCGGACAATATTATTTGCATCTTTTTAGCAAAAAACAGCCGGATTTAAATTGGGAAAACGAAAAAGTCAGACAGGAAGTCTGGAATATGATGAATTTTTGGCTGGAAAAAGGTGTCGGCGGATTTCGCATGGACGTGATTGACTTAATCGGCAAGGTTCCGGATGAAGAAGTGACAGGAAACGGGCCGAAGTTGCACGATTATTTACAGGAGATGCATCAAGAAACCTTTGGCAAATACGATGTGTTAACAGTCGGAGAAACGTGGGGAGCCACGCCGGAAATTGCGAAGCTTTACTCGGATCCGAAACGCAAAGAACTCTCTATGGTTTTTCAGTTTGAACATGTCGGTCTCGACCAGCAACCCGGTAAAGATAAATGGGACTTGAAAACGCTGGAGGTGAAGGAGCTAAAGCAGGTACTAAGCAAGTGGCAAACATCTTTAGGAAATGAAGGATGGAACAGTTTATTTTGGAATAATCATGATTTGCCACGGATTGTGTCCCGTTGGGGAAATGATTCAGAGTATCGCGTCGAAAGTGCGAAAATGTTTGCAATTGTACTTCATCTGATGCAGGGAACTCCTTACATCTATCAAGGAGAAGAAATTGGCATGACCAATTACAGCATTAGCGACATAAGTGAAGTTGAAGATATTGAAAGCGTAAACATGTACCGTGAAAGGTTGGCAAATGGCTATAAAAAAGAAGATATTATTGCATCTATCAACGCAAAGGGCCGTGATAACGCCCGCACGCCGATGCAATGGGACGATACAGAAAATGCCGGTTTTACAAAGGGAACGCCTTGGCTGCATGTAAATCCAAACTATCACGAGATTAATGTCAATGCTAGTCTGGCAGATTCAAAGTCTATCTTTTTCTGCTATCAAAAATTGATTCAATTAAGAAAGCAGAATCCGCTTGTTGTTTGGGGCGATTTTGAATTAGTAACCGGTGTTCCTGAGCAGGTTTTTATGTATTTTCGCCATTATCAAGGCGAGACCTGGGCTGTTACGGCAAACTTTGCAGCAGAAGAGACAACCATACAACTGCCTGAATTAGGGAAAAAGGACCATGTGATCATTCGCAATTATGAAAGATCGTCGGCAGATTTTAACCATCTTCACCTAAAACCGTATGAAGCATTTGCTGTGAAGCTTTAAGTGAACTCGTTTTAGCAAGCGCAGGAACGCAGGCGGGAACTCTGCCCCACCTGATAAAAAATCCAACCAGAGGTAGAGGTATTCAATTTTCATGCTTGGAAAGATAAAAATAATTCAAAAAATAATCGAGGAGGAAAGATTATGAAGAAGTTTTTATCATTAAGTTCTGCAATTTTGCTATTTCTTGGTGTACTTGCGGGATGTACGATGATGAAATCCGGCTCTGAAGATAAAGAAACGAAGTCAGTTGCCTCAGAAGAAGAATTAGAACCGTTTGGGAAATATGAAGAAACGGTTACGTATACCCTTGGGAAGAACACGCCAGGTATTCCTAAATTACCGGAAGGGCAAACATACGAAGATAATGCTTACACACGTTATTTAAAAGAAACGCTGAATGTTCAAAATGAAAATAAATTTGAAGTGCCAACGGGGTCAGCTTATGATCAGAAGGTTTCTATGGCCATTGTGTCAGGTGATCTCCCTGACATCATGCAAGTTGGTGAGAGTACATTAAAAGAACTGGTTGAAAATGATCTGATAGCTGATTTAACAGATGTGTATCAATCAAGTACTACAGACTATATTAAGAAAGTCTATGATTCTTATGATGATCGTGCCTTGGATGCGGCAAAATTTGACGGTAAACTAATGGCTATGCCTGTTCCTGCTGTGTCTGGTCACCCAACAATGTTATGGATACGTCAGGATTGGTTGGATAAGCTTGGATTGGATGCACCGAAGACTGTTGATGATCTGGAGAAAGTGTTAACAGAATTTGTAGAAAAAGATCCGGGTAATAATGGAAAAGGCAATACAATTGGATTGGGGCTTTCTAAATCAGTTGGTGGGTTGTATGGAACACTGTTCCAAGCAGATAATATTTTTGCAACGTACAATTCTTTTCCACGCCAATGGATTGAACAAGATGGGAAGGTCATATATGGTTCTATCACCGATGAAACAAAACAAGGATTAGGTAAGTTAGCAGACTGGTACGAGAAGGGTTTAATTGATCCACAAGTCGCTGTCCGCGATAGCATCGAATCAATAATTATAAGTGGTCAAGTAGGAGCTTTTTTTGGTCCATGGTGGTCAGCTGATTACCCATTAAACTCCGCAAGACAGAAGAATCCCAATGCCGATTGGCAACCATATATGATCTCTAACGATGGCAGTGGTACAGTCACATGTTACACTGGAAATCCGGCTGTTTCCTTCCTGGTAGTAAGAAAAGGTTATGAACATCCAGAAATACTGCCAAAGATAGCAAGTGCACTGAATGACAAGTTAAATCATGAAGATCGTGACTATCAACCAGTTGTTGACTTTATTAAAGGTGGTTATGATGGCGGGATCCCTGTGCCAATAGGAATTGCACCATATGATCAATACACAAAGAGAATGTATGAAAATCTTAAAGGGGCTTTGGATGGGGAAATAGGCCTTGATGAATTAACAATTGAAGATCAGGCACAATTCCAAAAGATTAAAGATTATTTAAAGGATCCGTCAAAGGCTGATGCAAATCAATGGAGTGGCTATATGTCCAGAATGGTAGCTGGAAAATTAATGGCTGGTACTAAAGTTAATGAAGTCAACCCTGTCTTCTTCGGTCAAACCCGAAGTATGGAGTTGAAATGGGCTAACTTAACAAAATTAGAGGATGAAACATTTTTGAAGATCTTGACCGGAGAAGAAGACTTAAAATACTTTGATAAGTTTGTTGAGACATGGAAGAGTACAGGTGGAAATGACATTACTAACGAAGTTTCTGAAGCTGTAGAAGAAAAATAATAATAACCGGGTACAAATTAATCTTGTACCCGGTTGTTATTAAATGATATGGTTCAACCCCAAAAAAGGTCATAATTACATTTCAACCACAACATATTGATTATTTAGCAAAGTGAAAAAACACAATATATTGAGGTTTAATACAACTTTTTTAATATTATCCCCGTTTTTGGGGACTAACCATGATATATAATTTGAAAGAAGGTCGGCTGTGAAATGAAAAAGAGTTTAGGACAACTTGGTTACCATCTAATGATGGCTCCCGGAATGATTTTTCTGATAATATTCAGCTTTGTGCCTATGTTTGGAATTATTATGGCGTTTCAGGATTATGTGCCTGCCAAAGGATTTTTTGGATCTGAATGGGTTGGATTGGAAAATTTTGAATATATGATTCAAATCCCTGATAGTTGGCAAATTCTACGTAATACACTTGTTATAGCGATCGGAAAAATCATTTTAGGAACGATAGTACCGATTATCTTTGCTTTATTATTAAATGAAATTCGATTGAAATGGGCTAAAAATTCAATTCAGACTATTGTCTATTTACCAAATTTTTTATCATGGGCAGTTGTGGCAGCAGTAGTTATTAACATATTTGATTACCACGGGCCAGTGAATAATTTTTTACAGGTATTAGGGCTTGATCCAATTATGTTTTTGGCAAGCAATGATTGGTTCAGGGAAATTATGATTGTATCTGACGTCTGGAAGAATTTCGGATATGGTGCCATCGTCTATTTAGCAGCATTGACAGGAATTGATCCTGGACTATATGAAGCATCTGCAATTGACGGTGCTAACCGATTTAAGCAACTTCTTCATGTCACATTACCGGGTATTTTACCAACTATAATGCTGATTTCAGCACTCAATTTGGGAAACATCCTTAATGCTGGATTTGATCAAATTCTTGCCTTATATAACCCTATTGTTTATGAAACTGGAGATGTTATAGATACTTATGTTTACCGTGTGGGTTTGCTTGGTCAACAATATAGTTTTGCAACAGTGATTGGTTTATTAAAATCAGTAGTCTCTTTTATACTGCTTATTTCAGCTAATAAACTATCTATAAAACTTGCAAACATGAGGATTTTTTAAAGGGGGAGAGTTTCATGCCAGGATCAAAATTGTTGGGAAGTTGGATTGCTGATGCCTGTATCTGGGCAGTGTTACTATTGTTGACTGCACTATGCTTATTGCCGCTTCTTAACATGGTGTCAATTTCATTCAGTAACAGTGCTGCTGCTCAAGCAAATCAGGTAGGGTTACTACCGGTTGATTTTAACTTAAACTCCTATCAATTATTGGTTGAGGATTCACAGTTTTGGCGTTCATTTATGATTTCTAATGAACGAGTTGTTCTAGGAACTGCTTTGAATTTATTGCTAACCGTTTTGATGGCCTACCCATTGTCAAAAAGCAAAAAACAGTTTGGTGCACGGAATATATATATGAACATTATGATTTTTGCGATGCTCTTTTCGGGTGGAATGATTCCGATATTTATGGTTGTTAAGAGCCTGGGATTGATGGATACTATCTGGTCTCTCATTTTACCGGGAGCTGTTCCAATATTCAATGTTATTTTGTTGATGAACTTTTTTAAAAGTATTCCCGAATCTTTGGAAGAAGCAGCTATTGTGGATGGCGCAACAAAACTGGAAATTTTGTTTAAAGTTTATTTGCCAATTTCACTTCCGGCATTAGCTACAATCGGTCTGTTTTCCATTGTGGGTCATTGGAATGACTACTTCAGTGGATTACTTTATATGAGTAGTTCTGCTAATTATCCATTGCAAACTTATATTCAACAATTGAGTATTGATGTTACTCAGATAACGGATCCAAATCAATTAAAAAATCTGGCAGCCGTCTCAAATAAAACTCTTAATGCTGCAAAGATTGTAGTTTCTGTTATTCCAGTGCTTTTAATTTATCCATTCCTTCAAAAATATTTTACTGCTGGATTGGTTATCGGCTCGGTAAAAGAATAACTAGACTGTACTATATTTTTATGAGAGGAGCAGAGAAAGGTGAACTGGGTAAATGTAAGTAATAAATTAATCCAGTGGGTATTTATTGTCATGAAATTGACCGGAATTTGGTGGTTATTTAACTTTCCTTATGTAATACTGGGACTGTTACTCATGAGGGCGCCAACTGTTGCGAACGTTAACACTATTTTTATTGTCTGTATTGTTTTATTTCCTATAATAATTGTTCCAGCGACAGTAGCTACTCTTGCAATTACAAGAAGATATGGAAGGGATGACGATAATTTTTCGTTTGTTAAAGTATTTTGGAAGTACTACAAAACTGAATATGTAAGAAGTCTGACCTTAGGTTGCTTAAATATCATAGTGCTAATTTTGTTTTACATCGCTCTCAGATATTATTCCGGGCAATCATCACTCTTGGCGATGATCTTTTATATATTGGTCATCCTGACACCATTTTTCTTTTTGTATGTTTACAGTTTCCTTGTAGATCAGGAATTACCAGTTAGAACATACCTGACCAACACTATTTATCTGCTACTCATGCATCCAATTAATACGTCGCTCATGATTCTGGATGTTATAGGTCTTGCTGTAATCTTGTGGTTCGCCTTCCCACCATTATTGTTATTTGTCCTACCAGGATTGTTAGCGTTAATTGTGACACATTTTTTTCAAAAAGGAATTAAAGTTGAAACTCTAAAAAGTCATGTGAATTCCTAGAAATGTTATAGGTTATAAAATGATCTAAACCTGAATTTTTTGAGGAGGTTAATTATCTTGGGGATTTGTTTAGCATTTATAGATGTCTATCCAGACAAAGCTCAATACCACCCTGGTGAAGAGGGAAATATTATTGTTGAGGTGGAAGCAACCAGTGCATGTCGGCTTAAAATTCAGACTGCTTTTAGTGAGCTTTCTAGTATCTTTTCCAAAACAGAAAAGGAGATCGTACTGGTTGAAAGTCGTAGGGATAAAGTTCTGATTCCCTTTCAGGCAGAGGGCGTAGGATGGAAATGTATTGGAGTGGATGTAAATATTTATTTATCAGATGAATTACAGATTACCAAGTCTACTGCATTTGATATTGCAGATCACTGGCGACGTGCCCCTCGTTACGGATTCTTGAGTGATTTTCCTAAGGAGGAGCTTGGCGATACTAACGATGTCATTTCTTTGAGTAAATATCATATAAATATTGTTCAATTTTACGACTGGATGTATCGCCATGATGAGTTAGTGCCGCCGACTCATCAATTTGTTGACCCAATGGGCAGGCAACTTTCCTATGATGTAATTACTGAAAAGAAACATGCGGTGCAGGAAAAAGGAATGGGTGCAATTGCATATGGTGCTGTTTATGCGTCTTTGAAGGACTATTTCGAAGAGCACAAGAATCTTGCACTGTATAAACGAAATGGTGAACCTTTCAATTTGATTGATCGTTTTTATATTATGGATATTTCGCCATATTCAGCGTGGACCGAAAAAATAATTTCTGAATTGGTTAAAGTTATCAAAGAAGGTTTTGATGGAGTCCATCTAGATCAGTATGGCTTCCCTAAAAAAGGAATTAGAAACATTGATCATCAAGCGGAAGTGGTTGATCTTGCCCCCTGTTATAAAGAATTGATTGATCGTCTAAAAAAGGAAATCCATGTTATAAATGATCAGGCAGGCTTAATTTTTAATAATGTAAGCAACTATCCTGTGGCGACGACCGCAAAAGCAAATCAGGAATGTGTTTATATCGAGGTTTGGCCACCAGTAAAACATTTATTTGAACTTAAACAACTTGTTTGTCGAGCTCGGGAATTAAGCGGGAAACAGGTTATATTGTCTGCCTACCTTCCTGCATTCAGAGAATTGCCTGTGGAACAGACAGATGAAGCTGAAAATGGAGCGTTATTAACCATGGCGACAATCTTTGCCTGTGGAGGGTACCATCTACTTTTGGGTGAGGGAAATTCGGTTCTTACGGCAGCTTACTATCCTAATTACGTAAGAATGCGTGATTCTTTCATTCAGGAAGTTCGTCATTATTATGATTTCATTGTTCGGTACGGAAAGCTTCTATACAGTTCAAATCTATATGATGTGTCAATGACATATACGGGTGGAGTGAATACTGAGGTCCAATTCACATCTGAACATAAAATTGAGCCAAATGGAGATCTGAATACCATATGGAGTATAGTAAAGAACAGTTCACAGTTCATGGTCATCCATTTAATTAATCTGATAGGTTTAGAAGATGACATCTGGGAAAAAGGCAAGAAAACAAGACCGAGAGAACAACAAAATATTATCTGTACAGTTCTCATGGAATATCAGATTGAGGAGCTGTTTATTGCCTCCCCAGAGCAAAACGATGGACGGCCAGTAACTATTGAATATGAGGAAGTTGATCATGAGCAGGGTAAAGCTATCCGATTTACAATTCCATTACTCAAAATATGGGATATGATTGTTATAAATTGGAAATAGGAAAACAACTAACACTATGTTAATAAAGGCTGGGATTATGTGATTTTAAATTATAATTTACCAGCCGGGACAATGATACTAATCAGTGATAAATGATGTGCAATCGTAAGGAGATAAGAAAAGTTATGCCTGTAAGTCGATTATTTAACATCCTTGGAAGCTGAAACGACCTGCTGGCATTTAACCGTAACGCAAATAATTCAAGAAAAGCAGAAAATGACTGAAACAGACATTGATTTACTTGTTTCGTAGATACATGGAACTTTTCACTGTCCAGTTAGTATAAGCACCCGTTTATTAAGGGTGCGAAACTTGAGTAACCAATAAACAAATACGATTTCGTCACGAAAAGGAGCAGATACATTATGAATTGTGACAGGCTTTTATCAAAAGAGCATGCGGGCTGAATTGAAAAAAACGTTTACTCAAAAGGGTTGAGAAGATGACTATCACAATAAAAGATATTGCGCGTATAGCAAATGTTTCAACTGCGACCGTTTCCAGAGTGCTTAACGAAGCAGGAGGCTATAACGAAGAAACAAAGAAAAAAATAATGAATGTAGCACATGAGTTAGGATATAGAAGAAATGAAAATGCACGCAGTCTTGTGCAAAACTCCAGTAATATCATTGGCGTGATTATGCCCAATGTCGCGACAATTTTTTACGGCGATATTGTGAACGGGATCGAAAATATTGCCCACGAAAAAGGCTATAGTATTATCATCTCCCATGCAGGCGTGAATGGAGAGCGATTTGTCCAGAGTGTTAATTTAATGGGGGAAAGAAAAGTAGATGGCTTGGTGATTGTTACTGTTGAATTAGACAGGAACCAGTTGGATCTGGTGAAATCATTGCGTATTCCTTTCATTTTATTATCTACTGATACGCCGGAAAAAGATGCGCCATTTATTAAAGTGAATGACTTTGATGCAGCATACGCTGCAACGCAGTATTTAATTGAAAACGGTCATGAAAGAATTGGCTTGGCAGGTGCTAATCCTACGGATCGTGTAGCAGGAATCACTCGGATTGAAGGCTATAAAAAAGCATTGCAAGATAATGGGTTACCTTTTGAAAAGAAATTAGTGAAATATGGGGATTTTAGTTTTAACTCCGGTAAAGAAGCAATGGAATCGTTTTTGCAAGAAAAAACGGAGTTATCAGCCGTTTTTGGTGTTAGTGACGATGTGGCATTAGGAATTATTTCCGTTGCCTATAATCATGGCATAAACGTGCCAGCTGATTTATCGGTCATTGGCTATGATAATACGAGAGTCGCAGAAATGTCTATCCCGCCATTAACTTCGATCGGCCAGCCTTTTTTTGAAATGGGCAGTGAGGGTTGTAAAATCGTTATTGAAGCGACGCAGAATAAGAAAGAGATTCCTTCCAGAATCATCCCGTTTCATTTAGTGGAAAGAAAATCGGTGAAAAAAATAAATGAATAAGTTTCATCAAGAAGGCATGGAGACACGCGACTTCAGTCGTATGAGGAAACACCTTTTTTGACGGTGTTTGGCATAGCGTTACTTTTGCCGAGTAATGTTTCTGAAAGGGAGATAGGTACGCTTATGCAAGACGTAACGACAGATAAGGCAATGTATGCCCCGGGAGAAAATGTGGAAATCCGTATTGCGTTGAAAAACACAACCGGAAGTAAGATTACTTTTCTTTTACTTTCACCCACTTGAATATTAACGGACTTTTCCTTATGCTGATATCGTGCATGATTTGTAAATAGAAAGAGTGATTACATGATAAGTATCGTTAATTTTAGAGATATGGGCGGGGTAAAGGGAAAAAACGGTTTTACTGTAAGAAAAAAACGGTTACTGCGTTCGGGTGAAGTTGTTGAACTAACACCGGAGGATCAAAGTGCATTAAAAGAAATCTTTCAATTGAAAAAAATAGTCGATTTCAGACAATATGCGGAAGTGAGTGAAAGGCCGGATATAAAGCTGGCAGAGGTAGATTATTATCATATTGATGTCATGAAAGACGCGGAAGAATTTGCTGCAAGTTTAGAGAGTTTTATCGCCCATTTAAATGAAAAAGATGTCGATGCGATGATGCAACGGATGTATCAAGATTTAATTGTCAATCCGGTGCCACAAGCAGGATTCAAGCAGTTTATCGAACTTTTATTGGATCAAACAAGCGGGGCGACCTTATTTCATTGCTTTGCCGGGAAGGACCGCACAGGTCTGGCTGCTGCCATCGTGTATAAACTTTTAGGAGTTTCTGAAAAAGATATTTTAAAAGACTATATGCAAACGAATGAAGACAGGTTTGAAGCAAATGAAAGAATCGTCTTCGAAGCTGCAAAAAAAGGAATGCCGCAACTGCAGCAGAACGCACTTCGCAGAATGATGTGTGTGGATGAAAGCTATTTGCAAGCCGCTTTTGCTGCAGTTGATTCACAATATGCAACGTTTGAAAATTACGCGGAAAAGGCACTTCAAATAACAAAGCCTGAAATAGATACACTGCAAGATTTATATCTAGAAAAATAACATCAGAGAGCAATAAAAACCACTGTGAACACCTTTTCGTAAGGTGAGCATAGCGGTTTTTTTCTTTATGCGGCATTACTTGTGGTGATTGATTCAAATCATCCGGCTTATTTTCCGTGCCGCTCTTCTTCTAAAATAGCGTAATAATATTCATCCCACCATCATTTCAAACTCGAAATTAATCGTAAATTTCCTTTTTATTGAACAAGTAACAAATTAATATTAGAAACAAAAGGAAATAAATGAGATTTATTACGAAAGATTGGCTGAGATTCATCCCTTCTATTAATGCAAAATTTTTAAATTTGAATGGGATTAAATAGTTATTTAAATTCCAATTCGCAAACCAGAGATATTTTGTGAAACTGCTGTATCCTGCTAAAAAAGACACAACGGGGCCGGCTGAAAAATAGATTGCCAAGGGCAGAGAGATCGACAGCGATTTACTGCGGAAAAATATCGCGATGCAAAATGCCAAAAAGCAGATGATAAATACTGTAAAAACCAACAGGGAAATATTTTCGAGAAAAACTGTAATAAAATTCACGTGTTCATACGTGTATATATCAATGGAATAAACATAGTCCAATGATTTATTGACATCACTGATAAGAAGACTGATCAAAAATGTGGCCGCAACCGCAACGGCGATATAGAATAGGATGTACAAAAACAGGCTTAACAGTTTAGACAATAAAATTATAAACCTGGGAACCGGCCGGATTAAAAGGAGCTTAATGGTGCCCTTTGAAAACTCATCGGATATCATTGCTGCGGCCAAGACAACCGCCAATAATACAAAAATGCCTTGCATTTGGGCAATGGATAATAGATTGTTAAACATATTATTTGGAATGACAGGTTGGATATCATTATCTAATGAATAATTCAACCTGTTTATTTCTTCGGTTATTTCATTTCTCTCAGCTTCCAAAACAACAAAATCCATCGACTCATTATTCGGTGATTGTTGAGGTTCCATTTCCTTGATCTTATTTTCGGTTTGCTCGCGTTTTGCTTCTAATGTTTGAATCCAATCTTCAGCCTCTTGTCTCCAGTTTTCCCCGCCGACTTTTTTTTGATAATCGGTTTCAAAAAGCAGTGGAAATAAGCAATTCGTAATTGATACAAACAAAATTAAAATGATACTTAAGTAATTCCGGGGTCTGAAAAAGTTTTTATACCATTCATTCTTGATTAATTTAAGCATTTTTAACATCCTCTTTCGAAATAGTATTAAAATAATGCTCTTCCAAAGTTTCTTTTTGTTCTTCAATCGCAAATATTTTGCCTGAACTACTAATTAAGTTAATAATTTGAGGGATACTTTCTTCTGCACATTGCACGTTCAAATATTCTTCATTCATAATAGTGGATGAAAAATTACTTTCCTGTAATACTTTGTAAGCGTGATCCGCATTGTCAACTTTGATTTTGTACGAATGAAATTCTGTTGTACTCGTTGGTTTTAAATCTTTAATCTCGATGAGCTTACCGGCTTTAATGATCCCTATTCTGTCACACATAAGTTCAACTTCACTTAATAAATGACTGGATACAAATACTGTCATCCCCTGCTTATGGGCAAGGTGTTTAATATATTCCCGAAATTACTTAATTCCTGCAGGATCCAAACCATTGGTAGGTTCATCTAAAATAAGAACTTCCGGTGCATGCAATAATGCTTGAGCGATTCCTAATCTTTGTTTCATCCCTAACGAATATGTTTTCACTTTATCTTTTAACCTTTTTTCAATTTCAAGCGTTTTGGCAACTTCATATATCCTCTCGTCAGGAATATTTTTATGCATATTGGCAAAGTGTTTCAGATTGGCATACCCACTCATGAAATCGTACAAGGACGGGGTTTCAATAATTGCGCCAATTTTTTGAAGAGCTGTGGATTTGTTTTCCTGAATAGGAAATCCACAAATTGTAATCTCCCCTTTTGTGGGGAAAATCAAGCCGACAATCATCCTGATTAAAGTTGTTTTACCGGCACCATTTGGGCCTAAAAAACCGAAAACTTCTCCTTTCTTAACATCTAAAGATAAATCAGAGATAATTGTCTTATTGCCTATGATTTTAGTGATATTTTTCATTACTAAGCTATTCATGACATTCCTCCTGTATTAACTTGATTAATAAATAACTTTGACTTCCATTCCTTCTTTTACTTGAATATCCATTGGATCCACAATAGTTATTCTGATTAATCTAAGAAATAGTTTGAACATATATTTACACCGATATCGAAAATAACTAATACGTAAACTATAATGAAAGTTTTTATTTTTGGTAACTTAGATAATTGTCTAATGCTTATATATATAAATACCAAACTCCATATAT
>JAGKQJ010000249.1 GCA_017898095.1 Bacillaceae bacterium Marseille-Q3522 | reverse complement strand
AAAATGAACCCCCTTAATATGTGTCATTTACTCGTTTCCATAAATATGCAGAAAAAGTGTGATTTTTAAAATCTCTTAAGTAACGAAAAAATTCACAGGAATAATAATGTTCAGAATGAAGTGATTAATTGTTAAAAGACGTGTAGATGAAAGTATTGGAAAAAATCGATGATTCTGCGGTACAATTTAGCCACATAAATTTAGATCCCAGTGAATTGTTACTGCAACTATCATAGATTTTTAATGCCATTAAGGAAAATAGATGGGCAAAACGATCATTTTGTGACACGCTTATAGCTGCAAAAATGAATATAGAAATGAACTGATTATTATTATAACACATTAACAGAAAATTTTAAATAAATCGCCTTGAAGTGCTAAAAGAAACTGTTCAACAAGCAATATCTTGGGAAAAAGTCCATTCATTTTTGCTGATTGGCGAAGAAAGAGCCGCGCTTATAGACACGGGACTGGGAATCGACCATATAAAACGAATAACGGATCAATTAACCGATTTGCTAATCTTTGTTTTGACTACTCATGTTCATGCCGACCATATTGGAAGTCACGGAGAATTCGAGGAGCTATATGTACAAGAGAAGGAGGAAGATTGGTTAATAAATGGTATAAAGGGGTTAACGATTGAGCAGATAAGGAAAATTATGTGTAAAGATATAACAATACCTGTTCCTAAATCATTTAATCCAGATACATATACTCCATTTGGCAAAAGTAAGCGACGCAATCAGACTCGGCGGTACAATTGAATTTACCAACCGCGAAGACGGGCTTCCCGGAATGTCGGAGCATTATGGCATGCATTTTCAGGATGTGAAGGCAGTTGACGGCGGCTTGCGGTACACAGCTATTCAAAATGATGAAGTGGATGTGATCGATGCCTTTGCAACAGACGGCTTGCTGGAAGAATTCCAATTGAAAGTGCTGCAGGACGACAAACAATTCTTCCCTCCGTATTATGCCGTTCCGCTTGTTAGGGAAGAAGTCCTGAAGGATCATCCGGAAGTAGCGGAGGCGCTTCAGCTGCTTGCTGGAAAAATTGACGATGCCGTGATGCGTGAGCTGAATTATAAGGTGGACAGTTTGAAGCAGTCTCCGGAACAAACCTTGCGGGAATTTTTGGTAGAGGAAGGGCTCATTTCCGAGTAAAAAACCGTTTGATTTATCGCAGATTAAGGGGCAGTAATACCCCCACCTCAAAAATGGAGGGAAGCCAATCATTCTAGGTGGGGTATTACTGCCCCTAAAAGCCCGATCGGCGAAATGAAGTTTTCCTAGAGCTTCAGCTCTTAGATATATCAATCAGGCCCTGCGTGACACATGACAACGTTTGCCCGATAAGCAGTTTGTCGCCCTCCGAAACAACTAAATCACGAAACGTCAGTCTAGGAAAAAGCGCGCCACTTTTTCTTGTATCCTTTCATCGCCAACGATAAGCAAGATATCTCCTATTTCGAAAGTGGCATAAGGTCCCGGGGAAATGATCAATTTCCCTTTTCTTTTAATTCCTACAATTGTCCCTCCCGTATGCTGCCAAAAGTTTATTTCCTTCGCCGTTTTGCCAATATGCCTGCTTTTTTCGGTAATTTCAATCTCTATCGGGGAAAGCGGGCTCGTATTGCGCAATTTTCTTGTATAGTCAATGATCTTTTCAATCGATTGGAAAAGGTTAACGTCTAATTCTTTCTTTCCTTTAAAAGTTCTTTTGCACGTTTTTCCAAATCCTTTAAGCTCATCATATTGGAAAAACGTTTCATGTATTTGTAGGCATTATCCCGCGAAAAAATAACAACGCCACTCCCTTTTTCGGAAGAGACAATTCCTTCATCTTCCAAAATTTTGATTGCTTTGCGGACTGTTTCGGAAGATACATTATATTCGCTTGCAAGTGTGGACCTTCCATGGATTTTTTGCCCTTCTTTAAATTGTTCATTATAGATACGATTCACAATATCAATGGCAATTCGTTCATAAGCCGGCATTTGTGGACGATCTTGCATACATTTCACCCTCGTTATTTGATACCGTTAAATTTGTGAGTGTGTTGTGATTTTATTATTTTTCCATTCCTATTGTACATTAAATTGCCGGCAAATGATAAAAAAAATCGGGGATGCGCGGTTGATTTGTATATTTGGGGACAATTTATCTCACAGGTAGGAGTGAACCTCCCGCAAATGTCATTCGCGGGCTTCTAAAGCTTAAGCAACCTATAATTCAGGCGAATTTTCCCTGTAATCTTTTTACTAGAGATCCTCTAATCCGTCCGCATCCAACAGAGTGACATTTCTGCCCTTACGGCGGATCATTTCCTCTTCTTCTAAAAGTTTGAACTTTCGTGACAACTTTTCCGGCGTGGTACCTAAAAATTCCACCTCTTCCTTCATTTTCATGTGGATTCACCTGCTTCATTTCTGTTGCTTTATAAAGATCCTAGGTGTCGAATTTGAGTATACGCTCGGAGAAAGTTTTTATAACGACAAAATGACTGCAGTCGTAGAGCTGTTAAAGAAAAAGGGTTTATTGGAAGAAAGTGAAGGAGCGTATGTTGTCCGCCTCGACGAGTATGAACTTCCGCCCTGTATCATCTTAAAATCGAATGGTTCCACTATCTACGCTACGAGAGACCTGGCAACAGCCATCTACCGGCACGATCAGTTACACGGGGAAGATCTTGTTTACGTAGTTGGCGGTGAACAGACGTTGCATTTCAAACAAGTATTTGCTGTTTTAGAAAAAATGGGGTACCAATGGGCGAAACATTGCCGGCATATTCCATTTGGGTTGATGCGGTTGGAAGGGAAAAAAGTATTTGTAAATATTTCAATAAATTTTATCAAGGTAACCGCATTATCGTGGATAACCTTGAGGAAATGAAGGCAAAACTGTTGCTTGCCGATCAGACAGGAAAAATCATAAAGAATGGGTTATCGATTTTAGGGATTGCTGCACCTGAAAAAATTTAATGATGTTGTTCCAAAATATGACCTCTATCACAATGTAAGTGGTAGAGGCCATTCTTATTTGTACTGAAAATTGGGACAAAATTTTTTTCATAATATTTTTGGTACAGCCACGTTACAATGCTTATCTCCCAATAAAATGTAATGAGTTTTGTTAAATAGGAAATAATAAAAATGATGGATGGGTAATTTCTTCAAAATGGAAAAAGGGAGAATCGTTAAATGGACGCTTCAATGAATGAAAAAAAACCGGTTATTATGCTTGTGATTGACACGTTAATGGACGAGCCGCTGCAAGCAGCAATCCGTAGCGGGCGCGCTCCGGCACTGAAATTTTTAATCGAGAAAGGACAGTATTATCCAAAAGTAGTAACTGCCTTCCCAACGATGTCCGTAACGATTGACACAACAATTCTTACCGGAACGTATTGCGATCACCATCATCTTCCGGGATTAGTCTGGTTTCAGCAACAGGAAAACCGCCTTATTAATTATGGGACACATTTTCGTGAACTTTGGAAACTTGGTCTCGGGCAAGCAGTCGAAGATTTATTGTTTCAATTAAATGAACATCATATTAGCGATAAAGTGGAAACGATTCACGAAACATTAGATAAAAACGGAGCAGATTCAGCTTCTATCAATGCGCTGATATACCGGGGAAACACGATGCATTTTTATCATTTTCCAAAACTTTTTACATGGCTTTCTCCCATTCAAAACAAAAAACCCATTATGGCAGCGAAAAATTTTTCCTATGGTTCATTGTCAAAATTTAATCCGTCAAATCGCTATCAGCATTTTTGGCAAAAGTTTGGTTTTAATAATCGCTCAGCGATTACGGAGTTAATTTATTTAATAAAAAATAATCGTCTTCCGCTTTTTACATTTGCCTATTTGCCGGATCTTGATAAACGGGTACATAAATACGGGCGTATGGATGTGAAGGGGGTTGAAATAGTAGATCAGCAGCTGCAAAAACTTTTTGATACATATCCTTCCTGGGAAGAGGCGCTTTCGAAAAATATCTGGATTACATTAGGAGATAATGGACAAGCACATGTTGTCTCTGCAAGAGCCCACGCCCAAATTGATTTACAAAAATTACTTCTTCCTTATAAAATCATGAAATTAAGCAAAGGAGTCCAGAAAGAAGATCAAATTGTTCTTGCAGTGAATGACAGAATGGCATATATCTATTCTATCGATACAAACAAATTGCCGGAAGAAGAGATTGCCAGGTGGCTGCAAACGGATAATCGAATCGATGTCATAGCCTGGAAAAATGCAGGAGTTATAAAAGTAAGATCCGGTATACAGGAAGGAGAATTGATTTTTCAACGAAACGGTACATATGTAGATCAATATGAGCAGTCGTGGTCGATAAATGGCAACGTTTCATTGTTAGATCTTCATCTGCAAAATAACCGAATCGAATATTGTACATACCCGGATGCACTGGCACGGTTACACAGTAGCCTGCATTCTCATGAAGGAAACTTTCTGGTTGTAAGTGCCAAACCCGGTCATGAATTTATTGGCGAAGCCTCGCCGTCTCACGTTGGCGGCGCGGGCCATGGTGCCTTGCACGAACAGGATTCCAATGTACCAATGATCATAAACGGAACTTCTTCATGCCCGGAAACACTGAGAATGGTTGACTTAAAAAAGTGGATTCTTTCCCTTTTGGATATTTAAAAGTGATTCGTTTGTAAAAAAACATAGCGGTGTATAATGAAAAAAAATAATTCTTATGTAAAAAATGTTAAAT
>JAGKQJ010000248.1 GCA_017898095.1 Bacillaceae bacterium Marseille-Q3522 | reverse complement strand
ATGTAAACCTACCAAACTATTTTTCTTCCCGGCAAGATATCAGGGAAAAATAATATTTGCATCAAAATAAAATGTATATTTTTTTTTTTAAAGTATTAAAGAAAGTAGAAATCCTCCAGCAATTCCGCCTGTGATTGCAGCAGCTATATTGACAAGAGATTTTTTAATTTTACCACCATCCGAAACTGAAGCAACGTATATCCCAACAGCAGCTGCAAGAGCCATATCAATCCAAATTTCACCCGACTGTTTGATCAATGGATTTAATAAACCATGGTTAATTGTCCATACGGTACCAACAATAAATGCGGCTGCCATCCATCCGCCAAGGGCTCCCCATTCTTTTACCATTCTGCCCCACATCATTCTAATAGCAAATGGAAATAAAAATCCCCCGAATACTGTTGCTATCGCTAATCCAAACGTCATTTTAATGCTCCTTTCCATACCCGGATTGAGGGTTTTCATTCAATTGAAAAATGTGATCTTCTTTTAAATTTGGATCTAATATTTCATTTTTACTTTCATTGTGTTGTTTTGCCATATTTTTCTCTATAGCTGCAGACGTAATTCCTGCTATAATAGCACCTAATGAAACAAGTAATAATGTTGGTAATGAGTCGGAAAAGGAGGAAGTTCCTTTCATAAATATATCCCTCATGATACCGCATATTGCTATCCCTGTTGCCATATCTACGAAAGCGGCATCTTCATCATTTTTAATAAGTCCAACATAATGATTCAAAAACCACATTGGACCAATAATAATAATCGCTGCTAAATAGCCTCCTAAAATTCCATAGCTTGAAGACAAACTTCCCCATACACTCATTGCAAAAATACCTGCAATCATGTATCCAAGAGAACCACGTATAAATATCATGATTATTCTCCTTATTTCAAGATTTATTCATCAATTTGGAGAGAACTTATCATTTAAAAATGATACTTGTTCCGTTACTTGTACCAAGACGTTTAGCTCCAGCTTCAATCATTGCTTTAGCAGCAGTGTAATTTTTAATTCCCCCAGAAGCTTTTACTTTAACTTTAGGGCCAACAATATCATCCATTAACTTTACATCTTCTACCGTGGCTCCCCCGGTAGAAAATCCGGTTGAGGTTTTTACAAAGTCAACATTTAAGTTGCGGCATATTTGACAAACCATCAATTTTTCTTCTTGAGAAAGTAAGCATGTCTCAATTATTACCTTTAGTATGACAGGATCGGTTATCTCCTTTTGAACTGCACGAATATCTTCCTCGACATATTTCCAATCGTGATCTTTAGCAGCTCCTATAGCAATAACCATATCAATTTCACTGGCTCCATCTTTTATTGCTGTTTTTGTTTCAAAAGCTTTTACTTCAGTTGCATTGGCACCTAATGGAAAGCCTGCAACAGTACAAACTTTAACAGGAGTATCTTTTAAGAGCTTAGCTGCGGTTTTCACAAACCTTGGATTAATACAAACGGATGCAAAATTATATTTTATGGCTTCTTTACAAAGATTTTTAATGTCTTCTAATTTTGATCCTGCCTTCAATAAAGTGTGATCAATATATTGTGCAAAATTTAAATTAGTCATACTGGTTCTTCCTCCTTCGCCGGTAAATCATTTTTTCTGATTTGTTTTAACGCCAGATAGAGATCTAAATACTCCCTATAAGGCTTTGCATAAAGTTTTGTAGCATTTTTATCAGGGTATATGGTTTCTTTTTCATGTGTCATATGTTTTGCCGCTTCTTCAAGTGTTGCGTAACAATTGGTCGTGTTCGCGCATAAAAGGGCACAACCAAGAATAGTTCCATAATTCGTATTTTCATTAACGATGATTTCTTTTCCAGTTACATCAGCAATAATTTTCATCCATAGTAGATCATTCGTAACTCCGCCGCAGCCAACAATTTTATTTACCGGAATGCCATTTTTCTCATAATTATTAATAATATTTTTTGTTCCAAATGCAACCGCTTCCATAATTGCCCGATGAATATGAGCTCTAGTATGATTCAATGTCAGACCATAAAAGGCTCCAGTTGCAAAATTGTCCTTATATGGTGTACGATTACCTTGGAAGAAGTCTAATGCCCGAACACCACCTGCTCCAATAGGTATGTTTTTAGCTTCTTCCAACATTATTTTGTAAGCTTCCGGACCATTTAATCCAAAAGTTGATTTATACCACTTTATGATAGATCCTGCTGATATCTGCCCCCCTTCTAAAAGAGTCAGGCCTTCTATCATAGCACCATTATAAGGTCCCCATATTCCGCTTACAGGAACATAAGCATCTGTAAATAGTAATTGAACAAAACTTGTTCCCATAATGGTAGCCATTTTCCCCGGGGTGACAACTCCCATTCCAATCATTCCAATATGGGCATCTATTCCTCCTTCAATAACAGGGATGCTTTGCAATCCCAGTTCCTCCGCAACTTCATCTGTTAGGTAACCTATTAAACTTCCAATTGGAACAATATCCGTAATGATTTTGTCCTTGTAGTCTTCCAAACCAATTTGCGCCATATACTGATCGTTAAAACCACGGCCATCGATATAATTCCATTTACATACTGCATTACACTTGCTTGCTACCCATCTTCCAGTCAGTTTATAATTAATGAAATCAAGTTGTTCGACAATTTTATATGCATGATTGTATATATCACGTTCGTGTTCTTTAAACCAGTGTAATTTTGGAATTAACCACTCCGGTGAAACTTCTCCCCCGCAAAAATCTAAAACAGGGTGCTTCACAGAATTAATAGTTTTAGCATGTTCTTTTGAGCGGATATCCATCCACATCATTGCTTCCTTTAGTGCATTCCCATCTTTATCTACAGGCAACATTGTAGAAGATGTGGCACAAAGTGCAATCGCCTTTACCAGCTGTTTTTCTTCTATTGTTAAATGCTCCATACAAAAAGATAAAGCTTCTTTGAAACCTTTCCACCAATCATCGCTATTTTGAGTAGCCCACCCAGGATGCGGAAAGTGAATCGGGTACTTTACTTCCTTTACTTGAAGAATACTTCCCAATTCGTTTACTACGCCAACTCGAACTCCTTGAGTGCCAAAGTCTACACCTAAAAATAATTTATCTGTGTTAGTCATTAATATTTATCCTCCCTATCAAATTAAAACCCATTAGGATAAAACATTATTTTATTAAAATGAAAGGGTTCTTCATCTATTTTCCTGAAAGTTTCGGGAATATCTGCTAATTTCAATCGTTGAGTGATTAATTTATCAGAGTTTAATTTTCCTTCAGCCATCAATTTGACAGCTTCTGTCCATTCTTTCCCTGGAAATGGATGAGAAAAAGAGTTCCAACTTCCAATAATAGAGAGTTGCTTTCTTAAAATGCTGCTTACTGTTTCTTTTGGCAACTCTAATCCTGCATGAGAGATACCCAGTAAAATAATTCTCCCCATTTTTCCTGCGATTTGAATCCCTTGTAACTGAGCGAACGGAACCCCTGACATATCCATAACAGCGGATACTCCATTACCGTTTGTAAGCGCTTTAATCTTGTTGATGACGTTTTCCTTGATAGAATTAATGACAAAACTAGCTCCGCAATCCTTAGCAGCATTTAATTTTTCTTCATTTATATCAACAGCAATGATCGTTTCGATACCGAGAGCTTTCCCATATTGAACAGCAAAAAGCCCGATGGCTCCCATCCCAAATACACATAGTGAATCTTCTTTTGTTACGTTGCCCCTTAAGAAGGCGTGAATAGCATTAGCTGCAGGATCAACAGTTGCACCCCAGTCAAAGGGAATATTATCCTCAAACTTAACCAAATTATCCGCCTTAACCGCTAAATATTCAGCCATTGCACCATTGTTTCTTGAACCGTAGTATTGGTAATCTTCGCAGAGCGAATAGTTGCCATTTTTACACCATTTGCATTTATTACAAGGTACTAATGGTGCCACACATACCCGGTCTTTTACTTTCCATCCACTTACTTTATTTCCTAAAGCAACAATTTCCCCTGCAAATTCGTGCCCTGGAATAATGGGTAATACATGCGGTCCATATTTATTGATTCTGGGAATATCTGAACCGCATACTCCGACTGCCATTATTTTAAGTAAGACCTCATCCTCTTTCGGAACAGGTTTCTCCACATCTACAACTTGAAGTTGTTTAACTGCTTTCATCTGAACTGCTTTCATTTTTCATTCTCTCCTTTTTATTTAATTCTATTATTTTTTTTGCAGTTATTTCATCAGTGAATAATGTGTTGATATAACCTCCTTTCAAAGCACTAAGGATGCCCTCGGCTTTCTTCTTTCCGATCGCAACACAAATACTATGCTCTTTTCTTTTAATTTCTTCCAGGCTGAGTCCAATCACTCTCTCATATAGTTCTCCACTTGCATGTGAGCCATCTCTGTGCAAATACCTTGAACAAATATCACCAACATATCCAAGTTCACGCAATTGACTGTATTCTTCTCGGGAAAAATATCCTGTTTTAATAAGCACAGATTCAGAATTAATGCTTCCAACACTGAAAAGAACAATTTTTGCTAACTACATTAGCTCAAAAACCTCGTTAATTTTTGAATCCTGTTTTATCGCTTTAGCAATACCGGAATTATCCACAAAAGATGGAACTGGTAATATATAACCTGTAGCATTATAATTCTCAGAAAAATTTTGAATAATCAGTTCCCCTTTAGTTGGGATGATATTTTTTGCAATACCTCCATTTAATTGGACAATTTTTATGTTTTTTTTATCACATGGAATAAGTTGTTCTGAAACGGCAGTTAGCGTATTTCCCCATGAA
>JAGKQJ010000247.1 GCA_017898095.1 Bacillaceae bacterium Marseille-Q3522 | reverse complement strand
CACCAGGATGTTTTTATTGCTGCGAGCGAAAAAAAACAGATTTACTTGAAAATATGTAAGTAAATCTGTTTTCTATCTTTCGATTAGATTATTTGAGATTCAATGCTTTACGTTTCACGATTATAAACAGAGTTCCGCCGGCAGCAAGTACGAAAAATCCTAATAACAAAATTTGATAATTAATCGTAGCTGTATCAGGCAACTCGTGATTAGCGCTTGTATTCCCTATATTATTATTACTTTGTTGATTTCCTTGAGAATTATTGGTATTTTTATTATCATTATTCGTGTTTTCATTATTATTATTCGGATCCGGCTTATTTTCGTCTGAGTCATTGTTTGTCGGCGGAGCCGGTTTTGTGACGGTAATCTGTGTCTCAGCACGATGTTTTCCGTCCAGTGTTTGAACGGTAATGGTTGTCGTTCCTTCACTTACGGCCGTAACTAATCCATTCGCAGAAACCGTTGCAACTTTTTCATCTGAGCTCGACCAAACAAGCTCTTTATTTTCCGAAGTATTTTCAGGAGTGATCGTTGCCGTTAATTGTACCGTTTTTCCTGCTTCCAACGCTACGGCTGTCTGATCAAGCGTAACATTGTCAATTGCAATATACGGATCGACCTGAACTTCATTAACAGCAACCGTCCCGCTTACTTCATTTCCAACAATAATAAGAGGGCGTCCTGTCGGACTCACTTCTGCAGAAACAAAATCAAGCCCTTCCGGGGCAACATCACCGGCAATTGCCTCATTCGTTGAGAAATCCCGTGAATTTAAATAGTTTACAAACGAAGCATCTTGCGGATTGGAAATATTATAGGTCATAAATCCGCTGATTCTTTCAAGCCCTACAAAAGCGTAAATTTCGTCACCAATCATGCCGACCTTTACATCTTCCGGTTCCGGCCCTTTTTTGGCACTGCGCTTGTCCATTTCATTATCATCATTTGACCAGTTGAACACTTCCGGATATCTATCCGCAGTAATTTTTTCGAAATCACTGCCGCTGTCATAAACAAGCTCCATCGTATCTGCTTTCCAAATCGTGAAGGAACGCCCGCCAAGTGTATAGACAGCATCATTGCCACGGTCTGTTAAAACTTCGAGCTTTTCGAAATCCGGATTATTTTTCATTTCTGTGAATGCTGCTTGTGCCTCTTCTGCATTCATCCCTTTGAATAAATCCGGGTTTATTGTGATATTATCCTTGTAGTCTTCAAAATCAGCAATGTTGACAAACTCTTCCCATTCCGTTGCATCACCTTCATTAGCAGTAACTAGGTAATCAACGCCGCCAATCGATACGAAGGCAACAGAATCAGGCATATAAACACCGAGAATCGGAAGATTCTTAAACTCTATTTCTCCGTTTCTTTTGGCATCCAGCTCATTACCAGGCAAAGAATGGTCTTTAAAGCCTAAAGATTTAACAGACTCGACAGTTGCTTTTACAACATCGATGGTAGCAATAGCGTTATTCTCTTGTAAGGCAACATAAGCTTTTTTTCCGTCATTTGATAAAGCAATATATTCCGGTTCTAAATCCTTTGCGGCATCTTTATTACGGAGATGAACATCATCTTTGATTACACTTGCGTTGTCGAACTTTACAACCGTTGTTTTGTCCGCTTCAAGATCAACAATGGTTACGGAACCGTCAGGATCCGTTCCGTTTTCAAGTCCTGCTCTCGGCTCCCCTTCATCAGCGGAAAAAATGTATCTCCCGTCTGCTGAGATTTTTACCATATCCGGCTGTACGCCTGTTTCATATGTATCTAGGATTGCTCCGTCATAATCCATCACAACAATTTTGCCGTTTTCCAGATAATTTTCATCTTGTATAGTTGCAACAACTATATCTTTCTTTACATTTACATCAATGCTTGTCAAGTCCCCATATGTAAAATCAGCATCGTTTACCGCATCACCGATATTGATTGATTTCTCTTTCGTCAGTTCCTGACCTTTTTCTGACGTAAGATTTGCTAAACTAACAATATCAATCGTCTGGTTTTTACCGTTAATCACATAAAATTTTTGATTTTCTGTGTTATACTTGACAATTTCGGCGACGCCGCCATCTTCATCCGTCAAACCGGTATCGTATCCGGCGATTTTTTCAATCACCATTGAATCCGTAAATGCTGCAGTTTCAGCTTGAACTGCAGGAATTGTTGCCAGACCGCTTGTAAAAAGTAAGGAACCTGCCAATGAAAACGCACTTAATTTTTGAAATGGTTTCATTTTTCCCCTCCTAAAAATATTAGTATATAAGGTAGAATAATGAAAAATTATGTAGAATAGTTTAGAAGTTTGTTAATTTCCTATTAATTTATTGTAAACATGATTACAAAAACAAGCACCAGTGCACAAATTCTGCAAAATTTTATAGTAAAATAAAAATTAGGTGAATGCTATTGAAAAAACTTTCCGTTAAACTTGGGATTTTATTTTTTTTAATTATATTGGGTTTGATTACGTTCTTGTTTTTCTTTTTACATGAAGGAATTGTCAATTCACGAGTGGAGGAAGAGCTAAATGCGCTGCAAACAAGAGGAAATTCCCACCGTGCCATTCTTGAAAAGCATTTTGATGAGGAAACGATCAACCATGTTGTATTAATGGAATCCGAATCAAACACGGATGTCATCATAACCGATAAAGACGGAAACGTACTTGGTTCATCTGCAGACCACAATCTTTTCAAGACATATATACAGAAACCACTGTCTACGGTTCCGCGAAACGGGAAAATAGTGGAAGGAAATTGGGAAAAAGAACGTTACATTGCCACAGTCAGTCCCGTACAAATGGTCGGACAGATGAGCGGATATGTCTATATGTTCCAGAATACCGCATCTGTCCATTCCTTAATCCAACGGTTGAATGAACATTTTCTTTTGGCAGGCTGGATCTCGGTTTTCTTTACGGTTATCATCATTATTTTTCTCTCAAAAGGGATTACAAAGCCGCTTATTAAAATGAAAGAAGCGACGGCACAGATCAGCAAAGGAAATTTTTCTGTATCGCTGCCGAAAACAAATGACGATGAATTAGGAGATTTAGCAAAATCAATTGAACTGCTTGCAACAGATTTAAATTATGTAACACAAGAGCGAAATGAATTTTTGGCGAGCATTTCTCATGAGCTGCGAACACCGCTTACTTATATAAAAGGGTATACGGATATTTTACGCAAACGAAATCTCGCTGAAGACGAAAGAGAAAAATATTTGACAATTATCGTGGAAGAAACAAACAGGTTGTCTGATTTAATAAAAGAATTATTTGAATTGGCAAAAATGGATAAAAACTCTTTTTCTATCCAAACAGAGGAGCTTGATCTGACTGCTTTTTTCTTAAAAATAAAGCAGAAGTTTGCCCCTGCGTTTCAAGAAAAGCAGATTCGTTTTCATGTTAGCTGTGAGGCAAATCTATTTTTAAAAGCTGACCCGCTAAGGCTTGAACAAATCATCTTCAACCTGGTGGATAATGCAAGAAAGTACGTGCAAACCAATGGACAGATCGATTTAAAAGCTTGGAAAAATAAGCATTCCATTCATATCTCTGTCCGGGATAATGGGAAAGGAATCCCGGAAAAAGACCTTCCTTATATTTTCAACCGCTTTTACCGTGTCGACAAATCGCGGACGCGCACGCTTGGCGGAACCGGGCTCGGACTTGCGATTGTAAAAGAACTTGTTCACGCGCACGGGGCAGAGATTTTTGTAAAAAGCAAAGAAAATGTCGGAACAGAGTTTGAGATTATTTTTAAAAGTGCGTGATCAAAAACAAAAAGGTAACAAATGAGGAGCTTGACTTTTTGAACATCCTATTAAAGGAGTTTAATTGAAGATGAAAACGATTCTGTTGGTAGACGATGAACCGTTAATGCTTGACCTTCTCTCGTTGTATCTGTCTCCGCTCGGCTACAATTGCATCAAAAAGGAATCAGCCGCTGACGCAATCAGCTATTTAAAGCAAGCTTCCGCTGATCTAATTTTATTGGATATCATGATGCCGGAAATAGATGGCTTGGAAGCATGCCGGGAAATTAAAAAGTATTGGGATATTCCGATTATTATGCTGACGGCGATGAGTGAAAAAGCAGATATTGTCAATGGATTAAGGAATGGTGCCGATGATTATATTTCCAAGCCATTTGACGAAGAGGAGTTAACGGCAAGAATAGAGGCAGTCTTGCGGCGAAAAAATAACGATAGCGGAAAATTGTTATTTAACGGGCTCTCTTTAAATCTTGATGCGATTCAGCTTCATTATTTTGAAACGGAAATCGCGCTAACCCCAAAAGAATTTGCGATGATGAAGCTGTTTCTCTATAACCCCGACAGGGTCTTTACGAGAGAGCATCTCCTTACTTCCATTTGGGGATACGCTGCATCAACCGAGGACAGGACGATTGACTCACACGTCAGAAATTTACGGGAAAAATTGCGCAAAGCAGGTTTTCCGGCCGATGATCATTTACTAACGGTTTGGGGGACAGGTTATAAATGGGCGGGAAAGCATAAGGGTTAACACCATTACGTTGATAAATTAGGAACTGGCAGCGGGATGCGGGAAGTAAGAAATAGATTCCTCAAGTCTCAAGCCTCACCCCTAACTTCCTGCCTCGCGACCATATTCCTTCACAGGTGGACAAGGTGCCTTTCCCTTTTTTTGTCTAACTCTGTCGGCTAGCTGCCTGAGAAAGTCGTCATCAACGAATAACATTTTTTTCAAACCGCGACCCTCCGCAAATGTATTTTACTACTTTACAAAACAGGAAAAATATTCTTCACAACTTCCTCATAAGTTCTTTATTTTCGTGACAGGCTTCTTTTTACACCTCCATTT
>JAGKQJ010000246.1 GCA_017898095.1 Bacillaceae bacterium Marseille-Q3522 | reverse complement strand
AACAACCGTTCGCACTACTGGGTAGGAATAAGTGTAGTTGCTTTCTGCGAGGGCAGAAGCACTGTCTATATTCGACAGACGCAGGGCCCCCACTTCAAACAATCCGTAAGGGTGTTAAGTGGGGGGGAGTTGACGAAATACCTATTCCCTGTACAAACTGCCCATATAGTTTCCCTTTTCATTTTGAAACAAATTTTTCAATAATTTCCGGCTTCAACCGGCTTTCGATTCTTTTTAACTTTTTATCAGAAGGAACAAGATCATAATCGGAAAAAACAATATTTGGTGTAATGCAGCCAAGTTGCTTCCACATTTTATGGATCTCGATGATTACTTTCTCTTTTGCAGGCTCGATGTTGTTTTTTAGCTTTAGTTTCACTTCTAATTCGGATAGCGCTTTTTGGATAACCTTGTATTCCATAATGTCATTCGATGAAAACATGATCGCTCTTCTGACGAAATCAGGGAAAATCGTAACTAAATCACGATTGCTTTCTTTTTCTCCATAGAACAAATCATCACAGCGACCGTCAATCCGTTCCAGGGCAAGGAAAGGAGACCCGCAAGGACACGGTGTTTTTCTTTCCACTAACAGATCATTCAACCGGTAACGGATAATCGGCTGGGTGGTACGGCTGAAATCCGTAATAATCGGGACGAAAACACCTTTATCTTTATGCAAATATTCTTTTTGTATTGCTACAATGTCTTCGTTTATATGCAAAGTGCCGTGCGGACAAGTCGACGCCAAAAATCCTTCTGTACATTGGTATACTTGATGCAAAACTTGATGAAACACAGATTCGATAAATATCTTATCGATATCCTCCAGCACTTCTGCCACAGATACAAGCTTTTGCGGAAAAATATCGATGATGCCCTGCTGTTGCCACTCGGCAATCTTTCTTAACATCGAAGGAGGTCCGATAACAATCGTCGGTTTCCATGTATTCAATTTTTGAATATGAACAGAAAATTCATCTAATAAATCATAAAAATCGAAAGAAATACTTCCCGTATTCGTAGAATTATATAAATTACTATTTGCCCGTAAAAAGAAGGCAATTTTGTGTTTTGCCAGCAACGATCCGGGCAGTAATTTTGCCAGCACCGTCCCGGCCCAAAGAGCTGCTTCTTTGTCCGATACAAGAAAAATTCCTCTGTTGCCGCTCGTTCCGGAAGATAAGCCAATAGAAATATTCCCGATTTTCGGAGAAAAATTTCTTGTTTTTTCTGCTTCGATTGCGATGTTGAATGCCTCGTCTTTTTTTATCCCGACTGTATTAAAACGATCGAAATTATTCATCATCATTGTTTTGTCAATTTTGGGAAGCATATGCCATTTATTATCGTTTACTTCGCGTTGATAATCCTTGTAAAAACTTTTATAAAACGGAGAATGATTGATAACAAACTGTAAATGTTGCTTTATTTTCTTATTTTGATAGTTTAACACTTCTTCCCTGGTATGAAATTTCCGGAAAAATTTTGTGAGCAGATACTGTTTTAATATTGTTGTTTTATTCATAAATATACCCCGTTCTCGCTTTCTCCCAAGTAACGTGACAATGTGTCGGTAAAATATCGATTTCTTGATTTGTTTCCATTAGTGAGTGCAGCTTCATTATATTATCCAGATAGGCACGTTTATCGGCAATTAATAAATCAGCAATTTTATGGGGATAGATGCATTGCTGATAAGCTTCGCTCAACCAGACAGCATCCGCACAGAGAAACAATCTTTTCCCGCTTGCCAAAGAAACAAAAATGCCAAACTGTCCGATTGCATGGCCTGTTAAATCGACTGCTAAAATCGAATCATCATCGAAAACGCGATATCCGCCGGTGAATTTTCCATACTTATCGTTTAAAGGGATGATTGGCGACTCATCGATAAATCGCAGCCTGTCTTCTAAATCATCGGGGAGCAATTCCAATAAGCACCCTTTTATTAATGCCCTGAATTTACTTAAATGGCGAATTGCTTCGTATGCTTTTTTAAAAGTCAGGATGCTGGCATGGGGAAAGTCCTTCAGTCCCGCGATATGGTCACCATGAAAATGAGATAAAATGATTGTTGTTATTGCTTCAGGTTCTATTCCGTCTGCCCGCAGCTGGTTTTTGATAGCTTTGTCTTCGCAAAAAGATACGGGCGTTAATTTTGCATAAACGGAATAAGGAAATCGCTTTGTCGCCTGGAAAAACCGCGCGGCGTAGCCGGTATCAAATAAAATGTAACCATAGTGGGAATGCTTTAATAACGCTACTGTAGCTGGGAACTTGATAGGCTTCAAGGAACCTTTCGGATTAACGATTTTTTCCGGATGTGTACAATATCCGCATTCATAAAGCTTCACCATTTCAATTGTCATTTTTCAATTTCCACCAGTCGACAAACTCACGGATCCCTTGATCAATACTGACACGGGGATTATATCCTAATTCCGTTTGTGCTTTTTCAATATTTAAGGTTTGCGATTGCGACAATACACTCACTGTATATTTTGTAAGGATAGGTTCTTTCCCGCCCAAGAAAATGCTCGATCCTTTTTCAAGGAGATTCGCAATGAGAAACGCTTTTTTAAAAGAAATGTTTTTATATGTAACTGATTTACCGAGCATTCCCATCACCTTTTCGATCATTTCATATAAATTCACTCTTACTCCATTTGTGATGTTATATTTTTGTCCCAAGGTTTCATTATTGGAGGTCATACAAAGCAGCAGTGCATCGACAACATTTTCCACGTAGGTGATGTCCACTTCCACATTTCCGGAACCTATTTTTGGGAAAACACCTTTTTCACAGACTTTTATCAGTCTGGGAAGAATCGCGTTATCTCCAGGTCCAAATAAAGCGCGCGGTCTGATGGTGATGACAGGAAGACCTTCCTTAAATGCCTGATCTATTTCTAATTCCGCGAGATACTTTGTTTTCGCATAATAGTTGACAAATTTTGTCGGTGCCCCTAAATCAGTTTCTTTTACATCTTTTTTCTCATCATAGAAAAAATAAAGGCTTGGTGTCGAGACATGAATAAGGCGTTTTACCCCATGTGTCATACAGCCTGCGATCACATTTTTCGTCCCCAGGACATTTGCTTGATAAAAGTCGTTATATTTTCCCCATGGCGATGAAAGGG
Organism: Bacillaceae bacterium Marseille-Q3522; assembly: GCA_017898095.1. Classification (GTDB taxonomy): domain Bacteria; phylum Bacillota; class Bacilli; order Bacillales; family Cytobacillaceae; genus JAGKQJ01. The sequence goes on along the minus strand of JAGKQJ010000246.1, from coordinate 1,725 downwards.
CACCGCTGTGAAAAACATAATCACGGTTTTTGCACAGATGGATGATCTGTTCTTTGTTTTCAAGGTAAGCCTGCACAAATGTGATTCCCTTCGCTGCCAGTTTTTCTCCTATCTCTTTATTGCGTCCAATTCCTGTTACTTCATGTCCCATTTGCACAAGACGGAGAGCTAACTTTTGCCCAAGAAAACCTGTTGCACCAGTAACTAGCATATTCATATTTTGCACCGTCCTAACGAATATCAATGGTTGCTTTTTTTACTTGATCCCTGGATTTCCCGAGTTTATAACGATGTCAATCTGAAAACACTGTAATTTTAACGTTTTACAACAAATCTCCTCATAAATCCATCGTTATATTTACGATGTATATAACAAGGGAACTTTACCGTATTTATGCGGTATTTCGAGGTTGTACGTTTACAATCCGGGAACTTAGGTTGATACGGAAGCCGGCAAATAAACCACTCTTTCAAGATGGAATACGTAAAGGTTCCACTTCATTTTAATTAAATTGGAACTCATAATCCGGTATTTTCGCTTAATATTCAAGAATAATTCCGCCAATAGACAGTCCGGCGGAAGTTCCAACCAGCATTACTTTGTTTCCCCGCTCGATTTTTCCTTGTTTCATAGCTTCATACAACGCCATTGGAATAGAGGCGGAGATCATATTTCCGTAGTTTTCGATAATCGTCATAAATTTGCTTTCTTCAATGTTCAATTTTCTTCTAATAATCTTCATGGCTGCTGCACTCGCCTGGTGTGGGATGACTAAATTAAGATCCTTCATTGTCAAATTTGCCTCACTGAACAAATGATCCATAAAATTTGCAATTAATTTGGAGGACATTTTAAAAATTGCTCTCCCATCCATATCGAATAAAAATTCTGTTTTTGTCTCTTCCGTATGATTTCGTGGGTGCATCTTTGTACCTCCGCCTCTTACTTCTGCGAGGTGGGCTCCGGCACTGTAAGTTTCCATTCGCGAAGCGAGAATTCCTGAGTTGTCTTCTGATTTTGAAACCACTACAGCAACGGCGCCGTCACCGAATAGGATACTGCTCTCCTTTTGTTTCCAATTAATTCCCACCGACGATATTTCTGAAGTAATCAATAAAACATTTTTATATCTACCGCTTTCGATTACGTAGGACATCATATCCAATGCGGTAACGAAACCGAGACAGGTTGAATTGACATCGAAGGACGGGATTCCGGAGTGCTGCAGCCCCAATTGTTCCTGAATTAAGGCAGCATTACACGGGATCGCTTGCTCCATAATACCGCTTCCACTGACAATACAGTCAATCTCCTCAAAAGTCAGCCCTGCATCACGTACTGCTTTCTTCGCAGCTTCCGCTCCCATAAAGGAAGCAGTTTCATCTACTGCGAAATGACGCTGTTTCACGCCGGATTTCGCTTCGGACCAGCCTGTTTTCGCACCTATTATCTGATCAATTTCTGCCGCAGGTACGATCCGCTTTGGCAGGTATGTACCGATTCCTTGAATTTTTACGTTCCGCTTCATCTAGTAACACCTCAAATGAAATATGTAGTAAGTGTTCATCAAGTTGGCGAGTTTGTAAAGCCGTAGGGGAGGATTTCTTGATTTATATAGCTGTGCATCTTTTTAGCAGAGGGTAAATCTGGAGCAGGAAACTAGCTGTTCCTAAGACCGGGGCAAAAAATTCGTCGACTTTTTGAACATCCTTTAATAATAATAC
>JAGKQJ010000245.1 GCA_017898095.1 Bacillaceae bacterium Marseille-Q3522 | reverse complement strand
CGGTTGTACTCATAGGTTCATTGCCAGTATTAGTGGCGCAAAGTATCGTTATTCTTATAAGTAAAATAAAAGTATTGATATTTTTTATTGTTGCCTATGGATTATATTGTATTGCCATTGTGGTTAATTATGGAGAAAGTGAGCTTGCCATTTTTATTCCAATATTTTTTTTGATTTCGCTTATAGTCGTTTTTTATACAATTGTTTATAACCGTCAAGTTAACGCTAGGTTGCGTATGGAGTTTTATTTACAACAGTTAGAAGGAGCCTACAGGAAAGTTGAGGATCTAACCTTAATTAATGAAAGACAACGAATGGCTAGGGATTTACACGACACACTAGCCCAAGGACTGGCAGGATTGATTATGCAATTAGAAGCAGTAAGCATACATATAAAAAATGGGAATATAAGAAGATCGAATGAAATCATTGTGAGCTCAATGCAACAGGCGAGAGAAACATTGAAAGAGGCAAGAACGGTGATTGATAATTTGAGAACGGAGTCATTAGGAGATGTTGATTTCCATTCTGCTGTGTTAAATGAAATAAATAAATTTAATGAGAGAACAGGTATCCAAGTTGATAAGGATATTGCTCCAATTCGCTCTTTATCAACTTTATCAATGGAATACTGTTTATATATACTTCGTGAATCCTTAGCTAATATTATGAAACATTCACATGCAAATAAAATAAAAATAAAGATTAAGCAAGAGAATGGCAAATTATATATGATCGTTTCTGATAATGGAATCGGATTTAATACCAAAAACATTGGTAAACTCACTGGCAAATATGGACTTAGCGGCTTACAAGAACGTGTGCGATTAGTAGGTGGTTGGTTAACAATAGAAAGTACACCTGGAAAAGGGACAAAATTAGAAATAATAGTTCCTAATTGATTTATGGAGGAAGACGCAATTGAAATACAAAGTATTAATAGTAGATGATCATTTAATTGTAAGGGAAGGGCTAAAATTAATTTTAGAGACGAATGATTCGTTTCAGGTAACAGGGGAAGCCGAAAATGGAAAAGTTGCATTGGAGATGATAAAAGGGGATCGACCAGATATTATCTTATTAGACTTGAACATGCCGGTAATGAGTGGATTGGATACTTTAAAAATAATGAATAAACAAGGTGTGACGATACCTATAATTATATTAACTACGTATAATGATGATGAATTAATGGTTAGAGGAATGGAATTAGGAGCCAAAGGGTTCCTTTTAAAAGATACGGGTAGAGATCATTTACTTAGAACGTTAGAATCTGCAATCAGGGGTGAAACGCTTTTACAGCCTGAAATTATGGCAAAAGTTTTAAAATACCAAAAAGAGAAATCAAATAATCACAAGCAACAAACAGCTACATTAACCGAGAAAGAGTTATTTATACTACAGGCAGTTGCTAAAGGTTTTAAAAGCAAAGAAATAGCTTTTGATATGGGAATTGCTGAGCGAACGGTTAAAGCCCACTTAACTAATATTTTTAATAAACTAGGTGTTAACTCGAGAACAGAAGCTGTGGCTGTTGCTTTTGAAAAGGGTCTATTTGTCAAGTAGTTTTGAACACTTTTCTTTTTGAAAATCGTCTCTATATGGATTTTGCTTATCCTTGGTGGGATTTTTTGCGGGTGAAAAAGTTGAAAACTTCTCGAAGATCATTTGCACCCCAGAATTGGTCATTTATATTGATACCCAAGACTTCTTCCATTTTCTGCTGGTAATGATGGAGGGTATAATTGCCCAAACGTACATATGGAACTTGCCCATATGTACGATTTTTTTTGTGAAAAACGGTTGTACTATTAGGAAGAAAAAAATTTGAAGAAGTTTTCGAGAGGAGTTAAGTAATGGCCAAATATCTTTATACACTGGGAAAATGGGCAGTTAATCATAAAAAGAAAGTTATATGGGGAACTATGGGTATTTTCATTATAATTGCTGCTATTACTTTAAGTATGGGACCTTCCTTTAGTGAGGATTTGTCTATTCCGGATACAGAATCTGCTAAGGCAGGAGAAATTCTGGAAAAGGAATTTCAAACATCAAATGAACCTGCACCTGGTGCTGTGCACTTAGTATTCAAAGCACCTAGAAACCAAACATTAGAATCTGATGATATAGTAAATGAAATTAATCAGATGCTTAATGAGATTAAAAAGGATAAGTCAGTTACTTCTATTGCGACTCCTGCAGAACTAGGTAATTTAAGTGATAATAAGGAAATTGGCTATGCTGTGGTGACATATGATGTTCCGGCAGATAAAGTAACCGATCAATCAAAGGAAATAATACGACAAAGTATTGAGAATACAAGAGATGAGGGTATTCAAACGGAGTTGGCTGGGACTGTTGCCTTTTCTGAATTAGAGATAGGCGGTGTAACAGAAGTAATTGGAGTAGTCATTGCTTTCGTTATTCTAGCACTTACTTATACATCCTTCCTCGTAGCAGGTATGCCAATCATCACGGCAGTTGTAGGTTTAGGAATAGGAATTCTATCTATTCTCATTGGAACCAATTATTTGGATATCCCGTCGTTTGCTCTTGCTTTAGCCGCTATGTTAGGTCTTGCAGTAGGTATTGACTATGCCCTATTCATTATGTCGAGATTTCGGCAGGAATTATCGAAAGGGCATAGTCTTCAGGAGTCAATAGCTATTGCAACCGGAACCGCAGGTAGTGCAGTTGTATTTGCTGGTTTAACTGTCATTGTTGCTTTGTTAGGTTTAGCCGTTGCAAAAATTCCTTTTTTAACGTTGATGGGAGCCTCTGCAGCAATTTGTGTATTATTTGCGATTTTAATAGCTGTTATTTTTGTACCAGCAATTCTTGCAGTATTTGGTCATAGAATTGATCCTTCTAAAAAGAATAGATTACTAGAAAAATTAACTAGAAAAAAGAATGAAGATAAATCAAATAAATGGGGGAATCTTGTAACAAAAAAGCCTTGGACAGTTACAATATTAGGGGTATTCCTTCTTTTAGCAGTAAGTATTCCATTCTTTCATATGGAACTAGGTCTACCTGATAATGGTACGAAATCCGATAAGACAACAGAAAGAAGAGCATATGATTTATTAACTGAAGCATATGGTCCAGGCTACCACTCCTCTTTAGTAGTACTTGCGAAAACAGATAGAAATAGTGGAGATTCACAAGATAGGATCAATAGGATCGTAGAAAGATTGAGAGAATTACCAAATGTAGATCGTGTTAGTCCACCAATTCTAAATAAAACTGGAGATACCTACATGGTATCAATTACTCCAGAAACTGGTCCAAATGATTTGGAGACCAATGAATTGGTACACTTAATTAGAGATCTGTCAGACAAGAATAAAGACGAAATGGAATTGTTTGTTACCGGTGCTACTGCGGTTAATATAGACATATCCGAAAAGTTAAATGACGCATTGCCATTGTTTGCTTCTCTTATTGTTGGATTTGCATTTGTACTGCTCGTTCTAGTATTTAGATCGATCCTTGTCCCGTTAAAGGCTGTTTTAGGTTTCTTGCTTTCACTTGGAGCAACGCTTGGGTTTGTTGTGTTTGTCATTCAAGATGGTAATCTCATTAACCTATTTGGATTTCCGACAGCAAGTCCCGTCTTAGCCTTTTTACCTGTTATCGTCATAGGTATTTTATTTGGTTTAGCAATGGATTATGAGGTTTTCCTGGTAAGTAGAATGCGAGAAGAATTTACACATTCAAATGATGCCAAAAAGGCGATACTGACTGGACTAAAAGAAAGTGGAGGAGTGGTAACTGCTGCAGGTCTAATTATGATTGCTGTATTTACAGGATTTATGCTCGCTCCCGATCCAATTATTAAATCAATGGGATTTGCTTTAACTTTTGGTATCGTTTTTGATGCTTTCGTTGTGAGGATGGCCATCGTACCGGCAGTTATGACATTGATGGGAAAAGCAGCATGGTACTTACCAAGTTGGCTAGAAAAGGCTTTGCCAAATATTGACGTGGAAGGTAGCTCGATACAGGCAGAGGAAGATAAAAGAATAACTCCAAATAAGATGAAAACACGGACGGAAGAAAGGTCTTTTAAATAAAGAAATACAATAAAGTGGCAATAAATCTGTACATGATTATGGAATAATACGGGTGTTAAGGGCAACTAGTCTGGAGAGGGTTGGTAGCGACTGACACCCGCTTTTCCCGTCTTTCGTTTTCTTTTCATTCCGTGCTCTGCCTAAATCAGTACGATTCGCCGTTAAGCGGATGGATGTTGTCAGCGATGCGTGAGCCGGTCAAGCAGTAGGCAGTTACCTCGCCATCGCGGAACACGTTCATTCATTATATTCAAGATTCGTTGCCAAAATGAGACTTGCCCGCCTATAACGATTTAGAAAGAGGTGTAGGAGATGTTCTGTTCCGTTTTGGAGAAGGCAACATAGCTTTCTGTTTCAGATACTTACTTTTTAATACGTCCAAGGCGAAAAGCGAGGACGAGAGCTTCGTAGAGTGTCAATGGCAGTCTTTAAAATTGGTAAAGAAGTAGATGAACCTGCAAAATATGTTACAAAAGCAGCATCTGCGGTTTCTACTGTTCCTTATACTCATACGGATATACAAATCGGCGACCAGGGATGGAGACAGGCACGTCATGTACTAGGACCAATTGTTTACGCAGCTTATGCACTTGAGTTATCAAAAACCTCAAAGGTTGCAAGCGACAACATGATTGATCGTGCAAGTGAACTACTCACCACTTAGCTTAACCTAACGGTTCTTAACGCTTGAAGTGGGAGCTTCTTGGGAATAGAGCATACTTGATATTTAGTGATATACACTAACATCAGCGGTTTCTCTTATTTACCAAGCTATCCCCGCAGTTCCTGCGGTT
>JAGKQJ010000244.1 GCA_017898095.1 Bacillaceae bacterium Marseille-Q3522 | reverse complement strand
ATTTTAAACAAGATATCGATTTTATTCCTTTAATTTCAATTCCTTTAAATCGTTTTTCTAACTTTACAGCTAGCAGTTGAGCAGTTCCTATTCCACTTGTACAAACTACAAGAGTACGTAAGGGCTTTTTCATTCTTTCTACTGCCGCAGCTAAATGCATTGCAATATATCCAATTTCTTCATCCAAAACTTTCTTCTTTATATATTTTTCAAAGATTACATTTGACATCCAAGCAGCACCGTATACATCTGGATAGTTTTCTTTGATTTCGTCTAATATAGGGTTTCTAAGACTTAGTCCATATTCTAAACGATTTATTGTTGGCCGAAGATGAAGAATCAATCCATTAAGTAAATGAGAGTCATTGCTGAAATCTAATGATAGCGCTTTCTCTGCGATGCTAATGATTTCATGTGCGATTTTTACAGCTAGTTGTTTCTCATCTTTCATACTTATATCAAGATCAATTTCTTCAATTGAGCTTCGCAGCATTTTAGTACCAATAATGTGAAAATAAATATATCCGATTTCTTGTTCTGGTAATATAACCTTATAGTATTTTTCTATATCTTTAGCAATTTGCTCAGCAATCGAATACTCTTTATTTTTTTTAATGGATGAAATTACATCCTCTGACAGTATAATATCTTTTCCCTCTTTAAGTCTTTTAATTGAAATAGCAATATGGATTACTAAACTTGTAAATGCCTCATCAGAAAAATTGAAACCTAATCGTTTTTCTGCCTGGGAAACAATAATTTCCAGGTAATCGTATTTCAAATCCATTAGTTTTACTAATTTTTCTTTTGTTTTGTAATCTATTTTTTCATTTTGGTATAAGAAATTTTTCAATTCATCGTATTCGTTGGTAGAGGCTATTAGTTGGGCAATAGCTAATCTGCAATTTTTTTCCTTTCCAATAACTTTTAACTCGGAGTGCTTATTTCTTACTAATTTTAAATTAAATTTATTTAGCCAAGTTTGAATATTAGTTAAGTCTTTTTGTATGGTAACCTGACTCACATAAAGTTCACTGGCAAGAGTTCTAGTAGTATTATCTTCTTCATTCATAAACAATTTTTTTAAGATATAATTACTTCTATCTTCAGGGGTGTATGGTTCAATGTATTGATTAATTGATTGGAGTTCCATTTGATGTATTAATTTTAATTTTGTTTCTTCAGATCCTTCAATACTAATACCAACACCAGGCTTTCTTTGCAGGAGTAAACCGTTATTGTTAACTTTTTGCTCAACTTTGGCTAACGTATTTCTTACTGTCCTATTTGAAACACCAATTTCTTTTGCAATTGCATCAATCGTAATTGGATTTTTAGTTTTTATTAGGCTCCTAATAATTTTCATGTCCCTGTTTTCATTCAAAATATTTCACCTCCTTTAAATAAAATTGGAAAAAATTATTTGTGAAGCTCAATTTATTTTTATTATATTTGTTAAATTGCATCTTAACAATATGTCTATGAAGTAATAAAACTGCCTTAATATTACGGCAATACTTGTTTTGATCCTTGATTTGCTAGAAATCCAAAATCCAATGTAATGATGTTTTATTTACCAATAAATAATAAGAGAATGCACATACAGTGTGATAACATAATAAATCAATAAGGGAAGTGTTAATAAAATTGATTGTGTATTGAAAACTTAGAAGCAAACCATTTATAACAATTATCACTTTTTTTCACACGTTTAAAGAGCAAAAAACCCCGGCCTTAAGATTTCGAGAATTCGGTTGACGGGGGGATTACTGCTCGTAAAGATATGATGGTTGACTTGGGCTTTAGCATGACTAGCTATCATTGGAGATGAAGAACCAAACGGATTGGAACTTATAACAATGCTTCTCTTTGCCTTATTAATATGGCAATTTTATTACGCTAAGCTGTATTGAAATAACTGTTAAAAGGTGACTATACTAAATAAAGATCAATAACAGCTAATAAAAATTTATGAGGTGATAGATGCATGCTTTCACAACAGGTTCTCATGTTAAAAAAAGAAGACTTATCGGAAAGGATTAAACATTTACCTAATAATTCGGAAAAAATCAATAAAATGTATAGCACTTACAACAGAAAAAAACAGAAAGTTATTATCGTATTGGATGACGATCCAACTGGAATACAGACAATACATGATGTAAATGTTTATATGGATTGGTCGCATGAAGTGCTTTTTGAAATATTTGCAAAAGAGGATATCGTCTTTATCCAAACGAATTCAAGATCTTTAACAAAACAGCAAACAAAGGACGTTCATGAAGAAATTATGAACAATATTGTAAACGCTTCAAAAAAATATAACCGGGATTTTACGATTATAAGCAGGGGGGATTCAACCCTTAGAGGGCATTATCCTTTAGAAACAATGGTAATAAAAGAGGCTTATGAAAAATTAACCAATAAAAAAATTGATGCAGAAATACTAATCCCTCTTTTTTTTGAGTCTGGGAGAGTAACATATAAAGATATTCACTTTATTCAAGAAGGAGAATATTTCATCCCAACAAACCAAACTGAATTTTCAAAGGATGCGGTTTTTGGGTATAAGAACGCTAATTTAAAAAATTATATTGAAGAAAAAACAGAGGGAAAATACTGTAGTGATGATGTTGTTTCTATACCCCTTGAATTATTAAGAAATCTAGAAATCGAGAAAATTACACTAATTTTAACGAATCTAAAGGATTTTCACAAGGTTATTGTAAATGCTTTAACCTATGATGATTTGAAAGTATTTTGTATAGCGTTAATAAGGGCAGAAGAGATGGGAAAAATTTTTCTTTATAGAACAGCGGCATCTTTTGTCAAAACATATGGATTTATAAAGGATAAGTCTTATCTGAAAAAAGAGGATATTGATCAGATCGCAAAAGTGACAAAAGGACAGATACTTATCATCGTAGGTTCTTATGTTAATAAAACCACACAGCAATTAAAAAGATTATTGGAATGCAAAAAAATCCACCCCATTGAAATAAATGTAAAAAATATATTGAAGAATGAAACGGAAAAAGAGCGTGAAGTTAAATCAATTGTTATGGCTGTTGAAAGAGCAATGAAGGATAAAAAAAATCCAGTAATTTATACTTCGAGAGAACTTGTAAAAGACCATTCTGAAGATCATTCCGAAAATAATCTAATCATTTCAAAAACCATTTCAGACACTTTATCAGAAATTGTTAGTTCCATAGAAACAAAACCTTTTTGTATCATATCAAAAGGTGGAATTACGTCAAGTGATATTGCAACAAAAGCATTAGGAATACGTAAGGGAAAAGTATTGGGGCAGATTTTATCGAGTGTACCAGTAATCATATCAAAGAAATCGAAAAAATGGTCAAATATACCTTTCGTTATTTTCCCTGGGAATGTAGGTGATAATAATTCTTTGAAAGATGTCTATCATATTTTGGAAAGTAAAAATTAGAAATAACATTTCATATTTGAACGAGATTCATTTTATTAAAAAATTCAACAAAGGGCAGATCCAATCAAATATCGCTCTGCCCTTCTCTTAATCATTAATTTTTCAGAACATTATAATTGTTTCAATGCGTCATCTAAACTAACTTTTTTTGTATCCGGTACTGTTTGGAAATATACTACTGTACCTTTATCTTGTAATTCTTTTAATAATAATCCATCTAATTTTGATAGTCCCACTGATGGAATTACAAATTTTGCATCATTTCTTTTTGCTATTCCTCCTATATTTAGCCCTGGAACTGGAATGTTCGCGTCAATTACTTTTTTAGCACTTGTTATCGTTTTAAAAAGCAAAATAACTTTGTCGTTACCGAACTGGTCTTTTTTCCATTGCTCAATCGCCTCATCAGTACTATACACTTTAATAGATAATCCGCCAGATGAGTTGGTAGTAATATAAATTTCCTTCATAAAGTCGTCTGCAGCTGTTTCATCATCAATCACATATATTGCATTAGTACCTAATCCCTTCGACCATTTCGTCATAACCTGTCCATGAATTAGTCTATCGTCAACACGTGCTAAATTAATTTTTCCCATAATTATTTACTCTCCCTTATCCTTTTTATTAAAAAAATTACTATCAATCAATCTATTTCCTTCAGATGAAGCGTTTTGTACTTCATTCATTAACTTTTCCGTACTTACTTCTTGATGAAGCGAATTGAATAACTGAATTAACATAGGCATATTCAAACCAGTTAGTACATAATTTACTCCTTTCGATAACAAAAAGAAGGCTACATTGGATGGGCTACCCCCATAAATATCGCAAGCAACAATAGTTTCATATCCTTCTAAAGTATTCTCTTCAACAATTTGCGCTGCTTGACTTTTTAGATCCTGAACGGACTCTCCTGGCAGCAATGCTAAAGCTGTGGCACTTGTTTGAGATCCCATAATCATTTCGACACTTTTCACAATTTCTTTTCCAAAATTGCCATGGGTAATTACTAATACTTTTCTTTTCATCTAATTTAAAGTCTCCTTCTAAAATACATAGATTAAGATCTAATTTTCTTGAAATCTCTTCTTTTCAGAGTAGGAAGTACTTCTTTAAATACAATTTGATCATTATAAAATTTGCTATAGTCTTGTATACTCTTATATATTTGCTTCAATCTCTTTTTTTTATACTGGAGTCCATCTAAAATAAACTGAATTGGTTGAATTTGAATTTCAATATCTTTGCAAGAATCATTATATTTAAGACCTTGTATTCTTAATTGAAGAGCTGTATTTTCTATCTTGAGCTCAATAATTTGAATTTCTCCCCATTTTAAGTTCGCGTCTGGATTTTTATAGCTTCTTATTCCATTTTCATCAATTAATATATGAATTGGTCTCTTAATCAGATTCATGCTAATTTTCACAGCAACAAAG
>JAGKQJ010000243.1 GCA_017898095.1 Bacillaceae bacterium Marseille-Q3522 | reverse complement strand
CTTTTATACTATATTCATAGAGATAAAAGAAAAATCTCTCACTATATTTTAAGACTATCAAGGGGATGAAGAGAATGAAAGCGCTACAATGGTATGGGGTTAGAGATTTAAGAATAGGAGATATTGAAGAACCGGCAGTTTCTAAGAATAAAGTAAAAATAAAAGTTGAATGGTGCGGTATTTGCGGCAGTGATCTGCACGAGTATACGGCCGGACCAATATTTATTCCTTATGAAACACCGCACCCGTTAAGCAATGATAAAGCACCTGTTGTAATGGGACATGAGTTTTCCGGAACGGTAGTTGAAATTGGGGAAGGGACAACAAAAGTAAAAGTTGGTGACCGCGTAGTTGCCGAACCGATCTATTCTTGTGGTGAATGCCCTGCGTGTAAAAAAGGAATGTATAACTTATGTGAGCATTTAGGTTTCTATGGCCTTGCCGGCGGTGGCGGCGGTTTTTCTGAGTATACCGTAATAGATGAAAACATGCTTCATATTATTCCTGAGAATGTTTCGTTCGAACAAGGCGCACTCGTAGAACCTTCAGCTGTTGCTCTTCACGCAGTCCGTCAAAGCAAGCTTAATGTAGGAGATAAAGCAGCAGTTTTTGGCACCGGACCGATTGGTTTACTTGTTATTGAAGCATTAAAAGCGGCTGGTGCATCCGAAATATACGCCGTGGAATTATCTCCTGAACGGAAACAAAAAGCCGAAGAACTTGGGGCAATTGTGATTGATCCATCAGAATATAATGTACCGGAAGAGCTTTACGAACGTACATGCGGCGGCGTAGATGTTGCCTATGAAGTAACCGGAGTACCTGTGGTTCTAAAACAGGCGATCAATTCAACGAATATTAACGGACAAACGATGATCGTCAGCATTTTTGAAAAAGAAGCACCAATCATGCCAAACGATATTGTATTAAAAGAACGTACTGTAACCGGCATTATCGGTTACCGTAATGTATTCCCTGCAGTCCTTGATCTGATGGCAAAGGGTTACTTCCCGGCAGAAAAGCTTGTCACAAAGCGGATTAAATTGGACGAAGCTGTTGACCAGGGCTTTGAATCACTTTTAAAAGAAAAGAACCAAGTTAAAATTTTGGTAAAAGCGGAATAACTACATTGTTTTTTTAAAAGCTGACTCAACAATTGAGGATCTTAACTAGTTTAAGTCATTGTCGGGTCAGCTTTTATTTTTTCATTTAGAAAATAGCTTCCTGAAATCTGAGATATTTTCAAATTATGGATAAATAAATGAAAAATCAAAATAGCACTATCTCTCTATTCCTTTTTTTTGTCTTGTTCTGCAGGCACAAGTTCTTCTGATGCTTCGACACTCGCATCCATGGTTGTTGTTATAAATGGAGCGCTTTTTTCATTCATTTGTCTTGTCCTCATCCTTAATTTCATAATCCGATAAATGACGGTATACATGACTACTAAAGATAAACCTGCTGCAAGACCCGTTCCCTGTCCGGGAACTAACGGCATACTTACAATAATTGCGATTAAGCTTATAAAAGTTACCCAGGATGTATAAGGATACCCCGGCAATCGGCACTGTCCTTCATCAGAACAAACGATTTTTTTTCTGAATTGAAAATGTGTCGCGACAATGAGTACATATGTAAAAAGCAGCGCAAATCCCCCGGAGCTGATTAAAAACAAATAAATCTGTTCAGGCAGTAGATACCCAATCCCTAATGCTGCCAACATCGCTGTACCGGAGAACAGAATCCCCCGATAAGGGATGTTGTTTTTATCTTTTATCCATCCTGGCGCCAGCCCGTCATCTGCCAGAGAACGAATCATCCTTCCCAAGCCAAAAGTTGCTGCTAACATCGTCGAAAGAATCGCTGTTACTAACACAATATTCATCGCATTTCCAGCCCAACTTAATCCATGACGCGAAAGGGCTGCAACAAATGGACTTACCTCCTCTGTAACAATCCCGGTCGGGATTAAAGGTATTAAAACGACAATAGCTAAGAGATATAAACCGACTAATCCAAAGACAGTGTAAGTAATTGCTTTAGGAATCGTCCTATAAGGATCTCTCGTTTCAGTTGCAGCAAGACCAATAATTTCAAAACCTGCATATGTGAACATAACAATCAGCATGCTCCCGGCTATGCCGCCAATTCCGTTCGGCAACAATTGTTCAAAGGCTAGCGCTCCTGCTCCAACAGAAGGAGTTCCCGGTATAAGCCCGATTATGAGCAGAACCCCGAGAACGACAAAACCAACAATCGCCAAAAGTTTTATTGCAGCAAGACCGCTTTCCAGCTTACTCAAACGCTCCGCTCCTAATAAATTTAGCAATGTAACACCAATGATAATGACAGAACCCCACAACGGCAAGGATAACCCGGGGAACCATCCTCTTAAAAAAATCGAGACAGCAGTTGCTTCACTAGACATTGCTAAAATAAGGCCTGTCCAATATACCCACCCGGTAACAAATCCCATGCCTCTGCCAAATACTCTTTCTGCAAAAGTACGAAAGGAGCCGGGGGCTGCATTTTCCACAGTCATTTCTGAAAGAGCTGTAAGTATTACATACACTAAAGCCCCGCCTATTATATATGAAATGACAACACCTGGCCCTGCTGTCCGTATTGCCATGGCCGCACCGAGAAAAAAAGAACCGCCAACGACAGTACCTAAGGCCATCATCGTTAATGACCGTGCCGTTAATCCTCTTTCCATCAAGACACCTCCGTAAAAACTGTTTAATAACAGTATTTGTTTTTAGAGGTAAAGTTATGAGAAGAGGACTATTTTTTCTTATTTTCATACTGAAAAAAATCGATTGCAAAGGTTATCGGCCTTATTCAATAGCGATAATACGGCGGATAATATGGTTGATACGAAGACTGGCCGCTACCTGTTCTATTCTCACAGCCTGGGGGAGGGCCAAGTATAACAGATTCGTTTATTGGTGCTACCGTTCTTGCATATTGATTTGCATTCACACAATAAGCACGGGCCATCACTTCTTTTGGTGTAAAGCGAAGGAAATCAGAACCAAAGACAACATCCGGAGTTGGAACATCAAAAATAGTCAGAATATGGGCTTGTTCGGTTAAGGATATAATCCAGTGAAACCATCCTTTCGGTAATTGCGAAACCTGCCCGGGCTTCAAGTGATATGTCATAAGCGTTTGCGTAAATGGATTAAAAACAGATGTTTGCACTTCACCATTGATGACAAAAACTAATTCATTGGCATTCGTATGCCAATGCGGCTGGATGATGACTCCTTTTGTCATATGGACATTGAAAAACCCTGTCCGGATAACGGGAAGCTGCCGGGCAAATACTTGCGTAATATAATTAAAAGCATCCTTTTGGTACGTCAAAGTCTCTGTAGAATCTGCAAACAAGTTTAGAGAAGGAGACATTAATTCCGGTGAAGTCATGGTGTAATCACAGCCCTTCTTTATGGTTTTAAGTCTCCACATGTATATGTCACTCTCTTTTCGTTATTCCAATAAATCTGCAGAGTCAGCAAGTTTCTTTATAAGCTAACCAGACTCCGAAACAGCGTTTGTACCGTGTCAACCGTCACGCCGGTTGAAGAAGCATAATTTCATTAGCATTTAATAATAAATCACACAAATTCCGGTGCAACTAACTCCACTTTTACCCTGTCCGGGTCTTCAAAATAAACAGCATAATGATTTTTCCCGCCAGCATACGGATGCTTGTCCTGATAAAGAATCTTTACACCTTTTTCGCATAATTTTCTTGTTATTTCATCAACATGGTTCTTTGATTTTGCAAAGAAGGCTATATGGTTAAGCCCGACTCTGCACCGGTGATAGGGAATATCCAGAAAACGTTGCTCTGCCTGAACAAAAACAATGTATGTATTTTCAAACTTCCAGCTGATTCCGGAATCCCATTTCTGATATTGCACGTATCCCAATTCCGTTAATAACCACTGCCAAAATTTTGTTGATTCCGATAAATTTGATACATATATTTCTATATGGTGCAACATAAAAATGCTCCTCCTTGAATCTCTTTCATATGCAGCAATCGCTATGACAACGAATAAGTTTTTTTCATAATATTCGATTTTTCCAAGCCTGCATATTCTTATGCAATCATTATATCAAACGTATGTTCGAAAATCAACAACTAAATCGATTGCCCAATTTATCCTCTTTTTAATCTCACCAAGTTGAAAAAATTGTTTTTGTTAAATAAAAAAGCCGGCTCAAGAAGCTATCTTTTATAAGGATAACTTCTTGAGCGACGATTTTTTTGTAACTTTGTTGTAGAGTTCATATTATTTCGCAAAGCGGTGGTTTCCGATCGTCACTATTACTTGGCGGGAAAAAATCCATTTGCTTGTCGATGTTTTTGGGTTATAGAAAAAGATAGAGCCGTTTCCTTGTCCTCTAAAGGCGATTGCTTCGTTTACTGCCTTTTTTGATTCTGTATCTGCTGCTTGGTTGATCTTACCATTTTGCACCGGTGTAAATGCAAAGTGGCCGCCTGCTTTTTCATAAATAACTTCTTTTACTGAATTAGGAAAGTCAGGATGGTCTACCCGATTAAGGACTACCGTGGCAACAGCAACTTTTCCGGCATACGGCTCGCCAACAGCTTCAGCAGAAACTAGCCGGGCAAGCAAATCCCGCTCCTCAACTGAAACAGCCCCTTCCGGAATGACTAATTTCTGTCCGGTATATAATATATCTGAGGTTTTATGATTTGCCTGTTTTAGTCCATAAACAGATACGCCGGCAGCTTGGGCAATTTTCCAATAAGTATCCCCTTTTTTTACAGTATATAAATTAGATGCTGCATTTGCCTGCAAGTGTAAATTCGCTAATAAAGTAAGCGTAAAAATCAGTCAACTACCCCCCACTTAACACCCTTACGGATTGTTTGAAGTGGGGGCCCTGCGTCTGTCGAATATAGACAGTGCTTCTGCCCTCGCAGAAAGCAACTACACTTATTCCTACCCAGTAGTGCGAACGGTTGTTG
>JAGKQJ010000242.1 GCA_017898095.1 Bacillaceae bacterium Marseille-Q3522 | reverse complement strand
CATACTAACAAAAAATATAAAATCTATTTCCCGAAAATTCTGTAGTAACGAAAAAATAAGGAGGGATAACATGAATGAAACGATAAGAAGTTGAAGTTTGACTAAATTCTAGGATAACGAAATTTAGACATTGTTTCACAAGAAAGTTATAATTATGTTAACAATACCTACCACGCCTCTTAACAATGCGGACCACGGTGGGTCAATTTATATTATTAAGGAGATAGAAAATGAACTCTGAATTGATGCAGTATCTAAGACCATGGTGTAATAGGTCAAATAATTGAAAAGAATAATGATAAATCTCTGTTGCTTGTAAGAACTTAGGTGAACTTCCTCAAATTCATACCTATAATTCCTCAGCTTGCTAATTTCGTGTGCTTCCCATCGGTCGATTCAGTTTTTTCATACCAATCACTACAGCAAGTCCTTTGTTCAGTTATACACTTTCCTCATTCTAAAATATTTTTATATTAAAAATACATATAAGTTGATTATTAATTACGAATTTACACGAAAACGCAGTCAATATTAGTTCTATATGTATTAATTGTATAAAATAGTGTATAATGAAGATGGGAGGAAGTGATTGACGATGACTAAGAATGTTAGCAAAGAAGAGATTCTGAAACGGATCAACCTATTTATCGATAGCGAAGGATATCGCAAGGATTATTTAGCGGATTTGTTAGGGAAAAAGCCGCAAACAATTTATAAACAATTAAGTGGCAAATATCAGAATGTGGAGCAATTTGCTGTAGACCTGGCAAAAGTACTAAATAAAAAAAGTACCTTTTTTATTGAAGAAGACTTTACTTATCGGCCGGAGACTGATGATGAACAATCCGTGATGTATTCGTTGGGTTCAATCAGTAAGAAAGGTAAGAAGGAACTGGAGCTTATTTTCAGAGTGTGTGAGCTGATAGACATTTATGATCAGAAACCGTACGTGGATCGATTGGAGGAATAGTTGATGCCGGAAATAAAGACTCAGGATTTAGATCGTATTTTGGCTGCGAACCGAAACATTCATGAAGAGGTATCAAAATTCGTTCGAGCGTATCTTGAAAAAGAGCACCCAAGAGGTTGGAACCGTGTGGACGGGGCAAAAAAATGGATCAAAGTAAATGGAATTATGGTCGAAGCTCCAATTAATGACCCCTCTTTAGGCGGTTTTGTTTTTTTTAGAGGAGAAAATAAGAAAAATATATGCTTTATCAACACTAATCAGCCACGAGTATATCAGAATTTCGTCTTGTTCCATGAACTTTATCATTTCCTTACCTTAGGGCGTCAAACGCGTACTGTATCGGTTCAAGGAGGACGAGTTCATTTTCTGAAAGCGGATATTGACATAGAAAATGAGGAAAGGAGAGCGGATTATTTTGCATCATTGATGCTTTTACCTGAGGATGAAGTTAAAGAATTTTATCGTTCGCTTGCGTCAGAAACCAAGGATGACGCCATTTATTACACGATGTATCACTTTCAGGCTCCATACAAAGCGGTGCTGATTCGTCTGTATGAACTCCGGCTCATAGATTTAAGAGATTTGGTTGAGCGTTTTGAGGAAAATAGTGATTTTCATGCTGTTTTTCAAAGGATGGGCTTGGATACGGCTTCAGTGGAAATGAGCAAGACAATTGATCTTCAATCGGTTAGGACATTGATGCTTCAAAATAGGTTTATGCTTCCTGAGTTCACAAACAAAGAAAATGAAAAGGCATTAGAGAGAATCGAAACAGAAATCCACAACCTAAGGGAAAAAAGCCATGATTATTAGAGATATAGAAGATGTTTATAAACTAGTAAGAGAAGAATCTTTCTTTTTTCTCTATGACACTGTAGCCTTGTCCCATCATCAGTTCATTTTCAACCAAACAGGTAAGAAGTTTGTTCAGAAATATTTTACAAAGCATCATCCAATCTGCCTGACCCAAACAATTTTTGATGAAACCAAATACGATAAAAATGCCGGTTACGGGCAGTACTTTGGCGAGTTCCCGCTGCTTATGATCATCAATGAAGACTTTTTTCCCGGATTATTAAGAAAGGTTTTTGAAAATGAGTATCAGGTTAGCCGCTGGCTGAAAAAGACGGCATTGAAGGTATTTAAATCGATAAACACATTACATAACGAGTTAAAACAGCAAAGAAGAGCAGAGGACATCATAAATAGTTATCACCAGTTTTTTCAAAAGAACGCAAAAAACAAAGGCGAATATTCGCTGATTTGGCTATCACAAATTATTCAGATTATCAAACCAACAATCCACGTCCGTTTCATTAGTGAAGATCGAGATTTATTTAAGTTGGACTATTATTGTTTTCTTGCAACCTCTCATCTTGAAGAATTACTAGCAAACCATGGAAATCTCGGATTTCTCAGTTCGGATGTAATGTTGGAGTCACTCATCAGAGAAAATGAGGAAAACCTCGATGTCAATACTTTATGCCACTATTATCGAGATCCGAACAGAAAAGTACTTTATCGTGAGCGAATCGGTGGAATAGAAGAAATCATCACAAAAGAAAAATCTTTTTCAAATGAATCATTTATTGAACAGATTAAAAGCAACAAAATTCACGTCATTTATTGATAGATCTTGCGTATCGGTGCGGTCTATTTTATACGCATTTCACCACCTTACTTTTTATTCCAAAAAATCAATCTCCTTTTTATTGAGAAAAATCAATTAATGAAAGAAGGAATTATTATGAAGTATTGTCAAATTGTGAGATATTTATTTCCAGCCTATGTAGATGAATTAACCAGTAATGAAAGTAACCAATTGATTGAATCTCATATTCAAGAGTGCGAATCATGTCGGAAATTACTGAATCAAATGAAGAAAAAGGTGAATGTTCCTAAAATTGAGATACCGACTGAACAAGTAGAATTTTTAAAGTATAATCGATTTAAGGAAGCTTGATTATTAATTGAAGTGGAAAAAATTAAATAGAAATGAGTTGTTAGACAATGAACACGGCAAATAATTATCTCAAGGAGAATTGGTTAAAGAATATTATTCTCTTTTTCAGTGGTCAGACAATATCACTTTTTGGCTCGTCTCTGGTGCAATATGCCATTATGTGGTATGTGACGCTCACGACAGAATCCGGATTGATGATGGCATTGTTCATCATTTGCGGTTTTATTCCGACTTTTATTTTGTCACCAGTTGCAGGAGTTTGGGCGGATCGATACAACCGGAAAATGCTTATTATTTTAGCGGATGGACTCATTGCGACGGCCACACTCATTCTTGCCATTCTTTTTATAATGGGCTTTGACGCGATTTGGCTGCTTTTTGTAATGGCAGCGATTCGTGCCTTTGGGACTGGAGTGCAAACACCGGCTGTAGGAGCTATTTTACCGCAAATCGTGCCGAAGGATAAATTGACGAAGGTGAACGGGGCAAATGGAAGTATTCAAGCCGTGATCATGTTTGTATCTCCGATTGTCAGTGCAGCTTTATTAACAATTGCTTCGATTGAAATCGTCTTTTTTATCGATGTCATCACTGCAGCGATTGCCATTGCGATACTGCTTGGCCTTTTAAAAATTTCTGTGCATGAGAAGGCAAAGGAAAAACAAACAACGAGTTACTTTAGCGACTTTAAACAAGGTTTACAATATGTGAAAAACCATGATTTTCTGAAAAAATTCTTCTTATTCTTTGCCGCTTTCTTTATCTTAATGGCTCCTGCTGCATTTTTGACACCGTTGCAGGTGACACGCAGTTTTGGTGACGATGTGTGGCGGCTTACCGCCATCGAAATTGCCTTTTCCGTCGGCATGATGGTTGGCGGAGGAATCATCACTTCTTGGGGCGGCTATCAAAATAAAGTTAAAACGATGACATTTGCAAGCCTAATTATGGGAGTCTGTACTCTTGCACTGGGTATTGTTCCGTTCTTTTGGATATATTTAGTTTTTATGGCTTTATTCGGGGTGACTGTGCCAATTTTTAATACACCGACTACCGTTTTATTACAGGAAAAAATCGAAGAAGATTATTTAGGAAGAGTGTTTGGCGTAATGGGGATGATATCAACCTCAATGATGCCGATCGGAATGCTTATATTCGGTCCGATTGCAGACATAATCAAAATAGAATGGCTATTATTAGGAACTGGAGTATTCATTATCATATTAGCCATATTTTTAGGCCGAAACAGTGTACTAATCGAAGCGGGAAAACCTGCATTGAAAGAATCATAACCTAACGGGGAGACGGGGGACTTGTCCCCTCGTCCCATACAATTGAATGGACGGAGTTTATTTTAAAAGAAATATTTGTAACAATAAAACGAAAAGTTCTAAAAACCGATTCTTTTGTAAGGGGTTTAACGGCTTAATAGACTGTTCTGTAATAGCTAAGGTAAATCCCATTAAGAGTAAGAAATAACGTAAATAATACCTGTATAAATCGCTGTATAAAGCTTATAGGTTTTAATTTATGGTTAATTCAAAATTGAAAATAATATACCTTTAATATTCACTTAATAAAGGAATTTGTAATATTTAGTATAATATATATAGAATATATTTAATTGATAGAAGGGATAAAATTTGAGAGAAACTATTTTTGATTATGATGATTTGCTAGCGATGTTAGATGAATTGTTAATAGAACAGTCCCGTTTTAACTGGGATAATTTCTATTCAGAACGTGAGAGAAATGTTCCCTTTTTTGCTAACTTTCCGGATGAGAATTTAGTTCATTATTTTGAAAAAAATCTATTTAGACCTGGGAAAGTCCTTGAATTAGGCTGTGGCCCCGGAAGAAATGCAATCTTTTTCGCTGAGAAAGGGTGTTTGTCGATGCAGTTGATTTTTCACGGGAAGCACTGGAATGGGGTATAGAACGGGCACAAGTTTTTGGTGCATCTGATTTTTTGACAGCACTTTTTCAAAAATGAAATTATTAATGATAAACTTTTTAAAAACGGAGTTGATATAATGATCTTACAATTTAAAGTTACATTAAGGGACGGAAACATGCCAATTTGGAG
>JAGKQJ010000241.1 GCA_017898095.1 Bacillaceae bacterium Marseille-Q3522 | reverse complement strand
GATTTTATTTACAAATTCAGCTGAAAAAACCATAATTGCTACATAAAAACACCATTTTTCAGTAACAAAGTTTTCTTTTTTTTAAAAAAACTAATTATTA
The DNA here is from genome assembly GCA_017898095.1 of Bacillaceae bacterium Marseille-Q3522. Lineage (GTDB taxonomy): Bacteria > Bacillota > Bacilli > Bacillales > Cytobacillaceae > JAGKQJ01. The sequence goes on along the minus strand of JAGKQJ010000241.1, from coordinate 4,921 downwards.
CCATTTTATTTCATGAATAACGTTTTAAAAAAGTGAAATGATATCCTTTGTAAGTTAATTTCAAGAGAAAGTGGGTATGGGAAATGACTGTTGGAAGTCAAGTAAAACAAACGATGGCAGGTTTAAAAAGTGCACAAGCCAGCTTTGAAACATTTGCATTAGGGACAGAAAATAAAGCGGCTAAACAGGTGTATCAGGATGCAGCAAAACAAACTCAAGCGATAATTGACAGTGTTGAACCACGCCTTCAACAAATTCTTCAAGAAGAACCACAGTATAATCAATAATTGAATGTTAGCGGTTGGCTATCGAAGCCAGCCGTTAAACCTATCCCCCATTTATTAAAAAGGAAAGTAAGGAAGATGAAAAATGACTGTTGTATCCGATGTAAAACAATGTCTGGCCATGATAAAAGGAATAGAAGCACAATTATCTATGTTTGCATTAAATTCACAGGATGGATCGGCACAAAAGCAATTTCATGAATCCATGCTAGTCATTACTGATATTAAAAAGGATCTTGAAGCTCGTATAACGGAACTTCAAATGGAAGAGCCTCAATATAAAAATTCATAGCACTCGGGGTGACGTAAATGCCTGAACTTGCAGATATCATGATTCGCTCTGTTATCTTTATTTTTGTTTTAATTATTATTACAAAAGTATTAGGGAAAAAGCAGATTTCCGAAGTTTCTTTTTTTGAATATGTTTCCGGAATTACGATCGGAAGTATCGCCGCAGAAGTGATCATGGGACTGGAAAGAAGCATTATGAATGGTGTTGTAGCAATTGCAATATTTGGGTTGATCACCTTTTTAGTGGATTATCTCGCATTAAAAAGCAAAAAATTCCGTAATATTATTGAAGGAAAAAGTACCATTTTTATAAAAAATGGAAAAATCATGGAGGAGAATTTAAAAAGAGAGAAGTATTCGATTGATGAACTGAACAATCTCCTTCGCCGGAAAGATGTATTTAATGTTGCAGATGTTGAATTTGCCATCTTAGAATCAAGCGGAGACCTTAGCGTTTTATTAAAAAAGGAGAACAGGCCGCTAACACCAAAGGATCTTCAAATTAAAACGAGTGATGAGAAAGAACCGCAAACCGTCATTATGGATGGACAAATTTTAGATGACGCTCTGACGGCTGCCGGTAAAAACCGGAAATGGCTGCAAATAGAGCTGGAGAAACAAGGCGTTCTGCTTGAAAATGTCTTTTACGGACAAGTAGACTCTTATGGTGGACTGACAATTGATATTTATGATGACAAAATGAAGCTTCCGGAACAGCAGGAACGGCCATTGTTAATGGCAATGATAAAAAAATGCCAAGCTGACATCGAATCTTTTGCTTTAGGAACAGAAGATGAAAAAGCAGAACAAATGTATAATAAAAATGCAGAAAAGCTTAGAATTGTAATTGAAAAACTAAAACCTTTTTTAAATGGATAACCACTAATAAAAATAACCCGCAGAGAAAGAATTTCTCCACGGGTTATTCCCCTTCGCTGTTATAAAGGTGTATTCGCTCTCCAACATTTTCATCAGCCTTCGCTGTTATGAACGTGTATTCGCTTTTTGCTGCTGTAAATAGCGGATCACTGCCATGACATCCTCTTCCCCTAATTGATCTGCTAAAGATTCCTGGAACGTTTTGTATGTAGCATCGCCGATAGGCAATAAACTGCCGGCCCCTTTCGCCAGTCGCAAATCTTTTGCCATATGCTTTAAAGCAAAAGCGGCAGGGTATTGATTGCTTAAAATAGACGGCCGCTTTAATTTAGAAATGGGGGTGCCAACCGCACTTTCTGTAATAATTTTTAACATATTTTCCGCGCTTATCCCTTGCTTTTCCGCAAATAATACTGTCTCTGCGATCCCCTGAATCGTAATGCCAAGTAATAAATTGATCGCTAATTTTGCATTATTACCAGCTCCGGAACGGCCAAGATACAATGTTAATTTGCTCAGCGGTTCAAAAACCTGCTTTACTTTCTGAAATACTTCTTCCTCCCCACCGACTAAAACGATCAGATTCCCTTCTTTTGCCGGCTGTACACTGCCGGAAACCGGCGCATCTAAAAAGGAAGCGCCATTTTCCTTCGCCTTTTCTTCAATAAATTGTGAGGATTCCGGAGATACCGTACTCATGTCAATAAGGATTTTATTTGCTAAGTCGGCTGTAAAAATACCATTCTCGCCAAAATAAACTTCTTTTACTGCCTGGTCATCTGATACCATCGTTATAATAACATCACTATTGTTTACCAACTGCTGTACATCTTCTGCAGGTTTCGCTCCGTTTTCAACTAACGGCAATGCTTTTGCTTTTGTTCGGTTATATACCTCGACAGGATAGCCGGCTTTTAATAAATTTGCAGCCATTGGATTTCCCATATTTCCAAGTCCGATCCAGCCAATGTTCATTTTTCATCCACCTTTCTTTTAAAAAATGCTGTTTTTTAAACGTTTCCCTTTTTGCATGTGTAAGATTACACAATTAAGCGTCTTTTTCATCATACCAGTTTTAAAGAATGTTGATAATTTATCTGCTTAGTGGGATTCATATTGATTAAAGAAGCAAATCACTGTATAATTAGCTTATATTATCTAACTGGGAAGTAATTAGCTCCATAAGGCTAATTTAAGGAAAGGAGAATATGCACTTGAAGCAACCTGTGTCTGTTTTTATAATGGATGTAACGAATTCTTCCGCAGGAAACTGGAAGGAGATGACCAGCTATCTGCAACAATGGCAGAAGGATATCTCCAGCTGGTGTAAGCAGATACTCCCGGCAAAAGTAATCCACCGGCGCGGCGATGAGATATTATTTCTCGGTGCTTCCCCTTTCTCTGCATACACAATTGCTTATCAAATAGGTTTGCATTGGCGCTATAATAGACAAAAACCGTACTTTGGCTTGTCTTTCGGAACAATGGAAGATCAGATTGAAGAGATAGATTTAGAAATTTGGAATCATCCGCTCATAAAAATGGCGCGACTGGCGAGCGAAAAATTAAAACAGGACAAACACCGGCAAACGATGTATATGGACACAATATCATATGATAATACCAGACTTGTGCAAACAGCTGATCTTATCAATTTGTTATTTGATCACCAGCACGTTTTAAGAGAAAAACAATCCCCCCAGCAAAGACTGGTCGGTGCGCTTTATATGATCTATCAGGAGCAAAAAACGGTTGCGGAACTGCTGAATAAAACACCGGCAACGATTTCGGCACATTTTAAAAAAGGAAATTGGGAGCTCTTAAATCACACTCATACGCAGATCCAGAAAATCCTCGCCGACCAGGGAGGCGGGATTCCGCAACAACAACTGATACAACAGCTTAACCAATCGATCCGCGGACATTTACGAGATCACGTGAAGCCAATGTATCCTGAATGATGATCATGAGGGTTCCTTATAAAGAGAGGATGTCAAAATGATACTACTTAGCTTGATTCTCGTTCATTTCATTGGCGATTTTTATTTTCAAACCAATAAGATGGTGCTGCAGAAAGCAAAATATTTAACGCAGCATGTTTTCACGCATTTTTTGCTATCATTTTTTGTATTGGTACTTCTTTATATGACAACCGGTGTCTTGACTTCTTTTTTTATACAAGTGGCTGGTTCAGCACTTTTTATTGCCTTTTTTCATTATTTAATCGATAAAGGGAAAATCTATTTAACTGTAAAACTGCCGGAAGGACAGAACTTATGGCCATTAGCGTTATTTCTATGTGACCAGCTTTTGCACATAGGTGCGATTCTCTTAACCGGATTCCTATTTTTCCCCTCTGCATTCGACCCGCTTGTTACGATGGATTTTTCTTGGACTGAGAGAATGCTGATTTTAGCAATTCTTTTTATCTTGGTAACAACGGTAAGCGGTCATATCATCCGCCTGTTACTCGGAGTGTTACCGAATCATTTATCCTTATATGAAGGAAAATACATAATAAAAAACAGTTACCCGGTACAACAACCGCCAGATAAACTGTTTTCCGAGGAATTTACCTATATGGTGGCAAAAAAGCAGGACCTTTCCCGCGGATTATATATTGGTTATGTCGAGCGCTTATTAGTTATCGTGTTAATCGTCCATAACGCCTACAGTTCGATCGCCTTTATTATTGCCGCAAAATCACTGGCCCGTTTTAAACAGATGGATGACCGTGATTTTGCGGAATATTTTTTGCTTGGCACCCTCTCGTCTATATTCCTTGGAATTATCTATGGTATTATCGTCAGGCTGATTCTTTTTCAGCCGGTTTGAAAAAAGCCCAATCCTTATTGGAAAGGAGCGGGCTTTTCTGAAAATTCTATTTTACTTCCACGTCAAAGTTTAAAAGTTCAGCAAAGGATAATATTTCCTGAATATCTTTTTCTTCATCAGTAGAGATTTCATCATCAGTATAATAATTGACTCTTATATCATATACAAATTTATCAGAATAGATTTCTAAATGACTTCTGTAGAAGTCTTTAATTGATTTATATAAGACCGCTCTTTTTCCAGAAAAATTATATTCGTGGACGGTATAGGAGGATGATCGGGTTAGTTTTGTTTTTTCTAGAATGTCATCCACGATTTCATCTGGATCTCCATTATGTTCATAAGTATATCCATCTATCATACGCTCAGGGATATTTGTTGGATAAGAAAAACCTATACCTGGATATACATTTGGATTATGAAGACTATAGGACATAGAACGTAAAAATGGTTTGCTGATAATTGATTCGATCTTTTCATGTGCATCCATTGGAAAAACTACATGTTTCCAAGCTTCTTCAGTCAACTCAACTTCTTTTTTCCCCTCTACTTCTTTCACTTCAAAATATTTTATAGAAACAACTTTTTCCTCTTCATTAGTTTTTTGTTTTGTCTCTTGAACAGTAGTAGTA
>JAGKQJ010000240.1 GCA_017898095.1 Bacillaceae bacterium Marseille-Q3522 | reverse complement strand
GTTAAATATATTAGTAGTCCTGTAACTAAGCAAGCAGAGAATTAAGGCGTGTTTGAAAAAGCCGGCAGCACTGCACCGTTAGTAAACTCATTTTAGCAAGCTGAAACTTCAAAAAATCAGGCGAAAACCATGCTTCAACGATTGAATAGATCCATATACGCATCGCTCTTAACCCTTTAACTTTTAATGATAAAAAAACGGATAAGATTGTTCCTTCCTTTACGTGTTTAAGAAAAATTTGTTATATTGAGATTGTACGTGGAGGTAATCCGGCTGTGAAATAGAATTCTTAAAGGGATGGCCACGGTTAATGGAAAGGAGAGAAGGGCGATTCTCCAGATTTTTTTGAAGGAGATTATTAGCCCGGCTTTGGTGAAAGCATCTAAGAAAATATTATTCTGGCTGTTAATCGCCAGTATTACTTTAGCACTTGCAATTAGTATATCATTTTACATTTTTCGATCTTCACATACACCAAAAGAATTAACAGCAGCGGAAAAAAATGCCGCGGAAGAGAAAGTGGAAAAAATGACTGCAGAAATGGAGCAGAGTATTTCAGAGGAGAATTTACAAGACGAATTAACCAACTATCAAACGATGACTGAGAATGAAATACTGCAGGAAATTCACAATATGAGCCATCAAAAAGTAGAGGCAGATGAAAAATGGGGCTTTTCCCTCATTACACCTGAAAAAGTAGAAAAATTATACGAAGTAATAGAAAAAAGTGATTTTAAATATCGTGATAAAGTTCTTTCCCTTTTGCAGCCCTGGCTGCAAGGCGATTTCAGCAATGCCGTCACTGTACATAATGAAATATGGGAATTACAGGACGGGACAATCGGCAAAGCAACGAGACTGCTTACAGCTGTCGAAGAAGTAGAATACTTGCAAGAGCAACAGTGAATAAATCTATATTTCAGTTCAATAACTCTTGATTATTTTGCATCAACCAGGGCGTGCTTAAAGGCGTAGATAACAGCCTGCGTCCGGTCTTGTACTTCCAGCTTACTTAAAATATTACTTACATGGGTCTTTACTGTTTTTAACGCGATATAAAGATCATCGGCTATTTCTTGATTTGTTTTTCCTTGTGCCATTAGCAAAAGAATTTCCATTTCACGACCGGTTAAATCCTCGTGCAGCTGATGATCATTTTTTTTGCGCATACGCATCATCATTTTACCAGTTACTTCCGGTTCTAAAACGATTTGCCCATGATACGTACTGCGGACCGCATTGGCGATTTCACTTGCTTTTGACGTTTTCAACATATAACTGGTAGCCCCGGCCTCTAATGCCGGGTATACTTTTTCATCGTCCAAAAAACTGGTAACAATAATTATTTTTGCCTCCGGCCAGCTTTCTATTATCCTTTTGGTCGCCTCAATACCGTCCATTTCCTTCATTACTAAATCCATTAAGATAATATCAGGGTGTAAATTCAGTGCCAGTTCTACTGCTGTTTTTCCATTATCCGCCTCGGCAATAACTTCCATATCAGGCTGTGCCGACAAGTAGGAAGATACACCAATTCGAACCATTTCATGATCATCGACAAACAAAACTTTAATCATTCTCTTCACCTTCTAATAAGTGTTCAAAAAATTAACGGATGAGCAACAAGAAGTTTATTCAGTAGTTGGAATTTTAGGGGACAGATAGCAGAAAAAACTTTGCAAACCGCTTCTTACCTCTTACCTCCGGCGTCTGGAATCTGTTTAGTGACTTTTTGAACATCCTCTTTTATTTGATTACGGGAACTTTTACTTCAAGACGGGTACCTTTATTTTTCAGGCTGACGATCTTTAATGTTCCTCCGATCTCAATTGCCCTTTCATACATGTTATTTAATCCGTAAGAGCCGGCTTTTGATTCTTCAACATCAAAGCCGATGCCGTCATCCACAATTCTTAGGACAACAAAATCCTCCCGTTTTATTAGCAGAACGTCCAGCACGGTCGCTTTTGAGTGACGGAGCGTATTGGATACCGATTCCTGCAATATCCGGAAAAGATGATCTTCCACCCCTTTATCAAGCAGAAAATCCTCCGCTTTCCACTTTATTTTCATCGATACTTTTTGCGATAATTCCATGAGCAGTTCTTCCAGTCCTGCTTTTAACGTTTTTCCTTTTAAGCCGATCGGTCTTAAATGTAATAATAGTGCACGCATTTCCAGCTGCGATTGTTGGATCGTTTCTTCAATCATTTTTAACTGCTTTGTCTCCCAATCGTCCGAAAGCGGCTTTCCTTCATTAATTGCCGATAACAGCATCGAGGCTGCAAACAGCTGCTGACTGACAGAATCATGAAGTTCCCGTGCCAGGCGGTTTCTCTCTTTATAAATAATTTCCTGCGTCCGGCTTTCTTGATCTTCTGCCATCTCTTTGGCCAGTTTTTGCGAGTGCCTTACCTGTTCGAGCTGCTGCTTTTGAATTTTTATCCCCCGCTGCCGAATATCCTCCAATTCAACAAGTGGAAATATTTCTGTATCTTCAACGTGCTTGCTTTCTTCTATTTGTATAAAAAGCTTCTCTACTAATTGTAGCTGTTTTCGCTCATATATACCAGTTACAATCCCGAAAATCAGGCCGAGTACAACACTTAAACTCGGAATAAAAAGTAAAAAAGGAATATCCAGTACCGTTTGATCCCAGATTGCCCTCCAATCGTGTAAAGGAAATGTCGCAAAGAAAGAAACGAGTAATAACAAGCTTACGATGAGTGAAAAGAGAATTCCCCATAACAACTGCCTTTGTAAAATATTCATACCCGCTTCACCTCAATATCACCGATAAAGAAAGAGGTGAATAGCTTAATTTTCTGTTCTTCCTGATCATAGTGCTCCGTTTGCAAATTTAAGACGGTATTGTACAAGCGCCCTTCTTGCAAACCAAGAATTCTCGCATCACCAAACAGGACTGAATGATGGATGTTCATTTCTATTTCATACGGAACTAATATCGTGACATTGCCGAAAAATTGGCGGATACAAACAACGGATTCACCTTTTGGCAAAACAGTATTTGTAAAATCAATGACTGTGTCTCCAAAAGCAGTTTGTATATTAATATCATTCCATTCATATGTGTATTCAGGTGTCTTTTGCGGTCCGAAAAATTTTGTCTCAATTAACGGTTTACGTCTTATCAATGTTTCCACAACAGGATTTGTTTTTTCAGTTTCCACGATATCCGGTGAAATTTTATGCGGTTTTTTCTTCGAATCGATAAAATCTAAAGCAAAATAAATCGCAATCCCGATAAGAGCAACTTTCATCGTAAACATATTAAAAATATTAATGATTAGAAGAATAATTCCTAACCAAAAGAGAATTTTCCCAAAAGTTCGCTCTATACGCTTTTTTCCAATATAAATGAACCCTGCACACACAATGAAGATAAAGAGAAGACCATGATTAAAAAAAGTGAGTTCAAACATTAGCAGTATCACTGCCGCTAACACTACCCAATTCATTTGATTACCCCTCATTTTTTGAAACATTGGTTGTCCTCCCTTCTACTGTTGATACAGGTTTATTTCTAATTGAGGTAATTCAAAAATTCACCAAAAGATAATCAATTTTTAAACGAATACGATGGATTTTGGACCTGGTTTTCATCCATTTAAGACATGGCAGTTTTGCATATGCCCGAATAGGGAAATCAGATAGCCCGCAAGGACCATCTGATTCTATACGGCACTTTCTAGAATACCAGTTTTTTTTATGAAAGAGAATGGCTTTCTTTCATTTTTGCTTCTTTTTCTAATTGAAGAATTCTGGCATCAATGGTACTATGGTTGTAAGAGTTGTTTACTCTTTGTTCAAGTCTTTCTAAGTATGCTTCAATTTCTTGAAAGCGAGAGTATGCTTTGTTTGAGTAAGCATCATTGTCCAGTACGCTGCTCAGTTTTTGTTGTACTCTCGTTACATTTTCCTTGCCCATTAACTCCAGACGGCGGATTTTCATATCCTTCAGTTTATGCTTCATTTCTTCATATTTCTGTTCAAGTCCATGCAGTTGCTCATCGGTCGTTGTTAGCACTTCTTTTAAATGTTGTGCCCTTTGTTCATATTGCATCTGTTCTTGTGCTGCAAAAGCGGTCAGCTCCGCTTCTTTCGCGGCTGAAGCAATTTCTGCCTGCTGCTTCCTTTTTTCTGCCATTTGATCTGCCTGATGATATTCCCGGTTAAACTCATCCTTCAATCGATATTGCCGTTCAAGTAAGCTTTTTACTTTTTCCGTTTCCTGTTCACATTCACGTAAATATTGATTTAATAACGCGATCGGATTTTTCTGTTCTTTTTTATCTAAAGCGTCATTTAAATCGGCTAAAACTGTTTGCTTTACTCGTGTAAAAAGATTGCCCATTTTTTTCTTCTCCTTTTCCAGTTATTGTTATTAACCTCGATTACTTTTTCTGCTTCTTCTTGAAAAATGATGATCCCATCAGTTACTTATTTATTTAATTCTGACCATTGACGTTCAAAGTTTGTAAACGGGTCATTCTCTTTCTTCTCAAAAATCGTATCTGCTTTATTATTCCATTTTTTTATGACAACATATAAGATAAATAAAGCAGCGATCCCAATAAGAGCGGGAAGGTTGGAAGCTGAAGCAAAGAGCGCGATCAAACCTATAATTCCCCAGCCAAATTTAGCCATTGTTGAATTAGTCTTCATAAATTGTTTGAAAACAAAGTAGAGAACAGCCAAGCTAATTGCTAGTGCAATCAAATTACCTAATTGACTGAGTAAGATAAACAATGCGACTGCACCGATTAAAAACAAGCCAAATTTTTTCAACGTTTTAACCTCCTTTCTTTATTTATATCTTACCTTCCTGCCTTCGTTTCGATAACGAGCTATAACTGTATTTTTACATACGACTTAAGGCTTACTGCCGGACGGGATGTATTTTTGATAATTGCAGCGTTTCCATTTTGATAAAGTCCGGTTATTTCCGGGTTCGTTCGAGCCCTTATGGATCAGGACTGCACAATATTATAAAGGGTAAAG
>JAGKQJ010000023.1 GCA_017898095.1 Bacillaceae bacterium Marseille-Q3522 | reverse complement strand
ACGATAAGTCGAGAACGAAAAAGAAGTGCACTTTTTCGACTCTCCTTTATCTCGTACGGAGCAGCCTTATTCCTTCGCCGATGGACAAGCGCTCTCTGCTTTTCTGTTTGTCCAGCTCCGGGCGCTATCGGCTTGCGAATAAGTCTTCTCCGCACTTACGATAAGTCGAGAACGAAAAAGAAGTGCACTTTTTCGACTCTCCTTTATCTCGTACGGAGCAGCCTTATTCCTTCGCCGATGGACAAGCGCCCTCCGCTTTTCTGTTTGTCCAGCTCCGGGCGCTAAACCGTACGGCTGTTTCGCCATTTGGATCGAAGGCAAACTGCGTCTTCGGTCCAAATGCCTCCAACATCCTATCGGTTTGACCAAGCGCCCTCCGCTTTTCTTTGTTCCCCGTGGATCAAGATTTTTCGGCTTTTTCTTTGATTTTATTCGATATTTTGCGGGATGAAGAAGGAGAATGTCGTACCATGGCCTTCTTTGCTTTGGACGGAAATTTGCCCTTTATGCGCTTCAATAATATTTTTCGCAATGGCAAGGCCAAGTCCGGTTCCGGAACGTCCTCTTGTACGGGCTTTATCAGCTTTGTAAAAACGTTCGAAGACAAACGGAAGATCCTCTTCAGGGATACCGGATCCGGAATCGGTCACTTCGATAAATAATCCCCGTTGATTGCTTTTTTCTTTTACAACAATTTTTCCTGACGCCGGAGTATGGCGCAATCCGTTATCGATTAAATTTGTCAGTACTTGCTCAATCCGGTCCGGATCAAATAAGAACATCAGCTCTTGATGCTGCAGTTCAACCGCTAAAGAAATCTGCTTATCTTTTGCAAGACCTTGAAATTTGCGAATTATTTTTTGTAAAAAATCGCTCACGTTGACATTTTCATATTTTAAAGTAAAATGACCTGCTTCCATTCTTCCCAAATCCAATAATTCATTAACAAGCCTTCCCATACGCAGCGATTCATCGTAAATGACTCTTGCCATCTCTTTCTTTTCTTCGTCTGATTGTGCGATATCATCGACTATTGCCTCACTATAGCCCTGCATCATTGAAATCGGTGTTCTTAACTCGTGCGATACGTTTGAGATAAAATCATTACGCAATTTATCAAGCTTTCTTTCCTCCGTCATATCACGTATGACGGCGACTGCACCGCGAATATCCTTATTGCTGTAAAGTGGACTTATAATAATCCCCCATACTCTTCCCTGTAAAGCGATCTCCCCCATCTGTTCTTTACCGGAATCAATCACTTGTTGAAATAATTCTTTAAATTTAGCAGGAACTACAAGATTTTTCACATCTGTTTCTTCCCGTTCATAATACCAATTCTTCAAAAAACGCTCTGCCGGCGGATTGGTGATTAAAATGACACCATTCCGGTTAAAAGTAATGACACCATCCGCCATTTCCCGCAGTATATTAGCCAGCTGCTCTTTTTCCTGATTCAGTGCGTTTATATTCAATTTTAACTGGATTCCCATTTGATTAAAGGCAATAGCCAGTTCACCGATTTCATCCTTCGTCAAAATCGGCACCTTCGTATCAAATTTTCCTTTTGCGACTTCAAAGGCAGCCTCTCTCATTTTCCGCAAAGGCGCGTTTATTCTTGTTAATAAGAAAAAGGCAAATATCGTCGTTAAAATAATGGCAACGCATGCTGCAAGCAAAATAAATTTTGTTGTCGATTGACTTGTTTCCTGCATCACCTCTACCGATTGATATATAAATACTGCGCCAAATTGCTTTTCCCCTTGAAAAAGCGGGACACCGATTATCATCATTTTAGTATGGTCCGGATTACCCGGACTGTAATCCGTTAATGAGATATTTCTTTTTACAATTTCTTCACCTTGGAAAACACTTCTTAAATCCGGATCATTTCGTAAATCTTTTTCCAAGATGTGAACTGAATTTTCTTTTTCCGGAGAGTAATGCGTTCCTTCATTATGTAAAACAATCGTTGCATTTGTTACGTCATCTAACAGTTCCCAGGAAATCGCAAATCCCAGATCCAGCTCATGACTTTCGATTATTTTCGCCACTTTATGCGATATACTCTCCAATTCAGTTTCTGTTTCATTCATGTGATAGTTTTCAAAATACTCTAGGAGTGTCACCGTTAAAATAAATAAAACAACGCTGACCAATAATAGAATGGTAAACCATAGTTTTCCTACGACACTTCGCCAGAATTTCATTCATTGACGACCTCGAATTTATATCCGACTCCCCATACTGTAACAATCATACTTGCTGCCTTTTCTGATACTTTATTTAATTTTTCCCGTAATCTTTTCACATGGGTATCTACGGTGCGGAGATCTCCGAAAAATTCATAATGCCATACTTCCTTTAGTAATTGTTCGCGATCAAATACTTTATCAGGAGATTTTGCAAGAAAGTACAAGAGTTCATACTCCTTTGGTGTGAGGCTGACTTCCTTTTCATCCGCCAATACTCTGTGGGCATCGTTATCAATCGTTAAATGGTCAAAAACGATTACGTCTTTTGTTGCAGTATCCTTTTGGATAAATGTTGTGTTGCCTGAACGCCGCAGCAATGCTTTCACCCGCAGCACCACTTCGCGCGGACTGAAAGGTTTGACAATATAATCGTCCGTTCCCGCTTCAAAGCCCTGGACACGATTCATTTCTTCTCCTTTAGCTGTTAACATGATGATTGGAGTTGCTTTTTTTTCCCGTAATTCACGGCATACCTCCATACCGTCTTTTCCAGGCATCATTAAGTCCAATAAAATGACGTCATAATCATATTGAAGAGCTTTTTCTAAAGCTTCATTACCATCTGCAGCTTCTTCTGTCAAATAATTTTCTCTTTCTAAGTACATTTTCATTAAACGGCGAATTCTCTCTTCATCGTCTACAATTAATATTTTTACCTCATTACTCATGGATCAATCCCCCTTTAGATAGTAATGTTTAAGCATATGAATGAAGACCCGCAAGGACAAGATTCACAACAATTAAGTTAAACATAATAATACCAAAACCAATCACACATAGCCAAGCCGATTTTTCACCGTGCCACCCTTTTGAGAGGCGCAAATGAAGAAACGCCGCATAAAAAAGCCATGTAATTAAAGCCCACACTTCTTTCGGATCCCAGCCCCAAAAACGTGTCCAGGCAATTTGCGCCCAAATCATCGCAAAAATTAATGCCCCCAATGTAAATACGGGAAAGCCGATTAATACAGAACGATAGCTGATTTCATCTATCATATCTAAATTGATTTGCTTCGTCAGCGGCCGGATAAGCGTGCCGATTCTTTTCCGGACAATGAGACGGAATAAGCTATATATAAGAATCCCGGCCGCAAACGACCAGATCACTGTATTCAATTTCTTCGCATTAATAATTGCCGGCATTTCAACAAGCGGCTGAAATGCTCCCGCTGTTGTTAATTCTCCCTCATGCGGGCCGACAACAGGCGGAATCGTATATTCCATGACACTTTTCTGTCCGTTCTTATCGATCCAATTAAAACCGGCATGATAGCCGGAAGCGGCAAAAGAACTTGAAACAATTACAAAACCAAGTGCACAGACAAGAAAAAATAACACCGTCTCCAGCCATACCGCACTTTTACTTCGTTTCGATTGATCAATCACTTTTACTAAGTAAATAAGTCCTGCGGCAAAACTGACAGCTAAAATAGCTTGTCCGAGAGCTGCTGTCACAACATGGATCAAGAGCCAATGGCTTTGTAATGCCGGAATTAACGGCGGAATTTCCCGCGGAAACATACTTGCATATGCGATCAGCAGCAAGGCAATCGGCAATGTAAATACACCTAATACCGGCGGTCTGTAAATAAAGTAAAGAATCACGAAAGCACCCGTTAGTCCTAAGCTGAAAAAAGTGGTAAATTCAAATAAGTTGCTGACAGGAACATGACCGGACGCAATCCATCTTGTAATAAAATAACCGAGTTGTGCGAAAAAGCCGATAATCGTGATAGTAATGCCGATATTTGCCCAGTGATTACGCCCCTTTTTTTCCGCAATCCCCTTTACTTGCTTAATCGCACCGCCGAAAGAAACCGTCGCAATTAAATATAACAAAAAAGCGGCATATAATAAATTACTGCTGAGAGCTGCCACAATAATCCCCCTTTTACCCTTTAGCTTCCTTTTGCATTTGATCCAGCGGTTCGTTTATACCGGTGTCCTGCAAAATAAATTGAATTTCTTTTTTAAGACCGTGCCAATTTTTATTGGTGTGACCTGCAATCCAAATTTCATCCCCTGCTTTATGGATCCAAATACGGCGGTGATTCCAGTAAGCACCCTGGATCACTCCAATCATAAAAATGATCCCGCCAACGGCAAGCACCCACAGTGTTAAATCTTTGCGAACCGTTAAAGCGGATACATGATTCGTTTCTACCCCATTAAAACTCATTTTATATTGGTTGTCTCCCTCCGGCTCAATCGTTTGTTGAATAGCTGCGAAGCTGACTTCACCATCCGGTTTTTCCGGTGAATACATTTTAAAAACGAAAGCAGGATTATTCGGGATTCTCGATTTCGTTACCGGTTCCCCTTTCTCATCAAATTCGAAATCAGGAAAATAACTCATCAATTCAACAGAATATCCGTCCGATAATTCATATGTTGATTGCGGGTCAAACAAATCGATTGTAATTGTACCAAATTGTTCATTTGTTGCTTTCTTTGTTAAAGAAAAAGTCATTGATTTAAACTCATTAAGCTTATAATCAACCTGATACAAAGCAAAATGGTCAAATTTTAACGGATTATTGACGCGAATTTCCGCATTGGTTATTTTTTCAAGCTCTGGAGTTTCTCCAGGCAGCGATTGGCTCGTTTTGTTATACAGCGTCACGTTCGTTTGATAATTTTTGGCAACTGTACCTGCCCGGTTAAGCGCATCGGAAAAAACCTCACCGTCTACATTCTCATCATAAACCTCTAGGATAAACTGCTCATTTTGCAAATAATACCGTCCCTCTGTTCCTGGGATAACCTTTGTTTCCCCCTGTCTTACCCAGAGGATTTCGTCTACATACATTCCGGGAATAAAACGCAGCATATTGCCAAACAAAAAAATAATCAAACCGATATGATTGATATACGGACCCCAGCGGGAAAAGCGCCCTTTCTCGGCAAGCAGATTGCTGTTCTCTTCTCTGACTGAATAGCGTTTCTTTTTTAATTTTACTATAAGTGATTGATAACTTTCATCTGTGCAGTCTCCTTGCGTAACGCCAAACAAGCGCTGCCGTTTTAAAAAGCTTTCGTGTCTTGTCACCCGCTGCGCTTTTAAAGAACGATATAACGGAATAACACGATCGAGGCTGCAAATAACCAACGAGACACCGATAGAGGCGATTAGTAATAAATACCACCACGACCCGTATAAATGATGCAAACCGAGCATATAATAAATTTCACCAGGTAAACCATACTGTTCTTCGTAAAATTGCCCGGCAGGTATGTTCGGCGGAATATACATTTCTTGTGGAAAGATCGTCCCAATGGAAGAAGCAATTAGTGTAATGACAATTAAAATCACGCCTACTTTGACGGACGAAAAAAAATTCCAAATCTTATCCACGATTGATTTTTTATAAACCTGAGACCGTCTTGCACTTCCTTCATAACGCATATCGAGTAATGGTTCAGCTGACGAAGCTCCTCCCAGATCCCCTTTGCTTTCGGTCAGTACCTTGCCGCATGACTCACATATTACTGTTCCGGGAGGATTAATATGGCCGCACTCACATTTAACCTCTTTCATATTAAATAACTCCCCATATTAAGGCTTTATTTCCTTCATAAACATTTGCAGCATTTCTTCTGTTAAGGCTCCTGTATGCGCTTTAACAACGACTCCTTCTTTATTAATGAGGAACGTAATCGGCAGCGGATTGATCCGGTATGCCGTCTGCACCTGCCCTCCCCGGTCAATGACAATCGGGAAAGTCAGCCCGTGGCGCTCGATAAATTTACTGACGGCAAAATCTGACTCACCGACATTGACAGCAAGCGTATGTACGCCTTCTTTTTCAAATTGCTGATATAAATTCTCCATATACGGCATTTCTTTTTCGCACGGCTTGCACCAGGTTCCCCAGAAATTTAGCAACACTCCCTTGCCGCGGTAATCAGAAAGCTGGTGCTTTTCCCCGTTCATATCTGTTAAGACAAAATCAGGAGCTTTTTCTCCGACAGTAACCTTTTTCATTTCCCCTTTTGTAAAGTTCGCATACATTGTGTACAGAACAGCTGTACCTAAGACAAATAATACTGCTGTTCTCAGGTAAAAGCGCTTTTTTTTGATCATTCTCCCACCCCTGTAGAACTTCATTTGGATTTTATTATAACATTTTTCATTATCGAGACATTGTTAACCACTTTCAGCAATTATGACATTTCTGTGAACATACTCTCGATTCTTTGCCGGAATAAAAGTCAGTTAACGTGCTTTTTGTGCTAACACACGTAATTGCTTTACTTCATGGGCTGTTAATTCCCTTGCTTCCCCTGCATTTAAGCCGTGAAGTGTTAGAAAGCCATAACGTTCCCTTTTCAATTTCATCACCTGATGGCCGATTGCTTCAAACATGCGCCGTACTTGTCTGTTTTTACCTTCATGAATTGTTAATTCTACAATCGCAGTTTGCTTTTTTTTATCAAAAGATAGCAATTTTGCTTTTGCCGGTGCCGTTTTTCCGTCTTCCAGACGGATCCCTTTTTCGAGACTTTTTAATTTTTCCTTTAACGGAATCCCCTTTATCTTCGCAACATACACTTTTTCTATTTCATTTTTCGGATGCATGAGTAAATTAGCAAACTCGCCGTCGTTTGTTAGTAAAAGTAATCCGGAAGTATCAAAGTCCAATCTGCCGACCGGATAAATTCTTTCCTTAATTTCCGGAAAAAAATCTATTACCACTTTTCTTCTTTTTTCGTCTTTTACGCTTGATATGACACCACGCGGTTTATATAGCAAAAAATAAACAGGCTGTTCCCGATCAATCGGAATCCCGTTCACCTCGACTTTGTCCGATGCTGAAACTTTAACCCCCAGTTCCTTGACAACCTTTCCGTTTACTGTTACCTGCCCTTCGGTAATCAATTCTTCAGCCTTACGCCTGGAAGCAATGCCTGCATGAGCGATTACTTTTTGTAATCTTTCCAAATATTTCACCTCAACCTTTCCTCGTTATCCAAAGATAATACTACCCTTATACACGATATTTTTCTACTTCTTTATCGCATTATGCCCAAGTTTATTATTTTATCGCAGATTAAGGGGCAGTAATACCCCCGTCTCAAAAATAGAGGTGATACCAATCATTTTAGGTGGGGGATAAACTGCCCCTAAAAGCCCGATTGGTGAAACAAGGTTTTTCTTAGAGCTTTAGCTCTTAGAAAAATCAGTCAGGCTCCGCGTGATAAGAATTTTCTTTGGGCTTTAGCCCTTAGAAAATTCAATCAGGCTATGCGTGACTAACCATCAGTGGGGGTTGAAAGAAACCCCCACTGATGGAAGTTTCACTTTATCGCATTTCACTATTTTCCGGTACAAAAAAACAGGCAAAAAGACTCTGCCTGCTGATCGATTCTATCCATTTGTGCCAAATATTAAGGTTACAACAACAATTGCCGCTATAATTCCGACGAGGTCGGCAAGCAGACCGACTTTCAGTGCATCACCCATTTTTTTTATTCCGACAGCTCCAAAATAGACGGTCAGGACATAAAAGGTGGTATCCGTACTTCCCTGCAGTGTTGCTGCCAGCCTGCCGATGAACGAGTCTGGACCATACGTTGCGATAAGGTCGCTCGTCATGCCGAGTGCCGCATTTCCGGAGATGGGACGGATGATTGCCAACGGGGCAATTTCGGCAGGAACACCAATCCATTCAAGAAGCGGGCGCAGTAGCTCCATAAAAAAATCAAGGGCGCCGGAAGAGCGAAAAACGGTTATCGCCACAAGCATTCCGACTAAAAACGGGATAATTTGAAATGCAATCTGGATGCCTTCTTTCCCTCCCTCAACAAAACGTTCATACGTCGGAATCCGTTTTATTGTTCCATATAGGAGGATAAAGCCAATTAACAGCGGAATAAATGAAAGAGACAATAGCGAAATAATTTCCATATGCCTTCATCCTTTTCGCGTTCTTCGGTAATGAAAATAACGATCAATCACAATCGCACCGATTGCCGAAATAACGGTCGCAAGAAAGGTGGGAAACACAATATCGGTCGGCTGCGCAGCATTATAATTCATTCTGATGGCGATGACTGTCGTTGGCACGAATGTAATACTGGATGTATTAATTGCTAAAAAAGTAATCATGGAGCGGCTTGCTGTATTTTTTCCGCCATTTAACGCCTGTAATTCCTCCATTGCTTTAATCCCGAGCGGGGTAGCAGCATTGCCGAGGCCAAACATATTTGCCATCATATTGGATAAAATGTAACCCATTGCCGGATGATCTGCGGGAATTTCGGGAAACAGCTTCTTTACAAGCGGACGAAACAGATTAGCAAGCTTTTTTAACAATCCGGCATCTTCAGCAATTTTCATTAGTCCGATCCAAAAAACAAGTACACTGATTAAGCCGATACATAACGTTACCGCTTCTTTTGCCCCGGAAAAAATAGCTTCGTTCACTTCGGACATCGTTCCATTTACCATCGCAAAAATAATGCCAAACAACGTTAAAAATACCCATATATAATTAACCATAGGAACCGACACCTATAAATGCCTGAAAAATTCGTTGAAATTCACCAAAGAAGCCGGTTGCTTGTTTTTCATTATCAGATTCAAAATAGATTGGAACCGTCTTTATTAATGTTTTATCAAAATATATTTTCGCTTGTCCGACTTTTTCAGGAATGTTTTCTTCATTCCGCCAATTTCTTTTCGGCTTCTGCAAAGTAAATTCAATTTTAAAAAGCTCTCTCTCTTTTTTTAATACCGGATAGAATACCGGGTTTTTTATATATACTTTATTTTTGTAAATGGCATGATCCACTTCTTTAATGCTGCCTTTTTCAAGCACTTTCACATTTTTAAATTGTTGAAAAGCTGTTTCATACATTTGAATATGATCATTCCAGTCATCAGGTGCGTTTAATGTAACCGCGATCAAATCCAAATCATTTTTTGTTGCTGTTGTAACAAGCGTACGTTTTGCCCTTTTTGTATAGCCTGTTTTCCCCCCGGTTGTGTAGTCATAAAGCTCCGTTAACAGCCGGTTTTTATTTTTCCAGACACGGTCCCACTTTTCTCCCGGATCAGGGGTGCGATGCGTTTTTGTCCCGGATATTTTTTTGTATGTATCATTCATCATCGCATACCTTGTGAGAATTGCCATATCGTATGCGGTGGAATAATGATCTTCATGATCGTCCAGTCCGTGGGGATTCGCGAAATGAGTATGTTCCATGCCGATTTCCGCTGCCTTTTGGTTCATTAAAAAAACAAAGCCTTCCACACTTCCGCCGACAAATTCTGCGATTGCAACAGCAGCATCGTTCCCGGAACGAAGCATAAGACCGTAAACTAAATCCTCCAGCTTAATCTCTTCCCCTTCCTGTAAATAAATTGATGAGCCATCTATTGCTGCACTCTTGCTTATTTTTACCTTTTGATCCATTTTTCCTGACTCAATTGCAAGAATAGCCGTCATTATTTTTGTTATGCTTGCGATCCGCCGCGGTGTAAAGGCATCTTTTTCAAATAAAATTCTCCCTGATCCCTGCTCGATTAATATTGCACTTTTTGCACTAACTTCTACAGAAGCCTTTAGTGACACCGGAAAAAGCAAGAAAAGCAATGAGGTAATGAGTGTAATACAGAACATTTTTTTCGCTGACGTCATTTTTTCCTCCTCATCTCCTTCCTTTAACTATTGATTGTATTTTAAAAAGGGTAGAAAATGTAAAGCCGGACAGACGGAGGATCTTTCCCGCCATAATTCTTTTAAATATTATCATGCAGAAAAAATATCTTTTCTTGTACAAGTTTATGCCGGTCAAGGAGGTATATGCCTATAAACCTGAAGATTCATAATGAACTCGTTTTCGAAATCGAAACTTTCGGGACTCAGGCGGAGACACTGCCCCGCCTGTAAAACATTTTCATTATTTTAGCCGGTGCCGTTGTCAGATTGAAAAATCTTTTGTGAATTGACTGTACTGGAGAAAGCGCAAATTTAATAAGGAGGCCACTTTAATTGGCTTGCCTTGCGAAAACGATCCTCGACATCTTTCCAATTGACGACATTCCACCACTGGTCTACATACTCTGCTTTCTTGTTTTTATATTGTAAATAATAAGCATGCTCCCATACATCCAATACTAGTAGAGGTATTGTATCCCACTGTGTGAAGAGCATATGGCTGTCTGTTTGCAGGATTTCCAGATGACGTGAGCGCGGTGACCATACTAAGATTGCCCAGCCGGGTCCTTCAACTTTCTTTGCTGCTTCCGAAAACTGTTTTTTAAAAGTTTCAAAACTGCCAAAATATTTTTCAATCTCGGTTAATAATGCACCTGAAGGTCTTCCCCCGCCGTTTGCTTTCATATTATTCCAGAAAATCGTATGCAAATAATGCCCTGAGCCATTAAAGGCAAGCTCCCGAGACAGTGCTTTAATTTCATCAAAATTTCCTGACCGCCGTGCCTCCGCCAACTTTTTTTCTGCCTTGTTTAATCCATCCACATAGGATTGATGATGTTTCGTATAATGAAGCCTCATAATTTCTTCCGATATATATGGCTCTAATGCATTAAATGAGTAAGGCAATGGAGGCAGAGTATGCTTTCCTGCAGGCACATATGGTTCATTTATAAAAACAGATCCGATGCTTTGCCGATTGGAAAAATATTGTTCGAATTTCCCGTGTAATTCATCCACTTTTGCTTGAACACGCAGCAATTGCTCCGTATTTAAATCTTTTCCGTTCACTTCTTCGATAATTTCTGTTAAATGATCGAGCCGTTCCCATAGTTCATTATCCTTTTGGACTTTTTCCGATTCTAAAAATTCTTGTAATTTTTCATTCCATTGCAGGACATCTTTTACGTAATCACGAAATGAGCTCATGTTCCCCCTCCTCGTTAAACTTGCGGATTTTTCCTTCCTATCGTATGAAATCAGGGCTAAAATGTTCTTTTTTTTGTCCTGATTTTGTGGAGTTTTATCTTCATTCTTTGAGCTTATGTCCTCGTTTTCTGCTGTTTTGTCCTTATTTTTTGGAGTTATGTCCCCTTTTTCGTTTTTTGTCCTCATTCTCCACATTTATGTCTCCATTCTTTTGATTTATGTCCTCTTTCCACGATTTTATGTCCTCACTCCTGAATTTATCGCAGATTAAGGCAGTAATACCCCCGCCTCAATAATAGAGGTGAAACCAATCATTTTAGCCGGGGGATAAACTGCCCCTAAAAGCCCGATTGGTGAGATAAGAATTTTCTTTGGGCTTTAGCCCTTAGAAAATTCAACCAGGCTCTGCGTGGTAAGGTTTTTCTTAGAGATTCAGCTCTTAGATATTTCAATCAGGCTCTGTGTGACTAACCATCAGTGGGGGATGAAGGTCGACTAAAGGCTTAGGCGTCCTGTTGCAACGTCGGCACTAGTACGTCCTGTACGTCTACCGACTAAAGGCTTAGGCGTCCTGTTGCAACGTCGGCACTAGTACGTCCTGTACGTCGAAAAACCCCCACTGATGGAAGTTTCACTTTATCGGACATGGCGTTCCTTCTTTTTTCTTTATGTATATCCTTTAATTTTCATTTTTCATTCTGGCTTTACCTATTAACGCCGTAGCATATAAACAAAGGATTTTGACCACAATAAAAAGATGTCCTTAAATCGATTCTTTGATTTAGGGACATCTTTTTTGATCTGAAAATAATATTTTCATCCGAGTATGTAACGTCAGCAGGTCTTGTGTGTTTAGTAAATCATCGTTTTCAATAAGAGAAGTGCAACTTTTTCCCTGAAAATGAAAAGTAAACTTTTTAGGAATCAATCTCCTGGATTTTTTCAAAGAAAAGATCGGCTTCCTGCTGTTCATATTCTTCTTTCGTATTTTCCGGGAGAACCGGTAATTCCTGCAGGCTTTTCAATCCAAAATGCTCCAAAAAATCTTTCGTTGTTCCATATAAATATGCTCTCCCTGTGCTTTCTGTACGGCCAACCTCTTTTATTAATGCCTTCGCCGCCAGAGTCTGCAATGGACGTTCTGTTTTAACCCCGCGGATTTCCTCAATCTCCGCTCTCGTTATCGGCTGTTTATAGGCAATAATCGCTAATGTTTCCAGGGCCGCCTGCGATAAAGTGGAAGAATTGGGTGACTCGATTAATTTTTTCAAAAAGAGAGCATGCTCTTTCTTCGTAACAAGCTGATACGTATTTGCGAGCAGGACGAGCGTTATTCCGCGTGAATGTTTCTTATATTCTTTTTGTAAGCCCTCCAGCAGCTGTATTACCGTTTCCTCGTTTATTTCCATGACATGGGAAATTTGCTTTGTCGTAAGTCCTTCATCTCCGGCTGCAAAAAGAAGGCTTTCTAAAATTCCTTGCAATCGTTTATTATTTTCCAACCTCACTCCATCCTCCTTTCGCCGATACAAAGATTTCGGAAAAGTTGTGATCTTGAACAACATCAATTGCCTGCCGCTTCATTAATTCAAGAATTGCCAAAAAGGAGACAACAATTTGTTCTCGCTCATTGGAAGGAAATAACTCATAAAAACTTGTTCTTCCGGAGGCAGCTTGAAGATACATTACGATTTCTTCCATCCGTTTTTCAATTGGTATCTCCTGCCGTGTTACTTTTGTTGCCAAAGGCTGCTGCAATCTTCTCCGGCGCAGCATTTTTTGCAACGCACTCAACATATCGTAAAGCGAAACATCCAGGTTAATCCGCTCATCCTTAATATTTTTTAAAAATGGCGTCAAATCACTGGGTGGCTTTGTATAAAGTAAACTTCTTTCCTGCTCTAACGTTTTTAAATCCTGCGCCGCTTCTTTATATTTCCGGTATTCAATAAGCCGGGCAACAAGTTCTTCGCGCGGATCCTCCTCCATTTCGGGAATATACTCATCATCAAACAATTCCTCTTCACGTTTAGGCAAAAGCATTTTACTCTTAATCGCTAAAAGTGTTGCAGCCATTACTAAATACTCACTTGCAACATCAAGCTTTAACTCTTGCATTGTATGTATATAATCCAAATATTGTTCTGTGATCGTTGCTACGGGAATATCGTAGATATCGATTTCTAATCGGTTAATAAGATGCAACAATAGGTCCAGCGGTCCTTCAAAAGCGCTTATTTTAACTTGATACGGCATATTTTTTCACCAAAGTCTCCATTTATTTCTGATACTAATAGTATAGTTGATTAAAGCATCTTGTCCAATGAAAATTTTCATCTAATAGGGATCCCTTTATTTATTGGAAACTTTTTTGTACACACAAGATAAATAAAATATAGTATCATATTAATTGGAGGGAGAAACATGTATCCAAAAGAATATATTACTTTTTTAGTACATTTTCATGGCGATCGTGATTATTTTGAATGCCATGAAATATTAGTAGAATATTGGAAAAATATAGATAAAGGAAATAAGAAATCAGTCTGGGTAGGACTTATTTTATTAGCCGTTTCCTGCTATCATTATCGCAGAAATAATTATAATGGGGCTGAACGCACTCTGCAAAAAGCAATTTCATTATTAAAAAATTGTGAAGAAGAACTCGGGAAACTGGCGGTTGATGTGAGAAAACTTCGCAGTATCATGAAAAAACAACTAACGCAAATTCAAGATCGAAAACACTACAGTAATATTCATCTTCCACTTACAAATCCTGCATTAATCGCTCTCTGCATCAAACAATGCAAGGAAAAAAACTTCAAATGGTGTCAAAATACCGATATCTTTCCCGCTGAAATTGTCCATCGCCATAAAAAAAGAGATCGAACAAAGGTTCTCGCAAGCCGTAAGGAAGCATTGCGTGAAAGAGGAAGAATGGACCGCTACTTTGCGAATATAGCAAATGGATAAAACGAAAAAACCTCAGAATCAGCCTTCCTGGCCCGGAATAGAAGAAACTCTTGTGATAGAGTTTCTTCTATTCCCCATTCTCTTCTTCTGTTTCATCACATTTTTGTAAAAATCCTGCGGTATTGGAATTTGCATTCAAAGTTTTTTGCGGATAAAGCTCTTTTAATGCTTTTATCATGCTTTTGCCAATACCTTGCTGCCGA
Source organism: Bacillaceae bacterium Marseille-Q3522 (assembly GCA_017898095.1). Classification (GTDB taxonomy): domain Bacteria; phylum Bacillota; class Bacilli; order Bacillales; family Cytobacillaceae; genus JAGKQJ01. Next base: position 23,248 of record JAGKQJ010000023.1, on the reverse strand, counting down.
TAGGAAGGGTTGACCGAAATATGCTGAATTTCCATTTCACTGTCTCCCGGAAAGGAAACCCCTAATAAACCGACAATATCATCTTCCTCTTTCCATAAAAATAATTGCCAGGTTTCATTGGAATCATATTGTTTCATCGTTTGTTGCAGTTTTTTCAAGTCTTTTTCATCCGGCATAAAAGATAAAAGACCCATTGCAATTTTTTCAAACGTTTTTTTGTATCGAATTAGCATGATAATCCCTCATTAATTATCGATCGTAGATTATTGTAAATAGTTTTCCCCAGTTATCATCCATTTAATCATTCGCTCTAATAATCATACAGAAAAAAATCTATTTCTTCAATATTTAATCGACTGAATAGTGTCATATACCTATACTATTTTTGGAATACAACAATCTTCTATGAAAGAAGTAGGAAACTTTTTTTCTTGAATAACGTCTTATCTTATGTAATAGGATTGGATAGGAAAAGATAGTTATTTACTAATATACGAGGAGAAGACGTCATGAAAAAGTTGGGATTTCTGCTTATCCTTCTACTATTGTTAAGCCCGCTTCACAGTTTTGCTGACACAGTTGAAGGCGATATGATTATCACGTTAGGTGAAAATTTAACAGAAGAGCAAAAAAATTTGCTGCTGGCGGAAATGGATGCACCTGAAAATCCGGAAATAATTTATGTTTCCAATGCCGAAGAACATCAATATCTCGACAGATTTATTGCGAAATCTTTAATTGGAACACGGGCAATCTCTTCGTCTGCGATAACGATTGCGAAAGAAGGTACCGGCTTAGAAGTACAAACAAAAAATATAAATTGGGTTACCGATGAAATGTATATCAATGCGTTAATTACCGCAGGAGTAAAAGACGCAAAAATTTACATTACGGCACCTGTCTCTGTCTCCGGAACAGCTGCTTTGACAGGGTTGATAAAAGCATACGAAATTTCCGCGGATAAAACAATTCCCGAGGTGGTAAAGCAGGCTGCAAATGAAGAAATGGTTGAGTCGGCGAAACTGGGAGAAGAAATTGGCAATGAAAATGCAGCTGCATTGATTACAAAAATAAAAGAAGAAATCGCCAAAAAGAAGCCGGAAACCGATAAAGAATTACAGACCATTATTGAAGATGCAGCGAAAGATCTGGGAGTAACTTTAACTGACGAACAGCTTTCAAGCTTAATTGACTTTTTTAATAAACTTAAAGAATTAAATATTGATTGGAGTCAAATAGAAGAGCAAATAAATCATACAAAAGATCAAATCTCCAAATATTTGTCGTCTGAAGAAGGGCAAGGGTTTCTCGAGAACATCAAACAATTCTTTGTGAATCTGTTTGACAGCATAAAAGATTTTTTTTCCAATAGTAAAGAAGGGGAAAAATAAATATGTAAAACAAAAAAGGGTAGAACCGGCTGTCATGCAGCTTTTTGGTTTTACCCTTTTTGCAGTATCTATCTTTTAATATCAGGTGAAGCAGAGTCTCCACCTGAATCCCTTTGAATCTGCTACCCTTTTTGCACCTTTTTTTTGAGCGGCAAATCATTACGTACGAGATCCTCCATTGATTCGCGCTTCACAACAAGCTGTGCTTCACCGTTTTCAACAAAAACAACTGCCGGACGGGGAAGGCGGTTGTAGTTGCTTGCCATCGAGTATCCGTAAGCACCTGTACAAAAAACTGCCAAAATATCATTCCGGTCTGCTTTTGGCAACGGCAAGTCCCAAATTAACATGTCTCCTGACTCACAGCATTTTCCCGCAATCGATACAACCTCATCCGCTTTTTCCAGCGGCTTATTTGCCAATACAGCTTCATATTTTGCCTGATACAAGGCAGGACGAATATTATCACTCATCCCTCCGTCCACAGCAACATATTGGCGGACATTCGGGACTTCCTTTCTTGAACCTACTTTATAGAGAGTTGTACCGGCGTCACCAACGAGAGAACGTCCCGGTTCAATCCAGATTTCCGGCAGTGTAATCGCAAATTTTGCTGCCTGTGTTTTCACTTCATCAATAATTTTTTCTACATAGAGAGAGGATGTAATCGGAGCATCTTCATCTGTATAACGGATACCGAAACCGCCTCCTAAATTCAACACCTTTGCTTCAAAGGAATATTGTTTTTTCCATTCGCTTAATTTTTCGATAATTTTCCTTGCTGCCAGGATAAATCCGGTTGTTTCAAAAATTTGTGAACCGATATGGCAATGCAAACCCAATAATTGGAAATATTTTGAATGGAGCGAAATTTGTAAAGCTTTTTCTGCCTGTCCGTTTTGCAGATCAAAACCAAATTTTGAATCTTCTTGTCCTGTTAATATATAATCATGCGTATGTGCTTCAATGCCGGGAGTAACACGTAAGAGAATATTCGTTGTTCTTTTTTCTGCTTCACATATTTCCTGCAGTAATGATAATTCATCAAAATTATCCACCACAATACAGCCGATCTCTGAAGCAAGCGCCATCTTTAATTCTTCAGTACTTTTATTATTCCCATGAAAATGGATCCGTTCAGCAGGAAATCCTGCTACTAAAGCAGTATGCAGCTCTCCGAAAGAGACAACATCTAGTGAAAGCCCTTCTTCCTCCGCCAGCTGAATCATTGCTACTGTGGAAAAAGCTTTACTTGCATACGCAACTTGTGCAGTTATGCCCATTTTTGCAAATGTTTTTTTAAAATCTTGCGCTCTTTTGCGGATGAGAGCTATATCATATACGTACAGCGGGGTTCCATATTCTTTTGCCAAAGCAGGCATGTCCAATCCGCCAATTTCCAAATGCCCCTGACTATTTACCTTTGTCGTTCCATGAAAATACATCATTATTCCCTCATTCCGTATCGGAAGTTCTTCGCTTTCCAAATAAAACTATCCTCTGCAAACTTGTGATCACCCTCAGATAATAAAAAAAACTCTACCACAAATCACAAAAAACTGCAATAAGAAAAGCGGAGGGCGCTTGGTCAAACCGATAGGAAGTTGGAGGCATTTGAACCGAAGGCGCACTTTGCCTTCGATTCAAATGGCGAAACAGCCGTACGGTTTAGCGCCCGGAGCTGGACAAACAGAAAAGCGAAGGCGGGTTGGTCAGCCGCGACAAGCTTAAGACGAGCAACCATAAAGTCCGCTTTTTGACTTTATGGTTGCTTGGCTTAAGACCTCGAGCGGCTACCCGCCGGAGCCGGACAAACAGAAAAGCGGAGACCGGAAAATTCCTTTTAAACCCGAGTTGCGGGTTTTCCCTTTTTCTTACTTCTGACCTCCGGCCTTTGTTATGGTTGCTTATAGCGGTTTCGCGGGTGAACGATGCTTGGTCTCAGCTTCGTTCCGGGAACAGTCCGGCGAACAATAATATGAGAGAAAGCTGCCGGATGAAATGGGATAAACGGCCAAAGATAAGGTGTATTTAAAGAACGGGTATGAGCTAAAAACAGGATATAGCATGTGGACCCAATAACAAAACCGGGCAAGTGGAAGATGACAACTAATAATAATAAAAGAAAGCGGACAATTTTATTAGCCGCACTCAGTTCATAACTCGGCGTAGTGAAGGTACCGATTGCAGCAAAAGAAACATATAAAATAATTTCCGGAACAAATAAACCGACATCAATGGCAATTTGTCCGATAAGGACTGCAGCAATTAGGCCCATTGCCGTAGATAACGGGGTCGGCGTATGAATTGCAGCAATCCGTAAAAAATCAATGCCAATGTCCGCAATAAAAATTTGAATAAAAACCGGAATATTGGATTGTTCATTTGGCCCGACAAACGCAAGTCTCTCCGGTAAAAGGGATGGCTCTATTACGATTAACATCCAAAAAGGCAGCAAAAATAAAGAAATAAGCACGCCTAAAAAGCGAACCCATCTTATCAATGTCCCTACTGCCGGTGATTGGCGAAACTCTTCGGCATGCTGCAAATGGTGAAAATATGTTGCCGGTGTAATAATGACACTTGGTGAAGTATCGACAAAAATGCAGACATGGCCCTCAAGTATATGTGTCGCAGCAACATCGGAACGTTCCGTATAGCGGACGAGCGGATACGGATTATAGCCTTGCTTTAATAAAAATTCTTCAATTGTCTTTTCTGCCATCGTCAGCCCGTCAATCTGAATTGCCTGTAATTCCTGCTTCACAATATTGATTAGATCCGGATCAGCAACGTCTTTTAAATAGCAGATCGCTACATCCGTTTTCGACCGTTCCCCAATTTGTAAAAGCTCTACACGGAGCCGTTCATCCCGTATTCTTCTTCGTGTCAAAGCAGAATTTATGATGATGTTTTCCACAAAACCGTCCCTTGAGCCGCGCACTACTTTTTCCGTGTCCGGTTCCTGCGGATCTCTGCCGGGATAATTGCGGACATCGACAGCAATGCCCTTTTGTTCTTCTCCTGTCACGATCACGATTAAACCGGAAAGTACACGGTCAACAAGCTCGTCCATCGTTTTTATCTCTTCTACTGATTGGTGGGTAAGACGTTTTTTCAATATGGAAAAAAGTTTATCAGACATTTTTTCCTTCGTATGAATCATGACAAGTGGTTCTAAAATTTCAATAATATATTGCGTGTCGCATAGTCCATTTACATAATAGAGATGGATTTCTTTTTGTAAAATATCCATCTTTCTTACACCTAAATCAAAGCTCGTCCCTAAGCCAACCCGTTCTTTCATATAATTTTCCACATCTTGGAGAGAAGCAGGGATCGGCTCTTTATTTTTCAATGCATTGTCCACTTCGAAATCCGCTCCTTTCTAAAATAAGATTGACAGCCTTCCGTGTCACCGGAGCACCAATTTGAATATCGTCCTTATGTGACATTTTTCCGATGTCGCCAATGCCAACAATTATCGGTATTTGTAACTGATCAAGACAATAAACGGTGTCACCGTTCATTCTGCCTATTTCGGTATCGGGAATTCCATATTTATCAACCCCAAATGGCGTTAGATTGCCATCCCTGTCAATACAAACGTCGATCTTTGTCCATTCTTCTTTTTTTGTTTTCGAAGCAACCGCAATCACACCAAGCACCTCAATATCCTGATGGGTTGCAACATATTTTAACGCTTGTTCACCGGCTCCTTCTCCAACAAGCCCGCTATCGTCAAATAAGACAAAAACAGGTTCGGCCGTTGCTTGTTTTATTAGCCGGACTAGGACAGTACCTGACAAAGGGGAAGGATTTCCATGTGATTGGGAAATGCAGCGTCCTCCAAATTCTTCTGCCATCTTTTCGGCCGTTCTTCGCGCATATTCATCACCATCTGTTATCAAGATCACTTTTTTTCGTCTGCTCATGCCGGAAGTCACTCCCCGTATCCTCATTACAGTACCAATCTATTCATCATTTCGTTATCATAATCAATCAATGATCCACATAATAGATCCATTGATATAAGGAACCGAGAATTTTTCCCAATACGATAGCCATCATTAAGATGATTATTTTCCCTTCCATTCCAATCCTTTTCGCCAATATTGGAAAGACATTCAGTACTTCTGTTAATGCCGCAGCTAACATACCGACAAAGATTCCTCCGGCAAGTCCGAAAACCGAAAGTATGATTGCCGGTAACGAAAAGCGCGGGTCCTGTAAAACACTATACGTTCCGGCAACTGCTCCGATAACAACAGCCGACTCATAATAACGAATCATTTTCATTGTTTTTGATAATTGCATTAACCTCGGAATTATTCCTAAAACAGTTAAAAATGCAACAAAACCAGCTCCAACAGCCAACCCGCCGGCAATGGCCAAAAAAATGACGAGTAAAATTTTAATGATCATCGATTCGGCTCATTTCTTCCTTATTTTCATGCATCACAACATAGCGATCGAGATCTTGCTGATAGTTGAACATTTCTACTTCAAGGGGACTTGGTTCTTCATTCAATCGCTTTTTAAATACATGATTAAAAAAAATAATCATGCCGATCCCTAAGCCAAATGAATAAGGAATTTGAAAAAGCAACGGTTTTTCCACCCATTTTCCAGTTATAATGAAATAAATACGTTGATGCACACCTTGCATGCTGACATCCTCGTGAAAATTCATGATTGTCAATGCTGCGCCAAAAAACAGCAAAAACCAAATAAGCAGAAATGCCGGCCAGGAGACCATACGTTTTTTAAAAATGACCTCGACAATAACTTGCGTCGGACCGATCGTCTGAATATCAATCAAATCTATCTGTTTTGTGATTGCCTTTATCACTTTCATTACATCAATAATAACCATATTTTGATCGCTTTCCTGGACCTTATAGACAAAAATGCCGCCTATTCTCTCATAAAGCGGATCTTCTGCAATAATTTGCGCAACATCTTTTATATATATCTCCTCGTTTGGGCGAACCTGGACTCGTTGCCGCAAGCGAATATAGACTCTCTTTTCCATCCTTTCACATCCTACCCCTTTGATTTTCAACACTTTTCAAAAGAGAAATTCCTTCAGCGGGGATTTCGACGCACAGGACGTGCTAGTGCCGGCTTTGCCACAGGACGTGGCGCTCTTTGCCGGCCGACGCACAGGACGTGCTAGTGCCGGCTTTGCCACAGGACGTGGCGCTCTTTGCCGGCCGACGCACAGGACGTGCTAGTGCCGGCTTTGCCACAGGACGTGGCGCTCTTTGCCGGTCGACGCACAGGACGTGCTAGTGCCGGCTTTGTCACAGGACGTGACGCTCTTTGCCGGTCGACGCACAGGACGTGCTAGTGCCGGTTTTGCCACAGGACGTGGCGCTCTTTGCCGGTCGACGCACAGGACGTGCTAGTGCCGGCTTTGCCACAGGACGTGACGTTAAAATGGTTGTTTTCACCTCCATTATAGGCGGGGGTTATGCTGCCCATCGAATTTGCACTAATTCAGATGCAGTTTCTTCCCTTATAGTATGGATCATATCCATTTCTTCATGAACTCCAATAAATGGATTATATATTTTTTCATTTTCACATCGTACAATCTCCCAAGTGCGTATACGCTCACATGATGGCGAGTCAACCACATATTCTTTACAAAACAAATACCTGCACTTAATATCTCTCATATATAATGAAAGGTGATTGTTTTAGCTGATCACAAGAAAATCGGCCTCACCGGATTTTTTCGTTTTGCCGGTTGACAAGAAATAGATCTATTAATTACCGATCGGAAACCAAGTGATTCCTTTCTGCAATTGCTGCAGAAAAATAATGTAAAACTGCTTGTCATGGAAAATAAAGACAAAGGAGTGAAGTGAAGTTGGTGAAGCTTTTCGCACTTGATTTAGATGGGACACTTTTAAACAGCAATTGTGAAATTAGCGAAGAAAATATTAAAGCATTAAAATTTGCGAAACAACGAGGAATAGAAATTGTCATTGCTTCCGGCCGGGCTCATTTTGATATTATGAACATTTTTAAGGATAGCGGATTATCACCATGGATGATCAGCGCAAATGGGGCGATGATTCATGACCCTGACGGTACTTTGTTTGATGCCATTCCCCTTGAAAAAAACCAGGCATTTGCAGCACTGGAATGGTTGGAACAAGGACATTATTATTATGAAGTCTTTAGCAACCATGCTATCTATACACCGCAAAAAGGGAGACAAATTTTAGAAATTGAAATTGACAGAATCAAAAGTGCAAATCCGGAAATTGATCTGTTCACATTAAAAAACAGCATTGAGAAGCAATTCAGTCAATTTGGCTTCGTCCATATCCAGTCGTATAGCGATCTTCTTCCGACAGATATTGATATATTCAATATTTTGGCATTCTCCTTTGATGAAGAAAAATTAGCGAAAGGCTGGAAATATTTTTCACAACAGCGCGATATGACATTGGTCAGCTCGGCGGAGCATAATTTTGAATTGGAGCATTTAGATGCATCAAAAGGCCTCGCATTAGAAAAATTAGCAAAAAGGCTGCAAATTGAACTGTCCGCCTGTGCCGCAGCGGGAGACAGCTATAATGACATTTCGATGATAACCAAAGCCGGGCAAGGTGTTGCGATGGGCAATGCACATAAAGATATCAAAGCGGCTGCGGATTGGACGACATTAACGAATGATGCAAACGGGGTTGCTTATTTCATTTATTCTACATTGGGTGTGAAATATGGCAGTGCTGTGCCAAAGTAGCTGCAAAAGCCGCATGATCTATACGTCCATGCGGCTTTTCATTTGCTGCAGTATTTTCTTTTCCAGCCTCGATACTTGAACCTGGGAAATCCCGAGTCTTGCAGCGACTTCGGCTTGTGTCTGGTCTTTGTAATAGCGCAAATAGACAATTAATCTTTCCCGCTCCTCTAATTCACGAATCGCTTCTTTTAAAGCAATTTTGTCGAACCATTTCCCTTCCTCGCCGTCATCGATTTGATCGAGTAATGTAATCGGATCGCCGTCATTTTCATAGACGGTTTCATGAATCGAAGTTGGTGTTCTGCTTGCTTCCTGAGCAAGAATGATATCTTCTGGAGAAAGACCAAGGTATTCTGCCAGTTCATTTACTGTCGGTACCCTTCCCAATGTTTTGCAAAGTTCATCATTGGCTTTGCGGATTTTGTTGCTCTGTTCTTTCAAAGAACGGCTTACTTTTACCGTTCCGTCATCGCGAATAAACCGTTGAATTTCTCCGATAATCATTGGCACTGCGTAAGTTGAAAATTTCACATCATAGGAAAGATCAAATTTATCAACAGATTTTAACAATCCAATGCAGCCAATTTGAAAAAGATCATCCGGTTCATAGCCGCGGTTCAAAAAGCGCTGGACAACGGACCAGACAAGACGCATATTTTTTTGCACAATTGTATCGCGTGCTCCCTGATCCCCTTGCTGGCTTTGCTTGATCAGCTCTTTTACTTCTTGATCTTTTAAGTGTATTTTTTTCACATCGACATCCATAGGCAAGACTCCTTAATTACATAGCATTTTGCTGTTTGTTAAATGCTTTCTTAATCGAATCTCTGTCCCTTTTCCTGGCTGTGATTTCACTTCGATTTCGTCCATAAAATTTTCCATAATCGTAAATCCCATTCCAGATCTCTCCAGCTCAGGTTTTGTTGTAAATAAAGGCTGTCGTGCCTCCTCAATATTGGAAATCCCTACACCTACATCTTTTATGGTCATATCCACATACCCGTCTTCAATCGATAGCCGGATGTAGACTATACCGCCGGGATCACTTTCATATCCATGGATAATCGCATTTGTGACTGCTTCTGATACTACTGTTTTTATCTCTGTCAACTCATCCAGTGTCGGATCAAGCTGGGCAATAAAGGATGCCACAGCCACCCGGGCAAAGGATTCATTTTGGCTGAGTGCGCTAAATTGCAGCTGCATTTCGTTTTTCATGATTAGGCTACCCCCAATCTTTCTAAAGCAAATTGCTCACTGGGATCAAGACGGATAATTTTAAACAACCCGGACATATCAAATAATCTTCTGACACTTGGTGAAAGTGAGCAAACAACCATTTCTCCGTGTACCTGTTTGATTTGCTTGTAGCGGCCTAAAATAACGCCGAGTCCGGAGCTATCCATAAAGGTTAGTTTCTCCAAGTTTAAGATGATATGCCTGATCCCGTTTTCTTCGATTGTTTTTGTCGCAAGCGTACGAAGCTCTTCCGATGAATGATGATCCAACTCGCCTGATAATCGGATACACAAAACCTCAACTCTTACTTCCAAGTCAATGTTAAGACTCACTATAACAGCCTCCTTTACAAATATTGTATGAGTAAATTTTTCATACAAAGAGGATCGAATTTCTATAATGAGTCATTCGCTATCAGGTCGCTTCATTCCTTCTTACAGACAAAACTAGTGGTAATTCGCTAAAAAAAATGGTGCAGCCCTTGCTATTCGACATGATAATAATATTTATCATTGAGGAGCATTCATTATTCCTTTCCCGCTTTTGTAAACATTCCTAACGACCGCTTATATAGAGTCCACCAATTTGCTTCTTTTACCGTTTCTTTAGTGACAATCGGACTTTCCACAAGTGTTTTTCCATCTTTTTCAATTTTTAAAATGCCGATTTGCTCACCTTTTTCTAAAGGAGCCTGCAAATCCTTTTTCAGAACGACTTCTTGTTTTACTTTATCAAGCGTCTCGTTTTTTTTCGTTAACAGGGAAATTTTTTCACTCGTTACTGCTTCAATTTTTTTCTTATTTCCTTTACTAATTTCTGCCTTACCAAGCACATGCTCTCTTTTATACATCGGATGTGTTTTATATTGGCTAAAAGCATAATCAAGCATCTTGGTTACTTCCGCATTACGCTCTTTCGGAGTTGGTGCTCCAAACACAACGGCAATGACTCTCATCCCGTCCTTTTCCGCTGTAGCAGTTAAACAATATTTTGCATCTGCAGTGAAACCGGTTTTTAAGCCGTCAACTCCCTGATAGAATCGCACCAGTTTATTCGTATTAACCAGCCAAAATTTTTTATCTGTTCCTTCACGGAGATAATCCTCGTATTTGCCGGTAAAATTTGTAATATCTTCGTATTTTAATAATTCTTTCGCCATAATTGCCATGTCATGTGCTGTACTATAATGCTCTTCGGTTGGCAATCCTGTTGAATTTTGAAAAAAAGTGTTCTTTAGTCCCAGTTCCTTTGCTCTTTCATTCATCATTTTGACAAATGCCTCTTCCGACCCGGCGAGTCTTTCTGCCATCGCGACTGAAGCATCATTTCCGGAGCCGATAGCTATTCCTTTCAGCATTTGTTCCGTTGTCATTTCCTCCCCGGCTTCCAGAAAAATTTGCGAGCCTCCCATCGATGCCGCATAGTCACTTGTCCGGATTGTCTCATCCATCTTCAACTTGCCTTTATCAAGCGCCTCCATAATCAAAAGCATCGTCATAATTTTCGTCATGCTCGCTGGCGGAAGCATTTCATTGCTGTTTTTCTCATATAAAATTTCACCGGTATCACGTTCGATTAAGATCGCTGATTTTGCTTCTTTCGCCAGTTCAATGGTTCCAGTTTCTTTTTCTTCCGCAAATATCGTATGTATATTGATTTGACCTACCATAAAAGTGAGCACGATCATGGACACTATCTTCTTCATCGCACATTCCTCCATTGTTGATATAGCATCCATTGTTTCCATCTATAACAAATTTATACCAACAGCATCAGGAGTTTTGCGGATTTTTGCGGATTTTTTGACTACCTTTCGTACCTTCTATAACTTATGTATAGCTACTAAAGACCTCGACCCCTGCACAAAGATTAGGGATTACAGAAAGGTTTTTTTCAAATAAAAGATATGGTTCAACCCCAAAAAGGTCATAATTACTTTTCTACCACAACGTATAGTTGAGAAAACAGAGAGATAACCACGATATATTGTGGTTTTGTATAACTTTTTTAATAATATCCCCGTTTTTGGGGACTATCCAAGATATACTTTATCTATGGAAATTCATCCTGTTCGATAAGGCAGGATGTTTTTTTTATAAAATAAAAAAAATTAAAGCCAAATGATTTAATTATTCCGTCTAATAGGTAAAAGAAAATTAAGGAGGTGGCTCGATTGCATTATTTAATTAAAAAAGCACAAAAAGGCAATGATAATGCATTTTTGATATTATTCCAGCAATATGAACAAGACATTTATCGAACAGCATTTGTATATGTAAAAAATCAAAGTGATGCTCTTGATGTCGTTCAGGAGACAGCTTATCGTTCATTTAAATCAATTAATAATCTTAAAGAACCTAAATACTTTAAAACTTGGTTAATTAGAATTGCAATTAGTTGTGCTGTTGATTTACTTCGTAAGCAAAAAAACATAGTTCAAATGAAGCCTGAATACGAGGAATTCGTATCTGGAGAAGTTATTGAAGATATTGATTTAGAAATGACAGTTCGAGGCCTAATCGAACGATTAAATGAAGATGAGAAAAGTGTAATTATTTTAAGATTTTACGAAGGTTTGACTATTAAAGAAGTTTCAGAAGCCCTTGATATACCCTTGGGTACAGCAAAGACAGTTTTATATAGGGCTTTAGATAAGCTCCGTAAAAAATTGAAAGGAGATGGTGTTTATGAGCAATAAGATTAAACAAGAAATGAATAGAATTGAAATACCAAAAGGACTAAATGAAAGAAGTAAGATTGGTATTCATAAAGCGAAAAAAGAAATGCAAAATGGTAGAAAAAAATATTTCTTAACAAGTATTGGTATCGTGGCTGTTTTACTTTTATCCATTGGAACATTCGCTTTATTTAATAATAATGGTATTTCTCCAAAAGGCACAACAAACAATCAAAATACACCAATTGCTACTAAAAGCAGTGGTGTAAATATCCCAGCTATTCAATTACCAGAAGGTAATTCAAAAGCAGATATGATTGGTTTAATTGTATACAACGGAAAGATTTATACTCAAACAAGTACAGAAATAGATGCGGAAAATACAAAAGCTATTGTAGGCGAGAAACTTGGAACGACGAAAGGAACTATTGATGAATGGAGTAAACAGGAAGCCTATGATGAAGAATTTGCATCAACAATTGGAACAGCAGATGTTTTTTCTGTTAAAGGCTACGATAAAGATTTTAGAATAATGACTTATGGAGAACGATACGGGAAGCCTTATGCTGAGTTTTATGAAAACCTTAATGGAATAATAATAGATAGTGGTGAAGATGTTTTTGGTAAATTAAAAATGGTTGGGAATGTATCCAGTGTAGAGTATAGAACCTACAGCGATTGGGATAATAACGTTGGCAATTATCTTCCTGCTGCGGATATGGAAATTTTAAATGAATTTGTTGAAGAGTTGAATAAAACAAAACCTTTACCTCGTGGAGAAAATTCAGACCTAATCAGCAATTCTCGAAACAACGAAGACTTTAGGGAACTAACCATTCACTTAAATGATGGGACAAAGGTTAAACTTATCCTTCTTAAAGATGGATATATCTATTACGGGTTTATGGGTGCATATTTCAAAATGAATGATAAAAATTTTTCGAACATATGGAGCCAACTTCAGTGATTGAAATTGCACAAAAACGCTCAGATTTACTTCTGAGCGTTTTTGTCTGCTTTTTTAAATTGTGGAAAGGAAACCCGGGTTTTCTAGCCCGAGATGAATTCCCACTTCGCATTTGGGCGAAAATAATTTTTTTTTATGATAAAAAAATCCGGGCACCTGAATAAGATGCCCGGCACTATTTTACTCTGTTATCACTTCATAAATAAGTTTTGGAGGGGTTGTTTTTTCGGGAGAAATTTTTATATTTTCATAAAGCATTTGTTTTACTTCCGCAACATCTTCCGTGCGGCTGTAAATGGTGACAAGTGATTCGCCTTTTTCCACCATATCGCCAATTTTTTTTCGCAGCATAAGACCGACGGCCAAATCAATTTCTGACTCCTTCGTTGCCCGGCCTGCTCCAAGCAGCATTGCGGCACGACCGGCCGCATCTGCGGTAATTTCGGCAATATAACCGGATTGTTCCGCTTCTACCTCGACCGTATAAGGTGCCTGCGGAAGCTTTTGCGGGTTATCGACAACAGAGCTGTCCCCGCCCTGTGCTGTTATAAATTTTTTAAACGTTTCTAATGCGGAGCCGTCTGCTATTGCCTTTTCCAACATGGAGCGTGCACTGTCGGGATCGGCTGCTTTTTCTGCCAGGCAAACCATCCTGCTGCCTAAAGCAAGGCACAGCTCTGTTAAATCTTTCGGGCCGTGTCCTTTTAACGTATCGATTGCTTCCTTTACTTCCAGCGCATTTCCGATCGCAAACCCGAGAGGCTGGCTCATATCGGTTATTACAGCAGTCGTTTTCCGTCCGACGCTGTTGCCGATTTGCACCATTGCTTTGGCAAGCTTACGTGAGTCTTCCGGTGTTTTCATAAACGCACCGGCACCTGTTTTTACATCTAATACAATTGCGTCTGCACCGGCAGCAATTTTTTTACTCATAATCGAACTGGCAATAAGGGGGATGCTGTCAACGGTTCCCGTTACATCCCGCAGGGCATACAGCTTTTTGTCGGCAGGTGTTAAATTGCCGCTTTGTCCGACTACGGCAAGCTTATTTTCATTTACAAGGCGGATAAAAACTTCCTTGTCCAGTTCAACATGAAATCCGGGAATGGATTCCAGCTTATCAATCGTTCCTCCCGTATGCCCGAGGCCGCGTCCCGACATTTTTGCAACCGGAACTCCAACAGAAGCAACTAACGGACCGAGGATTAATGTAGTTGTATCGCCGACTCCTCCTGTGGAATGCTTATCGACTTTGATTCCACTAATCCCACTTAAATCAATTTGTTCGCCTGAGGAAACCATTGCCATCGTCAAATTTGCACATTCCGCTTCCGTCATCCCTTTAAAATATATAGCCATGACAAAAGCACTTATTTGATAATCAGGGATAGAGCCGTTTGTATACCCATTTATGATATATTGTATCTCTTCCGCCGACAGTTCTTCTCCATCCCGTTTTTTTGTAATCAGATCTACCATTCTCATTTTGATCACCATTTTCCGTTTGCCTTAGTTCGTAATCTTTTATCTTATTATGGTTTAACTTCAAAAAGGTCATTTTTACATTTTGACCACAACATTTAGTGGACAGAACAAATAAATGTGGTCTTGTAAACCTTTTTGTGGTCTAATCTAATTATGGTTCAATTTTGACTACCAGATATAGTTAACAACTCGTTAAGTATATGTTGTGGTTTTGCATAACATTCATGATAATATCCCTGCTTTTGGGGAACAACTTTATTATCAATTACCAAATTGTTTGACCAATTCTTTCACATAGCGAATAAAATCTTCCTTTACTCTTTCCGTTGTTTCCATCACTTCTTTGTGGCTTAGCGGCTGGTCTAAAATACCAGCTGCCATATTGGAAATACAGGATATTCCTAAAACATCCAGTTGTGCGTGCCGTGCAACAATGACTTCGGGAACGGTTGACATCCCGACAGCGTCCGCACCGATTATTTTTGCCATCCGTATTTCTGCAGGTGTTTCATAACTTGGTCCAGTAAAACCGATATAGACACCTTCTTGAACCTTGATCCCGATGTCTTCGGCAACTTTTTTCGCCGCAGTTCGCAATTTTTTCGAATAGGCTTCCGACATATCAGGAAAACGAGCACCAAGCCTGTCGTCGTTATACCCTATTAACGGATTGGAACCCATAAAATTAATATGATCCGCAATCAACATCAAATCTCCGGCAGAAAAGGTTTCATTTACTCCCCCTGCTGCATTAGTGACAATTAATGTTTGTACGCCGAGTTCTTTCATGACACGGACCGGAAAGGTTACTTTTTCAAAGCTGTAGCCTTCGTAATAATGAAATCTGCCTTGCATTGCGACCACCGTCACACCGTTTATTTTTCCGAACACGAGTCTGCCGGCATGTCCTGCCACAGTCGACACAGGGAATTCCGGTATTTCCTCATACGGTATTTTGACTGCTTCTTCGATATCATCTGCCAGTACACCAAGACCTGATCCCAATATTAAACCAATGAGCGGCTTTTCCGGATAGTTTTCTTTTAAATAATCACTTGCCAAATGAATATGACGGTAATTCAACTGTTTCTCCTCCTCTTATTTGATTTCTGTTAAAAAGCTTGTTCCATGTTCAGGGAGCTTCATGTTGAAATTGTCGGCTACCGTTGCTCCAATATCGGCAAACGTTTCCCGTAACGGCAGTTCTTTTCCGCCATGCATCGATTTGCTGTAAATGAGCAGCGGAACAAATTCTCTTGTGTGATCGGTGCCGTGATGAACGGGGTCATTGCCGTGATCGGCAGTAATGATAAGGAGATCGTCTTCGTTCATTTTTGCAAAAACTTCCGGGAGACGGGCATCATATTCTTCCAACGCCTTCCCATAACCGAGCGGATCCCTCCGGTGTCCGTATACTGCATCAAAATCAACAAGATTTAAAAAACTTAAACCGGTAAAATCCATTTCCAATGTTTGCAGCAATTTATCCATTCCGTCCATGTTGGAAACGGTGCGCATACTTTCTGTAACACCTTCACCATCATAGATATCGGAAATTTTACCGATGGCGATGACATCAAGTTTCGCATCCTTCAGCTCGTTCATCACCGTTCTTCCGAATGGTTTAAGTGCATAATCATGACGGTTTGCCGTGCGTTTGAATGTTCCCGGTTTCCCGACAAACGGCCGGGCAATGACGCGGCCAATCATATACGTTTCATTCCGCGTTAATTCTCTGGCAATTTTACAAATATTATAGAGTTCCTCTAATGGAACAATTTCTTCGTGGGCGGCAATTTGCAGGACAGAGTCAGCGGATGTATAAACAATTAGCGCACCAGTTTCCATATGTTCTGCGCCAAGCTCCTCAATAATCGCTGTGCCGCTGGCCGGTTTATTGCCGATTATTTTTCTCCCTGTTCGTTCTTCTAACGTTGTTATTAAATCATCCGGGAAACCATTTGGAAACACCTGAAACGGTGTTTGAATATTAAGTCCCATAATTTCCCAGTGACCAGTCATCGTATCTTTTCCATTCGATGCTTCCTGCATTTTTGTATAAAAGCCGAGCGGTCGAGCCGTTTTCTCGATCCCTTTGATTGGGCGGATGCAGCCAAGACCGAGCTTTGCCATATTCGGCATATGTAAACCGTTCATTTTTTCCGCAATATGGCCGAGAGTATCTGCCCCTGTATCGGTAAACTTCGTCGCATCCGGTGCTTCACCGATTCCGACCGAATCCATTACAATTAAAAAAATCCGTTTATACTGATAAAACATGAAAAATAAGCCTCCTGTCCAACTTTACCGGGTATTCAACCCCTTTATTGTACTAAAAAGCAGAACGGCAAACAAGAAAAATTTGTCTATTAATGGGGTGAAAACGGTTTTTCAAGATAAAAAAAGCCTCGCCGGCTTTTAAATGTTCTGTCAAATCGATTTTCTGTTTGCACAACTTGCTGAACAATGCAAAATAAAATCTATGCCTCCTGTATGTGTATGTTATCGCTCTTGATCGTTTTTATCGCAGATTAAGGGGCAGTAATACCCCCACCTCAAAAATAGAGGTGATACCAATCATTTTAGGTGGGGGATAAACTGCCCCTAAAAGCCCGATTGGTGAGATAAGAATTTTCTTTGGGCTTTAGCCCTTAGAAAATTCAATCGGGCTTTGCGCGACTAACCATCAGTGGGGGGATGAAGGCCGACTAAAGGCGCAACGTCCTGTTGCAACGTCGGCACTAGTACGTCCTGTACGTCGAAAAACCCCCACTGATGGAAGTTTCACTTTATAAAATAGCCGAGAACACTCGTGACTTTAGTCATGAGAGGTTCAGTTTTACCGTAACACTTATTGCATTGCACCAAGTTAATCATATGCAAGTGACGTTAAACACGCGGATGATAACAGAAAGGTATTCGCAGCTAGTTAACATTTACACTTATCATTAAGCACGCGGATGAAATTTGCTGTAAACTTCTTTTAATCTTGTTTTTGTAACATGGGTATAGATTTGCGTCGTTGAAATATCCGCATGTCCGAGCATTTCTTGTACCGCACGTAAATCGGCGCCATTTTCAAGCAGATGTGTTGCAAAGGAATGCCGTAAAGTGTGCGGGGTAATTTCTTTTTGAATACCTGCATCCTTGGCCAATCCCTTTAATATTTTCCAAAAACCCTGCCGCGTTAAGCGATTTCCGTGATGATTCAAAAAAAGCGCATCCTCCCGTTTGTTTTTTGCAAGAAAATGAGCACGGCCGTTTTTCACGTACAATTCAGTGGCATCGGTCGCTTTTTTGCCAATAGGAATAATCCGTTCTTTATTCCCCTTACCGATACAGCGAACAAAGCCCATTGTTAAATGAACGTCGCCAATTTTCAGGGAAATGAGCTCACTGACACGGATGCCGGTTGCATATAACAATTCGAGCATTGCCTGATCCCGCAGGCCGTAATGACTATTTTTCTTTGGAGCATCAAGCAGCTTTTCCACTTCGGCAAAGCTTAAAACCTTTGGCAATGTTTTTTCTAATTTCGGTGTTTCCACATATGCAGAAGGATCCTGCTTCACAACCTGTTCCCGTAATAAAAAATGATGAAAAGCACGAATCGAAGCTATATGTCTCGCCAGCGTTCTCGTTGATTTCCCCTGCTCCTTTAAATGCGCTAAAAAATGAATAATATGCAAACGGCGGATGTCATCTGCCTGTTTGATATTCTCTACTTTTTGTAAATATTGCAAATAGCTTTTTAAATCCCGTTTATAGGAAACGATGGTGTTTGAAGATAATCCTTTTTCTACAATTAGAAAATGGATAAAATCTTTCATTTGATCTTCCATTCTATCTACTCCCCGGTTAAATAAAACAAAATGAGACGGTCAAACAAGGAATTTTCCTCCTCCCCTGCTAAAGCAGCCGCCTTTACTGCTTTTCCTTCAGGTTCATCATAGCGGTGATAGCCTTCATATTCTTCATTAAACCACATTATTGCCAAATAAAACAGAATCGTGAATCCCGTGAATAATAAAAATACTTTTATCGCCTTAAGAATCACTTTTAACCATGATATCATATTGTCCGCTCCAATCTTTTCATTTACTACAAGATATGCCAAATTGGACAAGAAATATACGTAAAAAAGGATGTCCGGAGCAGGTCAAATAAAATTGACCTGCTCCGGACATCCTTTAGTGCTATTCTCAATTACGTTAAAAAAAGCCGATGCCGGAAAGACTCGAATTGAAACCCGCTTGCGGGTTCTTCTCATTCAGGCTTCCGACCTCCGTCTTACTCCCCAAGCCCTTTTTCCTGGCAATTGCGGCAGATGCCGTGAAAAGTAAGGCGGTGATCTTTTATTTTAAATTTCCAAGTTCTTTCGACGACTTCTTCCACATCACCGAGCAAATCCTCTTGAATTTCTTCTACTGTTCCACATTCAATACAGACGAGATGATGATGGAAATGGGCAGCCCCTTCCTGGCGTAAATCATAGCGGGATACCCCATCGCCAAAATTAATTTTATCGACTATTTTTAATTCTGTTAATAATTCCAATGTCCGGTAAACAGTTGCCAGCCCGATCTCAGGAGATTTTTCTTTTACCAGGAGGTAAACATCTTCCGCGCTTAAATGATCTTGTTCATTTTCCAGTAATACACGTACTGTTGCTTCTCGCTGAGGAGTTAATTTATAACTTGACGAATGCAACTGTTTTTTTATTCTATCAATTCTGCCTTCCATCCGAACGCCCTCCCTCGCACCGTCTTTTTCATTATAGCAGATGCGTAATGAGAGTCAAAATAAAATTATTATAAAAAAGAATACAAAATTATTTTTATTTAATAATAATTATTATTTTATAGATGTTATAACAAACTTCATCATCCCCGGTGATACATATGCCTCGATCCCGGCAGCTGCTAACAGTAATAAAAGCGCAGCAACAAAATAAAGAAAATAGCGCTTAAATAAAGGCAGAATCGGCTCTCTGACTTTTTTTAAAAATTGGCGGCGAATCATTTTTAACGAAATCGTAATTGCTAAAGCAGCAGTCATCAAATAAATCGGAATGATAATGAAATTTTGCGGTAAAATCGACATCGATGAGAGCAAAAAGCCCTTCCAGCCCATTTGGTTCACAAGGAAACCGACGGTAAAACCGACTACCATCCCTTTTAAAAATAAGAGAATTAATATAAGTGGCAGACCGATCACGGATATACCAAGAATCCACATTAACCCGACAAATTGACTGTTATGAAAGAAGCTTTGATTAAATAATTCTTTCGCATCCGCCATCTGCCCGCCGGCAAGTTGTCCAAAAAATTGTGACAAGTAAAAGTATAAATCTTCTTTTTGCACAAAAGTTAAACTATTAACGACTACTGCGCCAAAAATGACGCCCATCATGAACAAGACAATGACAAACATATAAATCGATGAATATTCGCGAAAATGGTCGGTAACTGCATTCCTTTGGATTTTTTTTCTCATGACGCTTCCTCCCGAATCGATCAGTTACCTCCATTGTATGCATGCATCAGCTACTCTATGACTTCATCTATCATTTCTCTTTTTTTCATAGTTTTTATTTTTTCTGCATTTTCCGGGTAACATACTTAAGAAGTTTCACCGGTCTGCTTCCCTTACATAACTGCCGGATTGCATTTTATAGTTTCGCAAAATCATCCCATTCGATTTCATCATACCGAACTTTTCATAATAAGGAATTAAGTCATCATCACAGCATAGATCAACCATATATAAATCATGAAGTTCTTTTAGCATCTGATTTACTAATTCCTTGCCTATCCCTCTATTTTTGTATTCCGGTAAGACTTCAAGGAATGGAATATAAGCAGATAGAACTCCGTCACTAATGGCGGTGATAAATCCAACAACTTGTTTCATTTTTTCATCAAACGCAATTACCACTTTACTGCTGTTTTTTAACAGTTTTAAGTGGGTTTGCGGATTTGGCGGATATGGCCAATCGACAAAAAAACCTTTTAACATATCAGAAGAAATACCATCAACAGAGTTTTTGTATATCATTTGTCTCGACTCCAGATTTTTTTATCGTTATTAGGCAGTGAGATGCAAAAAATAACAGCTGTCTCCAAACATTTTTGACAGATTTGCTTTTTACCATTTTTTACACAATATATATATCTATTGTATATAACTTCTTATTTTTTCAGTGCTTGTTGCAATTGTAAATATTGCAGCGCCAGAATTGTTTTTGCATCATGAATTTTTTCATCTTTCCAATATCGTATAGCTTCATCGAGGGTAAGTTCCAAAACCCGGACAAACTCGTCTTCATCTAATGCAGCGGAATTTTCTTTCTTCGTTAAACCTTTGGCTATGTAAAAATAAATCAGTTCATCAGCAAATCCCGGCGAGGTATAGAAGGAAGTCACCAATTCCAATTGCGCACATACGTAGTCTGTTTCCTCTTCTAATTCTCTCCGCGCACATACAGCCGGATCTTCTCCCTTTTCTAATTTTCCCGCGGGAATTTCGACGATTGTTTTTTCCAGCGGTTTGCGGAACTGTTCCACGAATACAATTTTATCCTCCGGTGTTATCGCCAGTAAACAAACTGCGCCAGGGTGATTAATAATCTCGCGCGTTGCTGTTTTTCCGTTTGGCAACAATACTTCTGCAACTTGCAAATCAACAACCTTGCCGGAAAAAATATTTTCCGAACGGATCGTTTTTTCTTCAAAAGAATCCATGTTTCTTTCCACTCCTGTTCTAATTTGGCTCTCTGCTCATACATTTTAGCATACATCTTATGACGATGAACGAAAAGACCGGAAAGGAGTTGCAATACTTTTAAAATGAAAGTAATTGTATATAATAAAGGGATCGTTATGTCGGGAAAGGCTTGGGAAGTAAGAGAAAAATTAAAAATATATGCGAAAAAATATTTACTGGTAGCAGATTGGATTGCAGATGTTGCCAAATCAAAATAGGCGCATCGCTTGTCTTTCCTTTCTTTTCTTCGCTACAATGAGAAAAAAGAGTAGCGGAAGGAAGGAATGACGGTGAAAAAAAGAAAATTAGGCCATTCAGAGCTTTTGATTTCGGAACTTGGCTTAGGCTGTATGTCATTGGGGACAGATGGGCAAGAGGCAGAAAAAATTATCAAAACAGCGGTTGAGCTGGGCATTAATTATTTTGATACGGCTGATTTATATGATTTTGGGGTTAACGAAAGCATTGTCGGAAAAACGTTAAAACCAATCCGCGATCAGGTGATTATTGCGACAAAAGTAGGCAACCGCTGGAATGATGTGAAGGATGGTTGGCGTTGGGATCCTTCGAAAGCGTACATTAAAGAATCCGTCAAAGACAGCTTAAAAAGATTGGATACGGACTACATTGATTTGTACCAGCTTCATGGAGGGACAACGGACGACCCGATTGATGATACGATTGCTGCTTTTTCCGAGCTGCAGCAGGAAGGTTATATTCGCTATTATGGCATCTCTTCGATCCGCCCGAACGTTATTCGCGAATACACAAAAAAATCGCAGATTACTTCGGTGATGATGCAATATAGCCTGCTCGACCGCCGGCCGGAAGAGGTGCTTCCGCTATTAGAAGAGCATCACATTAGCGTTGTCGCCCGCGGTCCTGTGGCAAAAGGGCTCTTAAGCGAAGCATTGCTGAAGAAAGCATCTGACAGTATAAAAGCAAACGGCTATTTAGATTATACTTACGCGGAACTGGAAGAGCTCCTTCCGTTATTGAAAGAAAAACTCGCTGCAACGCGCTCTTTTACGGAAATTTCACTGCAATACTTATTGGCACAGCCAGCTGTTGCTTCCGTAATTGCCGGAGCAAGTTCGGTTTCGCAGCTGGAGGAAAATGTCCGTGCTGTCGAAAGTCAGCCGTTAACAGCAGAAGAAGTGGACTTTATTCAACAAAGTACAAAAGCATCCGTTTATCAGGCACACCGCTAAACAAAATGAGAAATCTATCTCTTTCAGAAAAATAATGCGGCTGACTGTCCGTTTCCTGATATGCGTTAATTCAAGTTTTTTTATTTCAAAAATAAGACCTCTATCATAATGAAAATGGTAGAGGTCATTCTTATTTTACAATACGCCGCAACTGGATCACTTATATTTTTTCCAATCCAGATCACTCTCTTCAAATAATTCGGCAAATGATTTATGCTTTTCCCTCAACCGCCGCTCCTCTCGTTTTCTTTTTTCCACCGCTAATTTTCTTTGCTCTTCTTCGAATTTTAACTCTTTTTTCTTTGTTTGCAGCTGCTTTATCAGCTCTTGATTCAGAAGATCACCAACAACAAGGTCTTTGTCGTCTTTTTTTCTGTTTTGCTGTTTTTTCATCAAAACCGGGCAATTATTCGACTTCATACAAACAGGATATAATTGCCCTTTCTCTCCTTTCCATCATGCATAATCTTTGTTTTTATTTTACCATATGCAAGCATATTCGTTTTCCATTTGCTATTGGATAAATTTTCAGCTGGTATTCGAACGTATATTCTTCTATAATAAAACATATAGTAAGAACGTATATTCCCCAAACTTACTTTCAGGAAAGTTCCTGTTAACGGAATGGAGTCAAAATGATTGTTGTAAATAATGAAAAATTATCTCCACAAGAAGAATTGGTACAAGATTTGATATCTATTATTCATGTGTTTAGTTGTAGAATTTATGGATTAAGAAAGTATGAAACGA
>JAGKQJ010000239.1 GCA_017898095.1 Bacillaceae bacterium Marseille-Q3522 | reverse complement strand
TGCCTGATATACTTATTAGTAAATCCCCAGGTGAAGTGGTTGATATTCCTAAAATATAATGTGATTGTTTTAAAACCTTGATTGGTAAAATGCCTTTCAAGGTTTCTTTGACTAATAAAATTTTATGGTTAAAACACCTGACATGGTAAGCAAACGTATGAACTTGGTTGCAATGACATATAAACAATATTTTCTTACAGAAACTAGAAATAGAATGGAAGAATGCTTTAAAAAAGGGCAAGAAGTCTACGTTAATATTACACCTAAATTTAAAGAGTTGCATTGAGACCTATTGAATTTGTGGTGAATTATACAATAGATGGTAAAAATATGAGGAAACGATTAAGAAACCCCTAGGAGGACATGATAAGGAAACTAGCAAAATGGAAGAATTGTATCAAAGCGCTGCTGAAATTCTAAATAATATGATCCCAGTTCCTTGGATAAAAATATACTTATATGCAGAAGTTAGTGATGAATCAAGACAAGTGTTTTTTTATTTTTATCCAGAAAATAAAAATGTTCCTATATACAGCCTCGACATTCCAAACAAATTTAATGTTGAGCAACAATATCTTGAAAATTTATAGGACAATTTATATGAAGTTTTTACTGAACTATGGGAAGAATTTGAAAAACAAAAACAAAAAAATGGATCAATTTAACATTTACTCTTGATAATTTGGGAGAATTTAATATCGATTATAATTACAATGATTTGACTGAAGTTGATTCATATGAGCAACAGATAATTTGGGAATACAAATAATTAGGAATAGTAGGTGAAGGAGATAGAGAGAATGAAATTATTAACAAATATATTAGATAATGCAAAATATGCCCATGCATGAAAGATGCTATTGGAAGAGAATGAAGAAGGGATTGGCTCCTCTTGGTCCTGATGAAAAGCCTATCAATCTTCATCATACAATTCAGAGAAATACAAGCTCTATAGCAGAGGTTACACAGTCATTTTCATTAAGAAAATTGCGATAATCGCATTAATCCTAATTCTATACCTTCTGGTAAAACAGTATTGATTTTAATAAGTGCTTATTGGAAAACAGAGCTAAAGATTTTCAAATTAAAAATGGAGGATAAAAATGAGCGTTGTAACTTATCAAAAAGCGAAGCAAATTATTTTGGCTACCGAAGATTTTGCAGACTTTATCGGGGGGAGGACAGACAAATTAATAAAATTGGCTGAAGAAAAGCTTGGTGTACGATTTTCTGGTTTTTATTTAGATTTTTTGAAGACTTTTGGAGCTGGAAATTTTGGAGCCCAAGAGATTTACGGAATTATTAATGATAATTTTGAAAACTCTTCTGTTCCCAATGCAATATGGTACACTCTTACAGAACGAAAAGAAATTAACCTGCCTAGTAACCTTCTTATTATCTATGGTACTGGTAGTGATGAACTATTCTGCTTAGATTATTATCAACTTGATGAAAAGGGAGAACCAAAGGTAGTATCTTTTGTGCCTGGAATTGAGTTAGAAAATCAAACATATGAAATAATTGCTAATGATTTTGGTGATCTTTTATTAGATTTAGTTATGCAAGAAGTATAGGAAAGCTTTTGGACCTTGATAGGCATTTTGGCCATTCAAGGTTATTTTTTACAGTATCCTTGGTATATACAACATATTTTTTAATTTAAAGCCTATATTGGTAAATGCAGACGTTTTAAACCAAGTATTCTATTTAATGTCTCAAAGCAAACAATGAAGAGAGAGAATTTTTACATTATACAGTTGGGGATATACTACAGACATGGCAATTGTAACTGGAGATACTGTATAATGCTTCCTCCCACCTCCTTTTTTGTTTGCAATTTCGTCAAAATAAGGCAGAAATCCACGACAAAGTACTGTCAGTATGAGGTGTCATAACAAAGCATTTTATCAAATTAATCTATCAGTTTAAAATATTTCAATCCATCTGTTATTCCTGCGTTGTCATTGGATCCTGTTACATGTGTTGCTATCCTTTTTAATTTTTCTACTCCGTTTTCCATTGCAATGGAATAATCAGCAAGCTTAAACATCTCTATATCATTGCTTCCATCTCCAAATGCATAGATTGGTAAATTATTCATGCTTAGAAATTTTATTAATTTCTCTATAGCCCTGGCTTTGTTATTTCCTTTGCTAAACACGTCCATACAATAAGGACTATTCCTAACGAAAGATAATTCCGGAAATGTTTTTTGATATTCTTCGTCAAAGACATCCGTTGCAATAAGCATCATATTAATTGGTTCATTCTTGTACATATACCTATCTATTGGCGGAACCGGGGAGCTAATATTATGGTATGTTTGTAATATTAACTCATTTTTTAAGGAGATTGCATTACGTTTATCATTATAATAGGATATTCCGACATTCTTTTTATTTGAAAATATTGTGATTTTATCTACAACTTCTTTATTTATTGTTTTGTTGAATATAACCTTATTATTCCAGATAACAATTTGCCCATTCATCCCAACCATACTAGTAATTTCAGTTTTGTTCATTAATTCTCTAACTTCAAATAAGCTACGTCCTGTAGCAAGAACTGGCATGTAATGATTATTAATTAATTTTTTTATTGATAAAATAACATCTTCAGAAACTCTTCCAAAACTGTTCAACAAAGTTCCATCTAAATCAAAAAACACTATTCCTTTTATCATAAAATTACCTCCTATCAAATGGTAAAACGTAAAACAATGCTGGAACAGTACACTAAAAAATTGAGTATTCCAGCATTGTTTTACCAGTTATTTAATAGGATTATTCTCCCAAAACTTGTACCTTACAATGTCTTTCCCTTGAACGATTTTGATCCCAGTCAATAAAATAAATGTAGCCAACTTCCCCTATTGCAAGCTTGCCGTTTTCTATAATAAATGTTTCACTTGATCCTAAAAGGGTACCTCTTAAGTGAGCGTCCGTGTTAAGCAATGATCGCAAATCCGGAACCAAGCTTTCCTGGCAATCTTCCACACCAAAATTGGTATGTTTTGGACCAGGATGGTAGTATTGACCTTCTGTAACACATCTCGGTATTATTTTATCTAAAACATTATTTAAATCTATTTGCAGATACTCATCCCCATTATAGTTAACATCATGAGAGTACTCTTCAAATATTACGGAACAAGTAGTATGCGGCGATACCACTACGCAGATACCATTATTAACCTTACTCTTCGAAACAATGTTTTTTATTTGCGCTGTTATTTCGTGATAACTTACTCGATTTCCATTCGAAGTTAAAAGTAATTCATCATTGTAAACGATCATTTTATTTTACCTCACTTAATTTATAGTTTTTGGCTTTTACTACTGCTTGTATCATTTCATTTAACATTTCCTTAGGATTTGATGCACAAACAATTCCGCTGGTACAGCCAGTTCCATCTGCTCCCTCCACCAACGTGTTGTAAACATCTTCCCCATTGCTAATTCCGGCAGCTTGCATGACTAAAATATTTTCGGATACAGATTTTATAGTTGCAGTTGTTTCTTTCAAGTAGTTCTCATCACTGGTTTTACCGGTTCCTATCAAGTTAGTAGGTTCACATAATAAAATATCAGGATTCAACATTGCGATTGCTTTCGCTTCTTCCAGTGAATCCGCACAGACAATCGTGTACATTCCGACTTCCTTAGCTCTATTTATGGTCGCTACTAATTTATTTAGCTCTATTGGATGCTCAGCGTGATTAA
Source organism: Bacillaceae bacterium Marseille-Q3522 (assembly GCA_017898095.1). GTDB lineage: Bacteria > Bacillota > Bacilli > Bacillales > Cytobacillaceae > JAGKQJ01. Next base: position 1,365 of record JAGKQJ010000239.1, on the reverse strand, counting down.
GAAATACTGCTCTTGCACCGGCTTCTTTTAATGCTTCCGGAACTACATATCCCATACCTCTTCCAGGTTTTAAGGGATCCATATGCTGTGCTGTGACAATGATATTGGATGTTTGTGAATAAATAATAGGAATATCTACATATTGTGCAGTGAAAAAGATATCCAGATTATTTTGGGCAGCTAATTTATCAGCTTCTAATGCTAGCTCCATAGCTTCTTTCCCGTAAATATATGATTTAGGATTCACAACAAAGTAAGGTGAACGAATGTTTCTTTTTGTCATATCATTCTCTCCGATCTTCCAAAAATTGATTTTTTATTAAGAATGAAATTTTTCTGTATGGAATACTTTATAATAGTTTTCAAGACACTCTCTCATACCTTTTCTGGCTAACTCTTTCATTTCAAAATAATTTTCCGGATTACCGTGTCTAACACTATTTAACGCACTTACTGTGAAATCCGTAAAAATATTGATTTTCGTAATGCCACCTAAAGCACATTTTTCTAAATTATGATCTCCGGATGAAGAGCCTCCATGAAGTACTAACGGTGTCGCAATACTTTTTGCTATATCATTTAACCTTTGAAAATTAATTTTTGGTTTTCCTGTATATGCCCCGTGAGCAGTGCCAATGGAAATTGCTAATGAATCTACATTTGTTTGATCAACAAACTCTTTTGCTTCTTCTACTGTCGTATAAATGGAATCATCATTGTTTTTTTCATAAAGTGATCCAGTCCCTACATGCCCGATTTCCGCTTCTACTACTACCCCTTTTTCATGAGCATACCTTACAACTTCTTCCGTTTTCTTAACATTCACTCCAAAAGGTTCCTGGGACGCATCAATCATAACGGACGTAAATCCGATATCTACAGCTTTTTTTATTACATCCAAAGTTACTCCATGATCCAAATGCAGAACGACGGGAGTATCAGTGTTTGATCCATAAAATTTTCCTAAAACAACAGCTTCATCTAAAGATAAATATTGAAAATGTGATTCAGCAATGGATAAAATGATTGGTAAATTCTTTTTTGTTGCAACTTCTGTATACGTTTTAATGGAATCCTGGTCAAAAAAATTGGCAGAAGGCACCGCAAACTTTTTATCTCTGGCAGTCTGAAGTAATTCCTTTGATGAGACTAACATTCAAAAATCTCTCCTTTTTAAATAATCTTTTACTAAACTATTCCTTATCTAATTGCTTTTTAATCTCATCAAAAACAGCATCAGCGCCAACTCCGGTAATTAATGGAACCCCATTAATTACTTTATCCTTAATACTATCTGGAACTAATGTTGTAGAGATTACAACATCGTAGTCGTTTATTCGATTTATTTCTTCACTAATCTTACCT
>JAGKQJ010000238.1 GCA_017898095.1 Bacillaceae bacterium Marseille-Q3522 | reverse complement strand
ATCTTCAGATGAAAATACTATTATTATCTCAAAACCAAACACCCATAACCCCTGGTTCACAAACTCGGATGAAATTTTTTTTCATATCAAATAATAAATTCTGCAAACGGAGAAACTTTTTTAATTTACTGAAAATGATAGATTTTGGAAACAAAATATGATAAAATATACCAAAATATAATATTAATAGAGAGGAGAGGGGTCATGAAAACAGTACTACAATTGATAAAACTGATTTTTTTTACATTTTGATTCTATGTCTGCTGATACTTGTTGTCCTGTTCCCGCGCACACCGGAGATAACGATGGAATTAGACATCAATTATAAGTTTACGTGGGAAAATTACCAAAAGAATATTGTTGATTATTTTTCTTATATTTGGGAAGAAAAAAGCCTCGGACCAACGAATCATGAGCGGCGATCTGTTGAGGGTGAATTAGGTAAATTTTTGCCGAATAGCCTGAGGCTTATATTTCCAGCTTTTATCTTCAGTGTTTTCTTCGGAATTTTAAAGGGGATCTTTGATTACCGCAATAAAAATAAAAAGAAGAACGTAATTGGCAACGGACTGACATTTTTCTTACAATCAGTTCCGGATTTTTTTCTTATTATCGGGATCCAATGGATTATCCTAATGATCCTGTCAATGCCCCTTTATACGTTTGATGAAGGACAATGGTATGGTTTTTTGCTACCGTCACTATTAATCTCTATGTATCCGATGATGTATTTGGAAAGAATTACATCTTCCGCTTTGGCAAATGAAGACGGCAATTATTATGTCCTGGTAGCCAAGGCAAAGGGCTTTCCGGAAAAGATAGTGATTTACCGCCATATTTTGCGGAACAGCCTGCAATCGATACTTTCCCATTTGGGAACGATCATGCTGCTTATCATTACCGGTTTAATCATGGTTGAGAATTTAAGTGCCTATGACGGCATCGGTTCCCGTTTAATTACTGCATTCAGCTTTAACGAGTTATTTTCGATGGGCAGCTATTCGCAATTTGAACCGGCAATGGTCATTGGAATTGGAGTATGCTTTCTGCTTATTGTATTGGTTTCCCAGGTCATCGGTTTATTACTAAAAAAATGTTTTCGTCTTCCATAAGGAGTGAAAATAAAATTGAAAAACTATTATCTTATCATTGGAATTGTAATCGCTGTTTTTTGGGGAATTATCATCATCTTCGGCGCAAAGCTGCCGTTTGTCGAAACGAATGTGGAACCGGACCGGATGCTTTTTTTACCGGACGGGGATGTTGAAAGAGCGCCTTTTCCGCCGTACTGATCCGTTATTTGATTGCCATCCCGTTAGGAATTTTAGCTTCTATAAAAAAAGGGCTTTTTCAGTGGTTTTCAAACGGCTGGTACCGGTTGTTTTCCGGTCTTCCCGTAGTTTTTTCGGCAGCATTGCTTTTATCGATGCCATTTTTATTATTGCATGAGCACCGTTTTTATTGGTCGATCGCCATTATTGCCCTGATTGAAGTGGGCAGAGTCAGTGAAATTTTCCGGGTACAAACAGAAAATATTGCGAAGCAGCCTTATATCGAAGCGGGAATTACCATGGGTGCCGGACCGGTTACGATGATAAAAAATTATTATATCCCGAATCTGTTGCCGGAAACAGTTGTCCAGTTATTTGTTGATGCCGGACGTGTGACGATCCTGATCGGCCAGCTGGCGATGTTAAATATCTTCCTTACACAAGATCTTATTCAAACAAGTCTTGGAGGCGGAGTTTTAATCAATAAGAGTCTTAACTGGGCCGGTTTTATCGCAGATTAAGGGGCAGTAATACCCCCACCTCAAAAATGGAGGTAATACCAGTCATTTTAGGTGGGGGATGAAAGAAAACCCCCACTGATGGAAGTTTCACTTTATGAATAATGTCAACAACGATATGTATACCGCTCCGTGGATTCTTTTTGCACCGATGTTGGCCATCACGCTTGTTACCTTCATGTGTAATTGCTTAGGCGAAGGATTACGAAAATATTTTCACCGTAAAGCATAGGCAAATCGTATTGGATTGCAAAAACATCTGCGAAAAACTTGACAAATTTATGCTTCTGCACCAGTTTGAAAAACCGAATTTTATATGATAAAATAAAGTCAGAAAATCGGAGTCCTGAAGTGTTCGTTGCCTAACCTATTATTTTGACCGAACATTTTTCCTTAGGGAGTTCGGAGTTTTCAGACGGCGTAAATGCCTTTAAAAAAGGACTTACAAAAATCTGGGACAGAACACCCACCTGCTATTGTGCGGGTTCAAAATAAGGCATTAATACAACGGCACCATTGGGACTCTTACATAAAGTAAAAAAACAGGTGAAGAATCGCATGTTGATGTCATATTATTCTAGAAGGTTGAGATAATCTCCTTGAAGATAATTTCACATCAGCTTATATTCTTCATTTTTTTATGCCTTGAAAAAGGAAATCTGGGTGATTATACGGATCCGCAAGTTAACGTAAAACGTAAGCAGGAATTTTTAAGTATGGAGGGCAAGGAATGCTGCATCAATTTTCTAGAAATGAGCTGGCAATTGGGAAAGAAGGATTGGAATGCTTAAAAAAAAGTACGGTAGCTGTACTCGGAATCGGAGGGGTAGGGTCGTATGCAGCTGAATCATTGGCGCGTTCAGGAATTGGCAAAATCATTTTAATCGATAAAGATGATGTTGATATTACCAATATTAATCGTCAGGCCATTGCCTTATTATCCACCATCGGCCGGTCAAAGGCGGAGCTGATGAAGGAAAGGATTGCCGATATCAACCCTGATTGTCAAGCTATTGCATTAAAGATTTTTTATACGGAAGAAACGTATGAGGAAATTTTTGCTTATCAGCCTGATTTTGTCGTGGATGCTTCTGATACGATCTTTTATAAAATACATATTATGAAAGAATGTTTAAAAAGAAATATTGCGATCATTTCAAGTATGGGAGCAGCGAATAAAATGGATCCGACACGTTTTCAAATTGCTGATATTTCCAAAACACATACAGATCCGATTGCAAAAGTAATCCGGACGCGGCTGCGAAAAGAAGGGATTTATCGCAGATTAAGGGGCAGTAATACCCCCACCTCAAAAATGGAGGTATTACCAGTCATTTTAGATGGGGGATAAACTGCCCCTAAAAGCCCGATTAGTTCAACTAACCATCAGTGGGGGATGAAAGAAAACCCCCACTGATGGAAGTTTCACTTTATGAGGGAATTCCTGTTGTTTTTTCTGATGAAAGTCCGATTGTCATTCGTGAGGATGTAAGAAAAGTCGTTGGTAAGGATGATGCAAAAATTCGCAAAGCCAAAATGCCTCCGTCCTCTAATGCTTTTGTTCCTTCCGTTTCCGGACTGATTATGACAAGCTATGTGGTCAATCAGTTATTAGCCGGTATCAAAATAAAGCGTGTAAAAGATGAATAATATAAAACACAGCCGGATGGGAGAATTCCGCTATCTGGCTGTGTTATTGTTCTTTAGAACCTATATTCCGCACTTCGATAACACTTTTAAAAATAGGCATCCTAATGAGGATATTTGGGTTTATAAAATGTAAGTGGTATGTCTAAATCCAAATTTTCATGTCAAATCTTATAATTGAATCGATAGTACTACAAAAAATGAAGAATTCCTATATTTATCGCAGATTAAGGGGCAGTAATACCCCCGCCTCAAAATGGAGGTAAGACCAATCATGTTAGGCGGAGGATAAACTGCCCCTAAAAGCCCGATTGGTGAAATAAGAATTTTCTTTGGGCTTTAGCCCTTAGAAAAATCAATCAGGATTCGCGTGACTAACCATCAGTGGGGGATGAGGGCCGACTAAAATCTCAGGCGTCCTGTTGCAACGTCGGCACTAGTACGTCCTGTACGTCGGAAAACCTCCACTGATGGAAGTTTCACTTTATGTTCACACGCGAAATGTTGGAATTACCGCTTTCGCAACAGGACTTCCTGAACGGAATGGTCTTCGCCTTTCGTAATGATCATGTCCGCCCGGTTACGTGTCGGCAAAATATTTTTTACAAGATTTACGCTATTGATCGTTTCCCAAATATTTATCGCTAAAGCAGTTATTTCTGCGTCTGTTAATTCCCTGTAGCGGTAAAAAAATGATTCCGGGCTTTGGAAAGCCGTATTGCGCAACAATTTAAAGCGTTCAATGTACCAATTGATAATATCCTTTTCCTCAGCATCGACATAAATAGAAAAATCAAAGAAATCCGAAACGAAAATTTGCCGATTCTTCAATTCTCTTTTATTTACTTGCAGGACATTGATCCCTTCCACAATGACAATATCAGGTTCTATGACTGTTTGCCGCTCCGTTGTTATATCATAGGAATAATGAGAATATACTGGTACTTCTACTTTTGCACAGCCGGACTTGATTGCCGATAAAACCCGGATAAGCTGGCGAATATCATAGCTTTCCGGAAACCCTTTACGCTTCATTAATCCCCTGGCTTCCAATACCGTATTCGGGTACAGAAATCCATCTGTTGTAATCAACTCGACTTTCGGCTTCATCGGCCATCGGCGGATTAGCGCCTGTATTAATCTGGCCGTTGTGCTTTTTCCCACGGAAACACTACCGGCAATACCTATGACAAATGGAACTTTTTTAATTTCACGATGTAAAAACCGATTCAACTGCGTGTGGAGTTTTTCTTCCTGATTCGCATAAATCGCTAATAGCTGTGATACTGGAAGATAAATATCTTTCACTTCTGCTTCGGAAATGGTTTCATTTACCCCTTGGAGCTGTTGCCGCTCAACTAATGAGAGTGTTTCAGCAGTACGTGTGCCAAAATTAGACCACTCCTTTCGCGAAAATGCCGTATATGTGTCGCGGTTAAGACTAAGAGAATCGATAGTCATCATGGTCTCCTTATATAAAAATAGTTTTTGGCGCCTCTAATTATCAGGCAGTTTTTTTAAATCGGATGGAACAGAGCCTCCACTTGACGAAACAAGTTCACTAATTTCCCGAAAATGAATTTTGGGTATTTACAGTTGAAAAGAAGAAAATATCAATACGATAGAAGGGTATCACTCTATGCAAAGCGAATCAAGCATTGTATTAAAAAA
>JAGKQJ010000237.1 GCA_017898095.1 Bacillaceae bacterium Marseille-Q3522 | reverse complement strand
CTTATAATCCGATTAAAAAGTGATTCTTCAAAAGATTTACTGGGAAATTTATATGCGGATATTGTAATTACTATTATTCTATTTGCCATAAAGAATGGGTTGTCCGCTAGCGATCTTTCGTTTTTAGCATCTGCTCAAGGAGAAATTGTAAAAAAAGTTTTCTCTTGAAAAGAAAACTTTTTCGAAACTTGCTTTAGTGAGCATGTTTTAAGCAAGCTAAAACTTTGAGAAATCAGGTGGAGGCTCTCCCCCGCCTAAAATAATAGGTGGCTTTACCTCCATTTTTGAGGCGGGGGGATGACTGCCCCTTAATCTGCGATAAACATGCCTTCATTTATAAAAAATAAAATTCTTTTCCATCGTTCTTTTCATTACTGATCTTTTTTCATTTGTTCTTCCGCGATTTTTACCATTTCCCGGACCATTTGTCCGCCAAGATGTCCGCCAATTTTTCCGGCATCCCGTGCCTGAAGCCTGCCGTTATAACCTTCATCCAAAGGTACCCCAACTTCTTTCGCAGCTTCATACTTTGCTTTTTGCGGATCCTCCGTATTTACAATACTCGCTTTTAGTTTATCTACACCCGCACGCGCTTCCGGAACAAGCAATTTATTTCTTCTCGCCATTTTTTGACCCCCTTTTTATGTTAGAATTCCCTGCTTGTTGAAACCTTATGTATGGCGTATTTTTAGTCGGTATGTTATATCCGATATTTACAAATTAATAAATCATTAAAAAAGAGTCAAACAGTATGTTAGTTGTATACTATTCGACCCTTTTTTGAAATCTTATTTTGTTTTGCGATTATTCTCACCCATGAATGCGGATCTTCATGATGAACAAATTCCGATTTCATTAACAGCAAGGGCATGAAGTTTGAATTATCTATACATTTATTTGCCTTTTCAACTGACAAAAAGTATTCTTCTTGCAGTTTTTCTTTTATTTCATTAATAAGCCATTGATCGGACTGATTTAACTTCCTCATTTTCATCATCCTTTCTGTTTTAAGGGATTTCTCACTTGTTGTATAGCATTTTATGAAAAACGAATTGCTCTCCTTTTTTGCCGATGACTCTTTTCCCGCTGTCTTGAAAACCGCTTTGCAAGTACAGCTGTTGTGCCGGAAGATTGGCATGATTAACCCCTAAAACGATTTCGGTTACATCCGGAAAATGCTCTTTGACAAACCTGTCCAGTTTCTGCATTGCCTGCTTTGCGTAGCCCATTTTCCGATAACGATTGTCGATCGAAAATGTCCTTAACAGCAAAGCATGACGATTGTCACTATATTTTTGCGCTCCGCTCCAACCATGGAGGACAAAAAAACCGGCAATTTCCTCCCCGACCAATATTAAGACCGGATAGCGGCTGCTGTCTTCCCTGCTTTCCTTTATCGCATCGATCGGATAACCAGTGAAATACACATCATCAAGACGATAATTTTCAATTTTTTGCAGGTATTTTACCGTAAATAAAATTAGTTCAACTTCCTTCATTTTAAACTCCTTACTGTCCATTTATGTTCAGATTTTTTTTACAAAACCTCCGTGAATGCTTCTCCATTCGTCCTTTACACTAAATAATGTTAAGTACTCGAACCGCCATTGAGCCGGAATTCCTTTTCCCATTTTGTTTAAAAAATACTTTACGTAACCTCACAATTCCGGTTTCGGATAGCCTGTTTCCTGATAAAAATGCTTCAAAAAATCGAGCATCACCTGTTGTCTGCTTTCAGCAAGCTCTTTTGCCGTTTTCGTATTTAACAAATCTTTTAATAAAAGTAATTTTTCATAGAAATGATTGATTGCCGTGGAAGTTGCTTGGCGGTATTCTTTCAGTGACTTATTTTTTTGAATCGGAATCGCAGGATCATAAATTTTATCCCCTTTAATGCCGGCGTAAAAAAAGGTTCTTGCAATTCCAAGCGTGCCAAGGGCATCGAGGCGGTCGGCATCCTGAACAATTTGCGCTTCTAACGTTGTTGCCGGAAGACCATGTCCGCCTTTGAATGAAACAGAGGCAATAATTTTCATAATTTTCCCGATTTCCTCTTCTTTTGCACCGATTTCCCGTAAATAAGTCATCAACGCTTCCTCCGCTTCCGCTTTTGATGAAACAAGCTTTTCATCGGTTGCATCATGAAGTAAGGCACCCATTTGAATCAGAAAGGAATCCCCGCCTTCCTTTTCCTGAACCATTTTGCTGTAGCGCATGACCCGATAAATATGCTCGATATCATGCCCGGTTCGGTCAGCCTTATAAAAAGGAGTAATATAGTTCATTGTCTTTTTAAAAATACTTTCTTTCCGTTCCATTTTCTTTCTCCCTTTTTATTATCAAGATAAAAACTTATTATACATCTATAGTCATCGTTTGAAAAAGGATGTTACGATCATCGGAATGCTTGATAAATGAAACCTGTTTTACGAAGCCTGCTTTTTCATATAACCGAATCGCCCGCTTATTAAAATCCGCTACCGTCAGCCTGAATTGCTTTTTACCAAAATGATCTTTTAGATATTGAAGTGATGTTTGAAAAAAACTTGCTCCCAATCCAATCCCGCAAAGATCCGGTTTCATACCAATCCCAATATCAGTATAGTCAGCAGAATATTTATACTCATCTTTCGGCACTTGCGCGGAGCTGCCAAAGCAAAAAAAACCAATGATCTTTTGTTTTTCGTCCAACACAGAAAAATATTCACCGTTTAGCAATTCCGTAATTGTTTCCACCGAATCATCCATATTATAGAATTCATATGGCTCTTCATACGTCCAACGGGAAATTGCGCGCTGATTGCTTATCCATCTTTTTAATCATCACATGTTTTATCTCCATTTTTTTCCACTAAGTTATGTATGTAATGACACAAATTTTAATGCAGCAGAAACTATTTCTTTCTTAACGATTGATTATTTGTGCTGCTATTTCTCTATTTTTCAAATAGTTCACCGTTTTCTCAAATAAAAAAGGTTGAATTTTTGCATATGTCAGATTTTCCGGCATTTCTTCAAAAAACGAAACTTTCCCGATTTCGGAATCCGGTAAATCTGCTAATAACTGAACATCCGCATAATACAATGCACCAAAACTTTCCTTTTCATCATGATCCACCCCATAAACACAAATAGGTTCCAGAATGAACTGCTTTGCTCCTGTCTCTTCAAATAACTTCCTTTTAGCGGTCATCCGAATTTCCTCTCCCGGTTCTCTTTTCCCTCCGGGAATTTCCCATGTGTTGCGCTGCTTGTGCTGCACAAATATCCACTTACGTTGATGCCTTGCCGCAATCACAGCAAATCTTAAGCTTTTATCATCAATTTCCGAAAAACGATAAAAATTGATTTTCATTTCCCTCACTCTTTTCTGCTTCGATTAAATATTACAAACGAATCTTTACATCAAAGTATAGCACATATGTTCTGAAATGGCTATGTATAGCTTTGACTTTAACATATTTTAAAAAAAATCAAATTATCAAGAGTAATTACTTGACTTTTATAAATTTTTATGATATAATAAATAATTTATTGACGTGAATAAATTATTACCGTATGATAGACTCCTATGATAATTATCTAGGGGTTTTTTCTTTTCTGCAGAAAAGCAATCATACTTTTTGCAAAGGCGGCGGTTTATGTGGAATATAACAAAGAAAGTATTACGGCATTGGTTAGTTGCTTCGCGAGAGGCTTTCATGCCCGGCATAGCAGCAATCCTATTTTTAGTGATACAGTTGCCGATACTCTTTTGAAAGAAGAGGAAAAAAAATTAATCGCATTCAATTGGGCAAAAGCCTGTGCCTTTTTTGACCAGAAAAAAAATGAGACGCTTAAGAATAATGATGAAAAATTAGCCTGGGTCATGAACACACAATGTATTCCCCAACTGGTCGCAAGAGCAAGATATACCGAAGATTGTCTCGCCAGGGCCATCCACCAGGGTGTGAAGCAGTATGTTATTTTAGGAGCAGGTATGGATACATTTGCTTTAAGGCAGGAACAATTACCGGAAGATTTTCTCATTTATGAAGTGGATCATCCCGCTACACAAACATTTAAAATAAATTGCATCCAAGAACTTGGTATCAAGATCCCGGAAAATGTAAAATTTGTACCCGTTGATTTCAGAGAAAATGCTTTGCATGATGAACTGAAAAAAGCAGGCTTTGCTGAAGATAGACCGAGCTTTTTTAGCCTGCTCGGGGTCACGATGTATTTAAATAAAAATGATTTTTACCGCCTTGTATCGCTTATTTCTGAAATGGTGCCAACCGGCAGTTCTTTTGTATTTGACTATCTTGATGATGCTGCTTTCGATGATAAGCAGGCAGCAAAGAAAATGCAGCAAATGCGGCAAATTACTGCGCAAACGGGTGAACCGATTATTACAGGATTTGATCCATTGACATTAGATGTAGAATTGCAAAACTTTCATGTATTACTATATGAAAATCTTTCTCCCGAGAATATCGAAGAACGATATTTTCATAACCGCAATGACGAATTGCATGCTTTTGACCACTTTCACTTTGCACATTTGGCAGTTGGCAAATGAAAAAAAGATCTATTAGCTATTGAAAAAAAGGCTATTTTAATGAATATTGAAAAAATACGTTTTTTAAGGGAACTCTTATCAAGAGTCCCCTTAAACTAATTTATCCATATTTCCTGATTGAATGTATTGAATATTTGCTTGGATTTTTTCGTATGACCAGTCCCACCACTTAATTTTTAATAATTTTACAATTATATCATCACTAAACCTTTTCTTTAGAACTTTTGCAGGTATGCCTCCAACAATAGTATAAGGTGGAACATCGTTAGTAACTATTGCTCTGGTTCCAATAATTGCACCATCACCAATTTTTACACCTGACATAATTATAGCGTCATAGCCTATCCACACATCATTTCCAATTACAATATCCCCCTTATTATCCCAAGCATCAGTTATATGGCTGACGTCTAAGCTCCATTCCTCATAAAATATTGGAAATGTATAAGTAGATAGTGATTTCATTGTGTGATTTCCACTGGTCATGAGAAACTTTGCTTTACATGCAATTGAACAAAACTTCCCAATTATTAATTTATCATTGTTTATAGG
>JAGKQJ010000236.1 GCA_017898095.1 Bacillaceae bacterium Marseille-Q3522 | reverse complement strand
ATTTTATATTATTTTTTTTGGGAATGTAAACATTAAAAAATGATAAAGGGGCGTACAAGTTCGAAAAATGATTTATTGTACGGCCCCGTTGCAATGGTGTAAAGCAAATCGAAATGTAGCATGATTAATTAAAAAAGATAACGAATCCGGCGATAGCACCGATTCCAACGAGCCATGTCCAGAATGTCAGCTTTACAGAGTTTTTTTCTGTATGGTGATGATCTTTTACAGAATGACTGCCTAAACAGCACATTTTTGCTCTCCCCTTCCTTAAGGTTTACCATAGAATTATTTTACACAATAAATGTGGAGAAATGATGGATAAGGAACAATTGCAAAGAAAAAAATAATAAAAAACAGAAGAAGTTTTTCTTTACATAGGGTACTAGGGTATGCTATAGTGTGTTCAAGGAGGGATCATATGGTTTCCGAATTAGAAAATCAATCAGTACGGCACAGCCACCATTCCGAAAAAGTAAAACAAAACCTTGTTTCAAGGCTGAACAGGATTGAAGGCCAGGTTCGCGGCTTAAAAAGATTAATTGAATGTGACACGTATTGTGATGACGTGATTACACAAATTTCGGCAACACAATCCGCCCTAAACAGCGTGGCGAAAATCCTGCTTGAAGGCCATATGAAAAACTGTGTCGTCGACAGAATTCAAGAAGGCGACATGGAAGTATTAGATGAGTTTCTCGTCACGATTCAGAAATTAATGAAAAAGTGAATTCACTCGTTTCACTAAATGCAAAAAAAGATCCGTCTAACAATAATATAAAGGAGCCGATAAGAATGGAAAAAACAACGTTAAATGTACAAGGAATGTCCTGCGGCCATTGTGTCATGTCAATAGAAGGAAGCGTTGGTGCGCTGGATGGCGTTTCAAAGGTGAAAGCACATCTTGAAAATGGTACGGTAGATGTTGAATATAATACGGCTAAAGTCACTTTAGATACGATCAAAGAGACGATTGACGATCAGGGCTATGATGTAGTGTAAATTGCTGTGAAGAGTCCGGCATCAGGCGGGGCCCTCCTCTGCCTGATGTATATATTATTATTTAGAAAGTACGTGCTCGAAAAGCACGCTCTCTTTTACTATAAAATATACCCTATATAGGTATGAGGTGTTTATCAATGAGTGAAAAAGTATTGGAAAACCAATTTCAGATAACCGGCATGACATGTGCAGCCTGCGCAACGCGAATTGAAAAAGGAATAAAAAAGCTGGACGGTGTAAAGGAAGCAAATGTCAATCTTGCGCTTGAAAAAGCAACAGTCAAATTTGATGCGGCTGCTATGGGAGCTGCCGATATCCAACAAAAAGTCAAAGCTCTCGGTTACGATGTCATCGCGGAGAAAAAAGAACTTGTCATTACCGGCATGACCTGTGCGGCTTGTGCGACGCGAATTGAAAAAGGGCTTAATAAACTGGATGGCGTTTTTCATGCCAATGTCAATCTTGCGCTTGAAAAAGCATCAGTAGAGTATAATCCGTTGGCAGTTTCACCGGCGGAAATGATTGAAAAAGTTGAAAAACTCGGTTATGGAGCTATGGTAAAAAATGAAGGGAATGAAAAAGAAGCAGTGGATCACCGCTTACAGGAAATGGAGAATCAGAAAGGGAAGTTTCTTTTCTCTTTGATTTTGTCACTGCCGCTTCTCTGGGCAATGGCCGGCCATTTTCGCTTTACTTCCTTTCTGTATGTTCCGGATGTTTTTATGAATCCATGGGTACAATTGGCTCTGGCCACGCCGATTCAATTTTATATCGGTAAGCAATTTTATGTTGGTGCCTACAAAGCATTAAGAAATAAAAGTGCCAACATGGATGTATTAGTCGCTTTAGGTACTTCAGCCGCCTATTTTTACAGTGTCTATCTGGCATTCCAATCGATCGGCAATGCCCATGCAGAAGGACTTTATTTTGAAACGAGTGCGATTCTCATCACCTTAATCATTTTAGGTAAATTTTTCGAAGCAAAGGCAAAGGGAAGATCTTCGGAAGCAATAAAAAAATTGATGGGGCTGCAGGCAAAAACCGCAAACATCCTCCGCAACGGAGTTGAAATGGAAATACCACTTGAAGAAGTGAAGGCCGGCGATATTTTATATGTGAAACCCGGTGAAAAAATACCGGTAGACGGAGAAATTGTCGAAGGCCGCACTGCGCTGGATGAATCGATGATTACCGGGGAAAGTGTCCCTGTTGATAAAACGGTCGGTGATACGGTTATTGGCGCGACAATCAATAAAAACGGCTTTATCAAAATGAAAACGACTAAAGTGGGAAAAGATACCGCTCTTGCGCAAATTATTAAAGTGGTCGAGGAAGCACAAGGTTCAAAAGCGCCGATCCAGCGTTTAGCTGATTCGATTTCCGGGATTTTTGTCCCGATTGTTGTCGGGATTGCACTTGTAACATTCCTCATTTGGATTTTTTGGGTTACTCCGGGGGATTTCGCCAATTCTCTGGAAAAATTTATCTCTGTTCTTGTAATCGCCTGCCCTTGCGCACTCGGTCTGGCTACGCCGACATCGATTATGGCCGGTTCCGGACGTGCCGCTGAATACGGGATTCTTTTTAAAGGCGGCGAGCATTTGGAAATGACACACAAAATCAATACGGTCATTTTGGATAAGACTGGGACCATTACAAACGGTGCCCCGGTTCTCACAGATGTACTCACTGATAGCAATGAAGCGGAATTTCTTTCACTCGTCGGTTCTGCAGAAAAACAATCGGAACATCCGCTCGCACAAGCAATCGTGGACGGGATAAACGAAAAAGCGATTGAGCTGAAAGACGTTGCCACATTTGAAGCAATCCCGGGCTTTGGTATTAAAGCGATTGTTGACGATAAAGAAGTACTTGTCGGCACGCGCCGTTTAATGAAACAATACGATGTGGAAATGGAAGCGGTAGTTGAGAAAATGGAAGGCCTTGAGAAGCAGGGAAAAACAGCGATGCTTGTTGCTGTTGATCGCAGCTACAGCGGGATCATTGCTGTTGCGGACACGATTAAAGAGACATCCACGCAAGCGGTGAAGCGGATGAAGAATATGGGCCTCGAAGTCATTATGATTACCGGTGATAACAAACAGACCGCCGCTGCGATTGCCAAGCAAGCAGGCATTGACAATGTTATCGCGGAAGTATTGCCGGAAGGAAAAGCGGAAGAAGTGAAGAAACTGCAGCAGCAAGGCAAAAAAGTAGCGATGGTTGGTGACGGCATCAATGATGCCCCGGCACTTGCAATTGCCGATATTGGCATGGCAATCGGCACCGGTACGGATGTAGCGATGGAAGCTGCCGATATTACGCTGATCCGCGGAGATCTGAACAGTATTGCCGATTCGATCCTGATGAGCCACAAAACGATACGAAATATTAAGCAAAATCTTTTCTGGGCATTTGCTTATAATACATTAGGAATCCCTATCGCGGCAATCGGCTTATTAGCTCCATGGCTTGCCGGTGCAGCAATGGCATTCAGCTCCGTATCCGTTGTTCTAAATGCACTTCGCTTGCAAAAAGTAAGATTGAAAAAGAAAGCGGCAGTGTAAATGGAATTCAATTGCAGGATGCTGTGTGCGAGTAAAGATTTTTCTCGCACACAGTTTCTTCCTAAATACTTGAACATAAGGAGAAATATAGAATGAAAAAATGGGTATTATCCGCTATTGTATACTTGCTTGTGGTCGTTGGTGTTTATTACACTTATACAACGATTGCCGGTACTCCTGCCGACAGTCCCGACCATACGGATTCTGAGCAGCATGAGTAACAATTTCCATGCATGTGAAAGAGAACCGGTGCGGATGCGAAGTGAATAATCCCCAAGGTTCCTGCTGTCTCGGAAATGTCTCCGGGTACATTAAGAGCATAAAATGATAAGATTCAGCCGGTATTCCCTAAGCTACAGGTTAGGGGGTACCGGTAATTTTAATTTCAAAAAAATCGAATAGGGTGAATCTATAGGTCCCTGGTTATTAATGCACTGAGCGGATCTGAATAACAATCATGTTTTGAATCGATTAACAGGTGAGGGCAGTAGCAGTTAAACTTAGGAAACATTGAACAAGTAGAAAATTTTGATGACACATTGACTTTTGATTATTCAGACTATGATGATAGGTTAACAAGAGTAAATGAGAATGAAACAACCAATGATGCACGATATAAAAGTGACTGTTAACATGATTAATGGTAAAATTGAGAAGTCTGGAAGACTAGATGAAGAAAATAAATTAGTTTGTTACAATAAAAGGGTATAAATATTAAGAAAGGAAGTACATAACGATGGATTTCGATACAGTTATGCAGGAGCTTGAATCCCTCAGTAAGGAACGAACTAAAAAAATGTACATATCTAATGGTGCACATGAGCCGCTTTTTGGCGTGGCTACGGGTGCTATGAAACCAATTGCAAAGAAAATAAAAATAAATCAACGCTTAGCTGAAGAGCTTTATGCCACAGGTAACTACGATGCCATGTACTTTGCAGGCATTATTGCAGACCCAAAAGCCATGACTGAGTCGGATTATGATCGATGGATGGATGGAGCGTATTTTTATATGCTATCTGATTATGTAGTGGCAGTAACTTTATCAGAGTCAGATATTGCACAAGACGTTGCTGATAAATGGATTACAACAAGTGACGAGCTGAGAATGTCAGCGGGATGGAGTTGCTATTGCTGGCTTTTAGGGAATCGCAAAGACAATGAATTTTCCGAAAGTAAGATTTCCAATATGCTTGATATTGTGAAAAATTCTATTCATGATTCACCAGAACGAACGAAATCTGCGATGAATAATTTTCTGTACACAGTGGGGATTTCATATTTACCACTACATGAAAAGGCAGTAGAGTACGCAAAGGAAGTAGGGATAGTAGAAGTCAAACGGGACAAGAAAAAACCCAGTTTCCTAAATGCTTACGTAAGTATCCAAAAAGAAATGGATAGAGGGAAGCTTGGTTTTAAACGCAAGTATGTTAGATGTTAAAATTAGCTTTGCCATTGGATTGTTGATTCAAAAGGATTGAATTAACTAATTGGCAGGATAGTTCAGGATAATACCAATATGGATCAGATGACTCTGATTTTATTCATGGTTTCTTAG
>JAGKQJ010000235.1 GCA_017898095.1 Bacillaceae bacterium Marseille-Q3522 | reverse complement strand
ATGGATAAATTAGATTGTGGGGGGCAGTGAGAGATGAGCGTGCATATCGGTGCAAAAGAAAATGAAATTGCGGAAACAGTATTATTACCGGGAGATCCGTTACGGGCAAAGTATATTGCAGAGACTTTCTTAGAGGATGCTTATTGTTATAACGAGGTTCGTAATATGTTTGGCTATACAGGAACATACAAAGGAAAGCGCGTATCTGTACAGGGAACGGGTATGGGTATTCCATCTATATCAATATATGTTAATGAATTGATTAACAGTTATCAGGTCCGCCAGTTGATTCGTGTTGGAACATGCGGAGCGCTTCAAATGGATGTAAAGGTGCGGGATATTATTTTGGCGATGAGCGCTTCAACAGATTCACAAATGAATCGCATTACATTCGGCGGTGTCGATTATGCACCGACTGCGAACTTTGAGCTTTTGAAAAAAGCTTATGATACAGGAATAGAAAGAAAACTGAATCTAAAAGTGGGAAATGTGTTTTCAGCCGATCAATTTTACAATGATAATGCTGAATTAGAAAAATGGGCAAAATATCAAATTCTTGCTATTGAGATGGAAACTTCCGCTCTTTATACGATTGCGGCAAAATTTAATCGTAAAGCTCTTTCTATATTAACAGTCAGTGATCATATTCTGACCGGGGAAGAAACTTCCGCTTTGGAGCGGCAAACGACATTCAATGATATGATTGAGGTTGCATTGGAATCGATATAAATTATTTAAAATAGATTAGGTGGGTAAAATGAAAAAAGCTATCATTCTTTTAAGTGTCATCTTTTTGCTATCAGGCTGCAGCGGTGAGGGACTTCCTTTTTTCAGCAACAACGATAACCGTGATAATCAAGAAAAAACTGCAGATAAAGATCCCGTGGAACAAATACCAGAGAAACAAACATCTGGAGGGGAGCAGCAGGACGGGGGAAATCCTGCAAATGAAGAAGATTCTTCGGATGAGGCAGAAAGCGGAAAATTAACATTAGAAACTTCCTTTTTTAATGAGATCCAAACGGTAGACGGACGGAACATTATCCAAAATCCGGACAACTCTATGGTACTTGTAAATAAAGAGTTTGCCTTGCCTGATGGCCATGCTCCTAGCGATTTGGTGCGTCCGAATGTTGCGTTCTCTTTCGGAGATCAGGATATTGAAAAAAGTTACTTGCGCGTAGAGGCTGCGGAGGCTTTAGAGACAATGTTTGCGGCCGCTAAGCAGGAGGGGATCTATTTATTTGCTGTCTCCGGCTACCGCTCTTTTGAACGGCAAACAGAAATTTATAGTGCGGAAGTGGCGCAAAAAGGCAAGGAAAAAGCAGAAGAGGTTGTCGCTGTTCCGGGAAACAGTGAGCATCAAACCGGTCTTGCTATGGATATTTCCAGTGAAAGTGCAGGATTCGGCCTTTCAGAAGCCTTCGGCGAAACACCTGAGGGAAAATGGCTCCGGGATAATGCACATCGTTTCGGTTTTATTCTCCGCTATCCAAAGGATAAAGTAGACATAACGAAATATAGCTATGAACCATGGCATTTCCGCTATGTTGGTGTTAAAGCTGCAACGGAAATATTTGAAAATAATTTATCATTGGAAGAGTTTTTCGAAATAGTAGAGAAAATATAAACTTCCTTACAGTGGGGGTTTTTCGACGTACAGTCACCTCTATTGTCGATGTGGGAGTGTTACTGTCCCTTAATCTGTGATAAACACAGCCGCGTATTCCCGCTGAACTTAGGTATTCAATGGAATGCGCGGCTATTTTTATTTTGAAATCGGTAATAGTACAATGTTGGGGGTATACAGATTTATAGACAGAAGGATCGTTTAAGAAAATAGAAATACGATAATAAGAGAGGTGAAATCTGCTAGTCATAATAGTACGAATGTAAAATCTATTATAAATTACATGAATGATGGGTTATATTTGTCTCTATTATCATGAGCAGAAGTGATTGTGACAGACGAGAAAAAAATGACGAAAAAATTAGTATCATGGAATGTGAATGGTTTGCGTGCCTGTGTACGCAAAGGTTTTATAGATTATTTTCAGAAAATAAATGCTGATATCTTTTCGATACAGGAAACAAAGCTGCAGGAAGGGCAAATCTCATTGGAATTGGACGGTTACTACCAGTATTGGAATTATGCTGAACGAAAAGGCTATTCGGGAACGGCTGTTTTTACGAAAGAAAAACCGCTGTCTGTTTCATTTGGGATTGGCGGTGATTTTATAGATAATGAAGGAAGGGCCATTACGCTTGAATTTGAGCAGTTTTATTTAGTGACGATGTACACTCCTAATTCCCAGCGGACATTGGCGCGATTGCCATACCGGCTTGAATGGGAGGATCAGGTGAGAAACTATTTAAGCCAAATAAATAAGGCAAAGCCGGTGATCCTTTGCGGTGATCTGAATGTCGCTCATCAAGAAATTGATTTAAAAAATCCACAGTCAAATAAGCAAAATTCCGGATTTACAGAAGAAGAGCGCGGGAAAATGAGCCAATTGCTGGATGCAGGCTTTATTGATACTTTCCGCTACTTGTATCCGGATAAAACAGATGTATATACGTGGTGGTCATACATGGCAAAAGTAAGGGAACGGAACATTGGCTGGCGTATTGATTATTTTATTGTTTCCGAATTTTTAAAAGATGCAGTTATGGAAGCAAATGCGGAATGTCATGTGATGGGCAGCGATCATTGTCCGGTTTGTCTGGAAATTGCCTTGTGAAAGCAAAATGAAAAAATTTGCCGAATCATGCGGAGAGGACATCCGCCCGGTTCGGCATTTTCCTCGTTATAATGTACGGAGTCATTTTAGCACGTTATCGTCTGGTTTACGGGGGACATACAACATTTTCAGGTATGAAAAATAGTGTAGAATCAAGCGGATCATGTTCCGGCTGATTCTGATCGTTGGCACTAGTACGTCCTGTAAGTCTACCGACTAAAGGCGCCACGGCCTTATGTCTTCGTCGGCACTAGTACGTCCTGCACGTTGAAAAACCTCACTGATGGAAGTTTCACTGAAATGGTTTTTGTTCACATGTTGAAAAGGGCACGCCACCATTTATGTTTCTTTTTTTTCGCAACAGCAGCTTCGCGAAAGCTGGCGACCATTTCTGTGAACATTTTTTCTCTTTGCTGGACAGCAAGGGACGTTTGTTTAACTTCATTTACAGTGTTTTGTAAGTCTTTCTGATCTTGTTGCAGTGTTTTTGCCATATTGCGAATTTCATTTTTCGCAAAGCTTACGGATTGATTCATGCGCAGCAGCATATGTTTTTGTTCTTTAATTGCTTTTTGGGACATAGCTGCAATTTGTTTTGCCTGCTGGCCGGAATTTTCTTTTGCAGTCTTCGTAAGCCGGTCGGCAAAGCTTGTAAATGCCTCGGAGGTACGTTCTGAATGCTGTTCCAAATCGTTTAGAAGGGCGTGCATATCGGTTTTTCGTTTTTCATTGGAGCGTTGAATCGACTTCGAAATATTTTTTACAGTTTGCAGTGAATTAGCGGACAGCTCAGTTTTTATTTCGACCATCATTTCCTGCTGTTTTTCTTGTATTTCGCTTTTCATTTCCTGCAATAAATCATGTTTAAAAGTTTCCATTGCTGCATAAAAATCCTGAATGGAAGTGGATGCTTCTTCCTGTTTTGCCGGGAAGTTTTCTTTGTTTTCCGGTTTTTGTTCAGTTGCATGAAGTGTCATTTCGAGCGATTTGGAAGGTTCCTCAGATGCCAGATTCAGATGTTTTTCAAACAAAGACCGAATAATCCCTTTACTTACATTTTGTTCACGCATCTCTTTAATTTTTTTCAGCATGCCGATTTCCGTGTCTGTATAGTACCTTGCTCCTTGCTTTGTCCGCGGTATGACTAATATTCCCTGCAAATCTTTCTCCCATTGTCTCAATGTTCCGGATGGAATACTCAGCATCCGTGAAGCCTCATTAATCGAATAAGCTTTAACGTATTGGCTTTTGTACATTTTCCTCTTCCTTTCTGTGATTGAGCTCGCTTTTTTTATATATTCGTGACGAAATAGTGGGTTTTCCTGCTCTATGACAAAAGATGTCAAAAGAAGTGGAGATTCAGCAATGTTTTATCAAGTTCGGGGATCTTTTCAGGAGTCTTGTAAAGGTAAAAAAATACCGGTAAGTTTAATCTTTCATATGAAGGTTAAGAAATACGATGCAGTGCTTTCCAATTAGACAACCAACCGTAGCGGCACCGGCACTATTTTTAGGGCAGGTGGAGGAGATTCTCCACCCGGCTTTCTAAATGGATGAATTCACTTAAGAAGGATCTTCGCCAATAATTTTTACTTCACGTTCTAATTCGACAGCAAATTTTTCTTTAACCGTTTTTTGTACATGTCTGATTAATTGAATATAGTCTGTTGCCGTGGCTCCATCCACATTTACGATAAATCCCGCGTGCTTTGTCGATACTTCTGCTCCACCGATTCTCGTTCCTTGTAAACCGCTATCTTGAATCAGTTTTCCGGCAAAATGGTTGGGAGGGCGTTTGAAAACACTACCGCAGGAAGGATATTCTAACGGCTGTTTCGACTCGCGCAAAAAGGTCAGTTCATCCATTTTTGCTTTAATGACAGCAGGGTCGCCTTCCTTGAGCTGGAACACTGCTTCTAAGACAAGGTAATTTTGCCTGGCGATAATACTGGAACGATAACCTAATTCAAGCTCTTTATTTTGCAGCTCAATGATTTCACCTGATCTTGTCAACAGCTTTGCACTTTCCAGAACATCCGCTACTTCGCCTCCGTAGGCACCGGCATTCATATAGAGCGCTCCTCCCACTGTTCCGGGGATACCGCAGGCAAACTCAAGTCCGGTTAAGGAATGCTGCAGGGCAAAGCGGGAGACATCGATAATAGCGGCTCCGCTTTCCGCAATAATTTTTGTTGCTTTTCGCTTTATGCAGGTGTTTTTTGTTAATATAACAACGAGTCCGCGTATTCCGCCATCTTTAATGATGACATTGGATCCATTTCCTAATATCGTTAGTGGCATTTGTTCATTATTACTATATCGAACAATCTCTGTTAATTCGTTGATTGTTTCCGGAAAAAGGAGTATATCTGCATTTCCGCCTGTTTTCGTGTACGTATAGCGGCTTAGCGGTTCATTC
>JAGKQJ010000234.1 GCA_017898095.1 Bacillaceae bacterium Marseille-Q3522 | reverse complement strand
TCCTTATATTACCTGTTTATCTCCTCATTTTATTATTTTATGTACTCATTCCGCGAATATAAGGAACCGTTGCTCGAATTTCTGTCCTCATTTTCAAATTTTATCGCAGATTAAGGGGCAGTAATTCCCCCGCCTCAAAATTGAAGGTGAAACCAATCAAGTTAGGCGGGGGATAAACTGCCCCTAAAAGCCCGATTGGTGAGATAAGGTTTTTCTTAGAGCTTCAGCTCTTAGAAAAATCAATCGGGCTCCGCGCGACAAGGTTTTTCTTAGAGCTTCAGCTCTTAGAAACATCAGTCAGGCTTTGCGTGATAAGGTTTTTCTTAGAGCTTCAGCCCTTAGAAAAATCAATCGGGCTCTGCGCGATAAGGAATATCTTAGAGCTTCAGCTCTTAGATATTTCAACCAGGCTCTGCGTGGTAAGGTTTTTCTTAGGGCTTTAGCCCTTAGAAAAATCAATCGGGCTAAGCGCGGCTAACCATCAGTGGGAATGAAGGCCGACTAAAGGCTTAGGCGTCCTGTTGCAACGTCGGCACTAGTACGTCCTGTACGTCGAAAACCCCCACTGATGGAAGTTTCACTTTATAGGCCTGCCAGTCAACTACATAAAATACTTACCAAAGTTACACGCGGCACTCTTTACTCACTGCGCAGTGAACTCGTTTCAGTAAACGGAAAATTAGAGAAATCAGGTGGAGACTCTACTCCACCTGATTGAAAAATCCCACCTGCACTTCGCTCAGAGGTGGAGGTCTTAACCCTTAAAACATTCAATGATAAAACAGGGCGCCCGTTCCGGCGGGCGCCCTGTTTTATTCTTTAAGACAATAAGCTTTCCATTTCCGTTAATTTTTCTTCAAATACTTTGCAGGCTTCTTCTACCGGTTTTGGACTTGTCATATCAACACCGGCTTTTTTCAACACTTCAATCGGATAATCGGAGCTGCCGGCTTTTAAATAGGCTAGATACCTTTCAACAGCAGGTCCGCCTTCCTCAAGGATTTGTTTACTTAACGCTGTTGCCGCACTAAAGCCTGTTGCGTATTGGTAAACGTAATAATTATAATAAAAATGCGGAATCCGCGCCCATTCCAAGCCGATTTCCTTATCGATGACAATATCATTGCCAAAATATTTTTTGTTCAGATCATAATATACTTCCGTTAAACGATCTGACGTCAACGCTTCGTTATTCTGGCTCATCTGATGAATGAGATGTTCATATTCCGCAAACATCGTCTGCCGGAAAACAGTGCCTCTGAAGCCTTCTAAATAATGATTCAGCAAATAGATCCGTTTTTGTTCATCTTCAATATTTTTCAGTAAATAATTGTTCAGCAACGCCTCATTACAGGTGGAGGCTACTTCGGCGACGAAAATCGAATAATTTCCGTAAACATACTCCTGGTTTTTTCTCGTGTAATAGCTATGAACCGAATGACCAAATTCATGTGCCAGTGTAAAAAGATTATTCACATTATCTTCCCAATTTAATAAAATATAAGGGTTTGTTCCATACGTACCGGACGAATAGGCACCACTGCGCTTTCCTTTATTTTCATAAACATCGACCCAGCGATTGGCAAATCCCTCTTTCAAGATACTTAAATAATCTTCTCCCATAGGGGCAAGTCCTTTTAAGACTGTCTCTTTTGCTTCCTCATAGGTAATCTTCATATCAATATTCTTGACCAGCGGAGTGTACAGGTCGTACATATGCAATTCATCCAACCCGAGCACTTTCTTGCGCAATGCAACATAGCGGTGCATTAACGGCAGATGATTGTTAACTGTGGAAACAAGATTATCATACACACTTTCTGGAATATTATTATTTGCCAATGCTGCATGGCGCGCTGAGTTATAATGGCGCACACGGGCATTAAAATTGTCTTTCTTTACCTGTCCGGATAAAGTACTGGCAAATGTATTGCGAAACTTGCCGTACGTGCTGTAAACGGCATGAAACGCATCGTGGCGCACCTGCCGGTTTGCACTTTCCAAAAAGCGGATATAGCGGCCATGTGTAACTTCCGATTTTTCCCCATTTTCATCGGTAATTTCCGGAAAAACGAGATCTGCATTGTTAAGCATTCCAAATGTATTGCCGGATGCAGCCATAACTTCAGAAGCTTGTGCCAGGATCGCCTCTTGTTCAGCAGATAACACATGCGGTCGCTGTAAATTTATTTCTTCCAACCCATGCTTATATAACTGCAACTCTTTTTTTTCTGCTAAAAATTGCGCGATTTTCTGCTCGTCAATCGACAATATTTCCGGCACGATAAAAGCAAGCATACTTGCTGCTTGCGAATACAAGCTTTTGATCCGGTCATCAAGCCCCTGATAAAGGGAATTTGTTGTGTCCTGATCATAACGCATATGAGCATATGCATATAATTTCCCTAATCGTTCCATTAACTGATCTTGACTATGTAATGCCTCATAAAAGGTATCTGCACTTTCTGCCAGTTTCCCCTGAAACTTTTGCATATTAGGAAGCAATGCTTTCACATCTTGAAATTCTTTCTCCCAGACATCGTCTGATGAAAAAATATCCTCAAGCCTCCACGTATCCTTTTCCGCAATTTCGTCTCTCGTTGGTAATTTTTTTACGGCTGCTTGTTCTGTCATTTTCATCCTCCATTCAATATTTCGTCATACGAATAAAAATCATTCCTTTTAAATATTCTCCCTTCGCAGACAAAAATCCTCCATCTATTTTATGTGAAAAGGGTTACTTTTAATTAAGATTTCATATTTTTTATAAAAAAGTTCTTCAGCAGCCATTTGTTCAGGTATGGAAGGAAATATTTCAATTTTTTTTAATACCTGATATTTGCCATTTTCGATTTGTTTTGCATAACCGAGTAAATCCAAAAGCCGCAAATATGCTTTAATTGGAGATTTCAAATTTACATCTTCAATTTGCGGTAAAAAACGAAGGCGTATTTCACGTTTTTTTATATGCCAGAGGAAAGAATCATAAATAGAAGTAAAATAAACAAAATCACCCTGTTTTTTGCTGTAAAAATGATCGATAAACAAATATCCCTGCCAAATCAAAGGCGATGTTTCAATAAAAATAGAAGATTCAACCGGAATCCCTACAACCGGGGGAAGCAGCATAAGATTCAGCTGATTTCTGTAAAGTTTCCGTAAAAACGTGTCGTTCACGGATGCGTGAATACTTATGCCTGCTTTCTGCTGCTGAATTTCCCGTTTCCAGCTTTCAATTTGCAGAATCGGGGGTTTGATTTGCTGAAAAAAATCACTAAAATAGAAGGAATCTACCGAAGAAGTTTGGATAGAAGCAAAAGCGTTCCTTGAACTGACTGGTGTAATATGGTGGAGAAAAATAAATTGTTTCGTTTGCGGACAATAAGTGGGGATAAACCATTGATTTGCCTTATTTTTTCGTAAAAAGAAATAATGAAATTTGCTTAAGCTTACTTTTATGGAACCTTTACGGCGGATATTTTTTTCACCAAGAATCCAAAGAGGATGGTAATGATGGTTTTTATATTGCATTGTCCGCTTAGTAAAAAGTTGCTGCGGAATCGAGGAACATTGATATTCGATTACAAAACGATTGGCAAAGCCGATATCAGGGCGCTGTTTTATATTTTGGTAATAGGGCTCCAGAACCGGCTGCAGACGTAATTTTTCCAGCCACTCGTACAGCTGCAGCTTACCGGAAAGATGATATTGCGACTCCGCTTCCATGTAATCCGTACAGCTTTTATTCGGAAGATGTGAGAAATGGGCAATTTTTTGCGAACCAGCTTTCAACAATACTTTTTCCCGGCAAACCGGACAATAAAAATTTTCCTTTCTTTCAGGTTTCTTATCCATTCTGCCTAATGTGATCATTTTTCCGGACTCGTTGAGGGCACTTAGCATTCAAAGCCTGCCGCTCCATACTTTGGACAGCAGGGTTTTCACCTCATTTCTTTCTAGATACCCTTATTATAACAAAAGTTTTGTTTACTTTTCATGAGTTTTTTGGTTCATTTCTCCGTCCCTGATCGGCAGCGTCATTCACTGCTTTGACGACATTGAATTTATCCAACGTAATAGCGGGTATATCTAATCTCATTTAACATGAATTTGCGTCAGCTATTGCTGAAAACAAAAAAACCGATTCCAAAATGGAAACCGGTTAGAAATATTTTCTTAATTCCGCAAATACTTCATTTGCGATGATTAATTTCCCATATTCTTCGATACGATGTATCGTCAATTGTGTTTCTTGACCATATTCGAGTAGAATACTTAATTTATTGTCAATGATTTCTTCCTCAAGATCTTCAGCAAATTCGACAAACAAATAATATTTCTCTTCAAAAACATAGAGCTTTGTTTCGAGCCCGTCAAGCCCGCTCTTTGATAACGAAATAAGATCTTCAAAATCCTTAAAGGCAATTATATATTGCAAATTGCCCTCTTCATCCTCCGATTCTTTCGGACCATAATGCTGGTCAAGTATATCTTCTATCTGTCCATCAACAGAATATTCTCTTGTCTTATCACCTTGCACGGAAAAATCAAATTTTTGGCCATCTTTTGCAAGTTGCGCTTTCGTTACGAGAACTTCAAGTCCTTTATCTAAAGCTTGAACCTGGATCCAAAGCGGACCTTCAAAGAGAAAATCCCCTTTTTGATGCACTTCATCCATCATTTCCCAGAAGAGTTCTTCGCTTCTTTCGCGGTTATACCAAATTTCTTCACGGTCAAAGCCTCTCTCTTCAATATCTAAATAGGAAATATAAAATTTAACTGTATGATCATTTATACGTTCAATATCCATAAAGCAACTCTCCCTTCTTGCTTTAGTTGAAGGGACTAAATACCCCCATACAGACTATACAAAATGTAGTGTACACCTTGTACTTTTATTTTATGACAAAAGGACGATAAAGGGAATTAAAAAGTCCTTCATTAAAAAAAACCATTAGATGCCTAACTGGAACATTTTTGTTTTCTATACATTCTAACAAATAAATACGCAACCTACAACTAAAAAAGTCTTGTTCAAATTTCAAATAGATCGTTTTTGATTCTTAATGTTTATATTAAAAGAAAAAACCTCACTCCCTTCTGGGAATAAGGTCTTTGAATCATTAGTTTACTAACCTTTGCGCTTCACGTAATTGGTATGTGCGTACCTTTCGCGGCAAGAAGCGTCTTATTTC
>JAGKQJ010000233.1 GCA_017898095.1 Bacillaceae bacterium Marseille-Q3522 | reverse complement strand
AAAAAAAATATGGAAGCAGGTCTCCCGGTTCAGGGTCCGGAGGACTATGATTTTAAAAAGATTCGTGTTATAAAAGAACATCACGCTATCCAGTAAAAATAACCCAATTGGCCGTTAAATTTAAACCAATTTTCAAGCAAAAAAATAAAAAAGGTTCCGGAAACAATAGCTGCTTCCGGAACCTTTTTTGAATTGTTATTTTGAAATGATATGAATTGGCTCGCCAAGGACAACTTCTGCAGCTTCCATCGTGATTTCTCCTAAAGTCGGATGAGCATGGATCGTCATGGCAATATCTTCTGCAGTCATTCCTGCTTCGATTGCTAAACCAAGCTCTGCGATCATATCGGAAGCATTGGCACCTGCAATTTGCGCACCGATAACAAGGCCGTCCTCTTTACGGGTAACAAGCTTTAAGAAACCGTCCGTACTGTCTAAGGACAGTGCCCGTCCATTTGCCGCAAACGGGAACTTGCCGGCAGTCACTTCAATGCCTTCTTCTTTAGCCTGTTCTTCCGTATAGCCGACAGATGCAAGTTCCGGGTCAGAGAATACGACAGCCGGAATGCCTAAATAATCAATTTCCGCTTTTTGTCCGGAAATGGCTTCAGCAGCAATTTTTGCTTCGTAAGAAGCTTTATGGGCAAGCGGAGGTCCGGAAATGACATCACCGATTGCATAAATATTGCTGATATTCGTACGGCACTGTTTGTCCGTTTTAATAAGTCCTCGTTCTGTTAATTCAATACCAACCTGTTCCAGTCCGATCTCATCTGTATTAGGCCGGCGACCAACCATGACAAAAACATAATCCGCGTCAATTTTTTCTTCTTTGCCTTTTGCTTCATAAGTTACGGTCACGCCGGTTTCCGTTTCTTCAACGCCTTTTGCCATTGCTTTTGTAATGACTTCGCAGCCTTTTTTCTTCAGATTACGCTTGACAAGGGAGGACATTTGTTTTTCAAATCCGCCGAGGATTTCATCTGCCCCTTCTAAAATGGTTACTTTGGTTCCGAAGTTTGCATAGGCTCCGCCAAGCTCTGTACCGACATAGCCACCGCCGATGACGACAATTTTTTCCGGAATTTCAGCAAGTGAAAGTGCTCCGGTTGAATCAAGGACACGCTTTGAATACTTAAATGCAGGCAACTCGATTGGCCGTGAGCCGGTTGCGATAATTGCGTTTTTAAATGTATAGGTTTGTGCAGATTTTTCATCCATTACGCGCAAAGTATTGGCGTCAACAAAATAAGCTTCACCGCGGACAATCGTTACTTTATTTCCTTTTAACAGGCCTTCAACTCCACCGGTCAGCCTTTTTACAACACTTGCTTTCCATTCCTGAACTTTTGTAAAATCAACTTTAACATTATCAGCGGTGATTCCCATTCCGCCGGAATTTAATGCAGTTTCATAACGATGACCAGCTGATATTAATGCTTTAGAAGGAATACAGCCAACGTTTAAACAAACACCGCCAAAATTTGCCTTTTCGACTATGGTTACTTTTTGTCCGAGCTGCGCAGCACGGATTGCGGCAACATATCCTCCGGGACCTGCGCCGATGACGATCGTATCTGTTTCAATAGGGAAATCTCCAACTACCATTTTTTACGCCTCCATTAACAATAGTTCTGGATCATTTAATAAACGTTTTAAGTGATTAAGAGCATTTTGACCTGTTGCACCGTCAATCATACGGTGATCAAAGCTTAATGACAGTGCAAGCACCGGTGCAGCAACAATCTCGCCATCTTTGACGATCGGTTTTTCTGCAATCCGGCCGATACCTAAAATAGCTACTTCCGGATGATTGATGACAGGAGTGAACCATTGTCCGCCGGCAGATCCGATATTGCTGATTGTGCAAGATGCGCCCTTCATTTCATTCGGTGCCAATTTTCCGTCTCTTGCTTTTGCCGCCAGTGTATTTATTTCATCAGAAATTTGGAAGGCTGATTTACGGTCTGCGTCTTTGACGACCGGAACTAATAAACCTCTTTCCGTATCTGCCGCAATTCCGATATTATAGTAATGTTTATGCACAATTTCATTAGTTGCATCATCAAGTGACGTGTTCAAAGCAGGGAATTCTTTCAATGTACTTGTCAGAGCCTTCACCACATATGGCAGGAAAGTTAACTTAATGCCTTTTTGCGCTGCCACTTCTTTGAATTTTTTACGATGAGCGACCAATTTTGTTACATCAACTTCATCCATTAACGTAACATGAGGCGCTGTATGCTTCGAATTTACCATGGCTTTTGCAATAGCTTTTCTGATTCCGCTCATTTTTTCTCTTGTTTCCGGATATTCACCTTGCGGAATTGGCTGGGCAGACGGTGCAGGTTCTGCTGCCGGTGCAGGTGCTTCCGTTGTTTCAGCAGGTGCTGCGCCTCCATTTAAGAAGCTGTCAATATCTTCTTTTAGTACGCGACCATTTTTTCCGCTTCCTGTTACTTTATGAATATCAACATCTTTTTCCCGGGCATACTTACGTACGGAAGGCATTGCAATAACCCGTTCGCCGGACTCTTCTTCTGCAGGCTCAGCAGCAGCTTTTGCTTCTTCTTTTGGTGCTTCCTCCTGCTTTTCTGCTTCTTTCTCGTCACCTTTAAATTTCAGATCTTCGTATCCGGGAGCATCGAATGTCACAAGGACTTGCCCAACTGTTGCAACAGTACCTTCTTCTACTAAAATTTTCTCTACTTTTCCTTCAACAGGCGAAGGAATTTCGACAACTGATTTGTCATTTTGCACTTCACATAAAACATCATCTTCTTTTATTTCGTCACCTGGTTTTATAAACCATTTAACTATTTCACCTTCATGAATACCTTCACCAATATCCGGTAATTTAAATTGAAAAGACACTGATACACCCTCCTATGTTGTGCGTTAATTTGTAATGAAATCTGATCGCAAAAAATTATTTTAGAAAGTCAGTACTTTCTTTGCCGTTTCGATCACGTCTTTATAGTTTGGAAGCCATACTGCTTCAGCTTGTGAGAACGGGAAAACCGTATCCGGTGCCGTAACACGAAGAACCGGTGCTTCGAGACTTAATATCGCCCGGTCATTGATTTCTGCTACCACATTTGCAGCAATTCCGGCTTGTTTTTGTGCTTCCTGAACTACAACAGCACGCCCGGTTTTTTCGACTGATGCGATAATTGTTTCCACATCAATTGGGCTGACCGTCCGTAAATCAATTACATCCACAGAATAACCTTCTTTTTCAAGCTCATCTGCAGCCTTTAGTGATTCATGAACCATTGCTCCATAACTAATAATCGTTAAATCTGAACCTTCACGTTTTACATCTGCTTTTCCTAAAGGAATTGTATATTCTTCCTCGGGAACTTCCTGGCGGAAGGAACGATATAATTTCATATGCTCTAAGAAAATAACCGGGTCATTATCTCTAATAGCAGAAATAAGCAATCCTTTTGCATCATAAGGTGTAGAAGGAATAACAACTTTCAGTCCCGGTTGCTGTGCAACTAATCCTTCCAGGCTGTCTGCGTGAAGCTCTGGTGTATGTACACCACCGCCAAAAGGAGAACGAATAGTAATTGGCGCATGATAATGACCGCCGGAACGATAACGTAAACGTGCCATCTGGCCGGAAATGGAATCCATTGTTTCATAAACAAAGCCAAAGAACTGAATTTCAGGGACTGGGCGATAACCTTGCAGGCTTAATCCGATGGATATACCACCAATACCGGATTCTGCCAACGGAGTATCAAATACCCTGTCTTCTCCGAATTCTTTTTGCAGACCATCCGTAGCACGGAATACGCCGCCGTTAACCCCTACGTCCTCGCCAAAAACTAACACGTTCGGGTCATTCTTTAGCTCTGTACGTAACGCATCCGTGATTGCTTGAATCATAGTCAATTGCGCCATGACTTACTTCGACTCCTTCTCTGTGTAAATTTCATACTGTTCTTTTAAGTTGTGAGGCAATTCCTCATACATATTGGAAATCAAATCGGTAACTTTTTGTTTCGGTGTATCATCAGCTTTTTTAATCGCCTGTTTGATTTCTTCTTTTGCCTGTTCGATTACTTCGTTTTCTTTTTCTTCATTCCACAGGCCTTTATTTTCCAGATATTTACGGAAACGGACAAGCGGATCTTTCTTTTCCCACTCATTATCAAGCTCGGCAGTACGATAACGTGTCGGATCATCTCCAGCCATTGTGTGCGGTCCGTATCGGTATGTCAGTGTTTCGACTAACGTCGGGCCTTCGCCATTTATGGCACGTTCACGTGCTTCATGTACAGCTGCATAGACTGCAAGAGCATCCATTCCGTCCACTTGAATACCAGGGATCCCTGCAGCTACTGCTTTTTGTGCAATTGTTTTTGCGGCAGATTGCTTTTCAACCGGAGTAGAAATGGCAAAACGGTTATTTTGCACAACAAAAATTGCCGGTGCTTTAAATGCGCCTGCAAAATTAATACCTTCATAGAAATCTCCTTGTGAAGCTCCGCCGTCACCTGTATACGTGATTGCCACAGATTTTTTACCGCGTTTTTTCATTCCTAATGCAATACCGGCAGCTTGTACGTATTGTGCACCGATAATAATTTGCGGGGAAAGAACATTTAACCCTTCTGGCATTTGGTTACCTTGAAAATGGCCTCTTGAAAATAGAAAAGCTTGATATAACGGCCATCCGTGCCAGATTAATTGCGGAACATCACGATATCCAGGTAAAATAAAGTCATCTTTTTCAAGCGCAAATTGCGATGCCAATTGTGACGCTTCCTGACCTGCTGTTGGTGCGTAGAATCCCAATCGCCCTTGTCTATTCAAGGAAATAGAACGTTGATCAAGAATTCTTGTATAAACCATGCGGCGCATTAATTCTTGTAATTGCTCATCACTTAAATCAGGTAAAGCTGCTTCGTTAACAACTTCGCCTTCTTCATTTAAGATTTGCAGCGTTTGAAACTGCTCACTGACTTTTGCGAGTGTTTCTTTTGCATTAGATACTTCCTGCTTTGCATTAGAAGCCATACTTTTGTCACCCTTTCCTTTCATAAAAGCATCTTTTTTCATCGACCATCCATTATGATGACGCTTTACATAATTACAGATAGTTTTCCACATTTACATGGAAAAAAACACTTAAATTTGTTTTTCCATAAAACTGCTCTGTACTATTATTTTTTCGAAAAATATTAGTAC
>JAGKQJ010000232.1 GCA_017898095.1 Bacillaceae bacterium Marseille-Q3522 | reverse complement strand
ATGATATGTAATAAAAACTCACATGTTTTCGATAGACTTTTTAACACGACTGCTTTTAAGTGCAGAAGTTATTAACGGAATATTTGCACACATAGGTGAAGTATATTCATTTCTGAATTTCAGAAATAATATAAATATATTTGGAATGCTGGTAGAGATGCTAAATATTTTATTGCGAAAAAAAGTATTTATGAAAATCAATAGATTTTGTAAAAAACTATTGATAAAGCATCGTTCGAAGCAAACCGAAAAGAAAAGACTATTTTTTAGGGGGAATATGCTAATATGAGGAAAAAAAGGTTATCGTTATGGTTCAGTATTATGGTTGTGCTTGTCCTGGCTTTAGCTGCCTGTTCAAATGACGGCGGTTCTGAGTCTGATGGCAATAACAACGAAGGAACGAATTCGGCAAATGCCGGAAGCATGATCGATAAGATTAAAGACCGCGGTGAACTCATTGCCGGTGTAAACGATACGCTTCCTGGATTTGGATATGTTGATTCAGATGGAAAGAACGCAGGATTCGATGTTGATTTTGCAAGGGCGGTCGCCGCAGGTATTTTAGGTGACGCCAATGCTATACAATTCCGTCCGGTATCAGCACAGGAACGTTTTACAGCAGTACAAACCGGTGAAGTAGATGTGTTAATCCGCAATACTACGTGGACAACTATTCGCGATTCTGAAATAGGGTTGGCTTTTGCTCCGGTTACATTTTATGACGGACAAGGCGTTATGGTTCGTAAAGATAGCGGTGTTAATAGTTTAGAAGATTTAGAAGGTTTAACAATCGGTGTCCAATCCGGCACGACGACAGAATTAAACCTTGCCGACCAAATGCGTGCCCACGGAATTAATTATACGGCACAAGTATTTGATGATGCAGATGCAGTAGTAGCTGCGTATGAAGCAGGAAGTATTGATGCCTGGACAACGGATAAATCAGGACTTGTTGCGATGCAGTCAACCTTATCTGATCCGTCTGCTCATAAGATTCTTACAGAAAGTTTATCAAAAGAGCCGTTAGCCCCTTCTGTAAAAGAGGGTGATCAGAAATTTGCCGACGCTGTTTCATGGATTGTCTACGCTACAATTCAAGCTGAAGAATTTGGTATTACTTCAGAAAATGTCGATGAATTTTTAAATAGTGATAATCCGGATATATTACGTTTGCTTGGAAAAGAAGGAAATCTTGGAAGTAAGTTGGGATTAAGTGATGATTTTGCTTATCAAGTCATTAAACAAGTTGGTAACTACGGGGAAATTTATGACCGGAATCTGGGACCGGATACCGTATTTAATTTGGAACGCGGCCTGAATGCATTGTATACTGACGGCGGCTTGATCTACGCAATGCCGTTCCGTTAATGAACACGAGTGAATAAACCAGGCCGGCCTGCTGTATTTCGGTGCAGCAGGTCCATTCTTGATTAAAAGAGGTGAAATTTCGGGTGAAAACAAACAAATCTGCCGTGACGGCGCCATTTTGGCGCAACAGGAAAATTATCCCGGTCATAGCGCAAATTGTTTTTCTAGTAATCGTGTTAATCGCATCATACTTTTTTGTGCAAAATATCATTAATTCATACAGGAATATCAATATGGTATTCGGTTTTGACTTCCTGGACGGTATTGCCTCCCTGCCAATTGCTGAGTCATTGATCTCTTATGTGACAACGGATACGTATTTGAGAGCAGTGCTGGTCGGGATATTAAATACCTTAAGGGTTGCTTTTTTTGGAATAATTTTGGCTACAATCGTGGGAGTATTTGTCGGAATTGCGCGGTTATCAAATAACTGGCTGTTAAGTAAAATAGCAGCTGTTTATATTGATATTTTCCGTAATACACCGCTTCTTGTGCAAATCTTTATTTGGTACGTTGTATTTTTGCAAATGCCGGCTATTGGGGAAGCACTAAAAATCGGCCCTTTTTATTTTAGTAACCGCGGTTCTGCTATTCCTTGGTTAGAAGCACATAGGGGCACCGTACTGTGGCTTATCCTGTTGGCGGTTGGAATCATTACTGCCATCGTCATTTATAAGCTGTTGACAAAGAAACAAGAGGAAACAGGTAAACGGAAATACCCGCTGCTCTATGCTGCCCTTACCATTGCAGTGATTTGTCTGATTGCCGGTCTTGTTACTCAATCCGGACCGTTTCATGTTACTGTTCCGGAGATTGACGGGAAAAATTTTGTCGGCGGATTAAGATTATCACAAAACTTTTTCTCCCTGCTTATTGCTTTAGTGATCTATACGTCTACTTATATTGCGGAGATTGTCCGTGCCGGAATCCAAGGTGTTTCGAAAGGACAACTGGAAGCGGCAAAAGCGCTTGGCTTTAAACCGGCGACCGCGTTAAGGCTGATTATCTTTCCTCAGGCAGTTAGAATTATTATCCCGCCGTTAACGAGTCAATATTTAAACTTAACGAAAAACTCCAGTTTAGCTGTAGCAATTGGTTATCAGGAAATCGTAAGCATAGGGAATACGATTATGAACCAGAGCGGACGGAATGTAGAAATGATACTTGTGATGATCATGGTATATTTAATTTTTAGTATCGTTACATCCATACTTATGAATTTATTTAATAAAAAATTTCAATTGATTGAAAGGTAGGTGAAATAATTGAGTAATATTGAACTTAGCAGTGCGGAAAAAGGAATCGCAAAGAGTCCATTGGCCGGTGCCGGCAGCTGGCTAAAAAATCATTTATTTAACAACTGGCTAAACTCGTTCATTACTGTCGTTACCGCTGTTGTATCCTTTTATATCTTGTATCACGTAGCAAGATTTGTGTTTATTACTGCCGATTGGACCGTTATTAGTGATAATT
Source organism: Bacillaceae bacterium Marseille-Q3522 (assembly GCA_017898095.1). GTDB lineage: Bacteria > Bacillota > Bacilli > Bacillales > Cytobacillaceae > JAGKQJ01. Next base: position 2,412 of record JAGKQJ010000232.1, on the reverse strand, counting down.
TCCGGCTGTTAATGGTCGGGCAATTTCCGGTTGCCGAACTGTGGCGCGTCTGGACGGGACTTATCCTGCTTTCGATCCTGCTGGGAACTTCTGCAGGGCTTTGGAAGGGAACGATGGCTCATATTACGATCGCTCTCGGAGGGATTATGGCAATTGCAGCAGCAATGCCGTTTATCTTGATGATAACGAGAATTTTATTAATTGTTAATATTCTCCTCATAGTTGCAACTTATTTTTTTGGAAAAAAAATTGCCGTATTAAAGAAACCAATTATTACCCTGTGGGTGTTACTAATTCCAATTGTCATTTTTATCCTCAATGGATTTGGTGGAATCATTGATCCGGTACGGACAAATGTATGGGGGGGGTTTCTTTTAACATTGCTGATCGCAAGTGTGGCGATTGTCTGCTCGTTTCCGTTGGGAGTTCTGCTTGCCCTCGGCAGAAGAAGTAAACTTCCGGTTATTAAATGGTTTTGTATCCTTTATATTGAAGTGATTCGCGGCGTGCCGTTAATCACCGTCCTATTTATTGGACAGCTTATGATTCCAATGTTATTAGGCGGCGTTCATATTGATAATGTTTTGCGGGCAATGATTGGTTTTACAATGTTTAGTGCAGCGTATTTGGCCGAGAATGTCCGTGGCGGACTGCAGGCATTGCCGCGCGGACAATATGAAGCAGCACATGCGCTCGGCTTTAAGGCTTCATTAATGATGCTGTTTATTATACTGCCACAGGCTTTACGAACAGTAATTCCTGCAATGGTCGGACAATTTATCGGTATTTTTAAAGACACTTCGCTCGTTGCAATTGTCGGATTAATTGATTTGCTGGGAATGGGGCAAAGGATTACGGCAAATCCCGATTATTTAGGGAAGCAAATCGAGGTATATCTTTTTGTTGCTTTATTCTATTTTATCTTTTGCTATCTAATGGCATACTCAAGCCGGCGCCTTGAAAAATCTTTAGGTGTTGGAACGCGCTAAAAAAGGCGTTCACAAAAAAATGTAAGATTCATCGGTAAGAAGGAGGTAAGTGTATTGGAAAGTGTATTTGCAGTTGAAAAGCTGAATACCCCTTTAGAAGAACGTGAAGATATTATCGAGGTTAAGGGCTTGAATAAATGGTTCGGCGACCTTCATGTTTTAAAAAATGTTGATTTGAGGGTAAAGCAAGGGGAAGTAATTGTTATCCTCGGTCCGTCCGGCTCCGGAAAATCGACATTTATCCGCACCCTTAATGCGCTGGAGGAATTCCAAGAAGGGGAAATTGTTGTTGATAAAATCAAATTAACAAATGACTTAAAAAATATTGAGGACATTCGTAAAGAAACCGGGATGGTTTTTCAATCCTTTAATTTATTTCCCCACATGACGATCTTAAAGAATATCACCCTGGCGCCAATTTGGGTAAGAAAGTGGAAGAAAGAAAAAGCTGTTCAAATTGCCAAGGAACTTTTAGAACGGGTTGGCATTCCTGAACAAGCTAATAAATATCCTGGACAATTATCCGGAGGGCAGCAGCAGCGCGTTGCAATCGCAAGAGCGTTGGCAATGCAGCCGAAAATTATGCTTTTTGATGAACCGACTTCTGCGTTAGACCCGGAAATGGTAAAGGAAGTTTTAGATGTTATGAAAACATTGGCAGAGTCAGGAATGACAATGCTTGTTGTTACGCATGAAATGGGATTTGCCCGCCAGGTTGCGGATCGGATTGTTCTTTTCGACCACGGAGAAGTAGTGGAAATGGGTACACCGGAAGAGATTTTTGACAATCCAAAGCACGAGCGGACAAAATTATTTTTATCGCAGATTTTATAAAGTGAAACTTCCATCAATGGGGGTTTTCCGAAGTACAGGACGTACTAGTGCTGACGTTGCAACAGGACGCCTGAGATTTTAATCGGTCCTCATCCCCACTGATGGTTAGTCACGCGGAGCCTGATTGATTTTTCTTAGGGCTGAAGCCCTAAGAAAAACCTCATTTCACCAATCGGGCTTTTAGGGGCAGTTTATCCCCCGCCTAACTAGATTGGTTTCACCTCCAATTTTGAGGCGGGGGTATTACTGCCCCTTAATCTGCGATAAATAATAAAAAAATCCATGGAACATTCCATGGATTTTTTCGTACGCCGTGTATCCCACCTTTAAGAGGTTGTACAAGATACCTTAGTTAGAACCTTATAACTAATTGCTTTTTCTATTCTTAGGAATATTCAGGTTTTTTTCTGCGAAAAAATACACGCAAAAAATTGTATCGTATTGGTAATTTTCTAGAGAAAAAGTTCCTTTTTTTTATATTAAGTGTGGAAATATCGATTGTTTGTAACAAAAGTACATCTGCAAATGTTATAATATTCTCAAAAATGCACATTTTAGCAAAGTGGTGAGAACAAATGAAGAATAACAA
>JAGKQJ010000231.1 GCA_017898095.1 Bacillaceae bacterium Marseille-Q3522 | reverse complement strand
ATGGCAATATTTACAGTGAATCTAAAAAGAATTTTGAAACTAATAGATCAAAAATAAGAGCAAAATAAAACCCCATGAACAAAAAAGACGACTTAAAATTCACATTTATGAATTTTAAAGTCGTCTTTTTATTGCGTGCTTAAAAAATGCTAGAAAAACCAAAGGTTTTTCAGTGCCCTCCCCTTTATAGAGAGCTTTTTTCCAATTATGAGTACATGGTTACTTTTTCAATTTCTTTTTGATTTTTTCGATTAGTTCTTCTTCGGTGAATGCAGCCAGCGGACGATTGTTTACAAACGCAAATGTTTTCTTTCTTCCCGGACCGCAATAAGATTGGCAGCCTATTTCAATGGTTGCATCGGGATCTATTTCTTTTAAATGCGGGATTAGCGTTTTTAAGTTCACTGCCTGGCAATCATCGCAAACACGAAATTCGTTTGCCATCTTCCTTACATTCCTTCCTTAATAGAGGTGAGAGATGGGAGGTGGGAAGTGAGAAATTAGCGAGTTTCTTCGGATCCGGCTCTCACTTCTAACTTCCAATTTATTCTTTTCCCTGATTTTTCTATATGAACCTTCTTCCTCTGTTCGGTATTTTAGCGTTTTTTTATTAATGTTGCAAGTTGTTGGATTGCCAGGGGTATGCGGGAGGTGGTGGTTATCGCAGGTTAAGGGTCAGTAAATCTGCTAAATGGATGATCAACCTTATGCAGGGCTTAAGAAACGTATATTAACAGTATGGAAGGAAAAAAATCTACTATCCTTGTAATCGCTTGAATAAAGTCTGGATAGACTGGACATGCTGTAACTAGAACTTTTAAAAAATCGATAAATGAAGATAGGGAGTTGAAGATAATTGATGAAAGTTCGCCAAGATGCATGGACAGAAGAAAACGATTTATTATTAGCAGAGACAGTTTTACGCCATGTGCGTGAGGGAAGCACACAATTAAATGCCTTTGAAGAGGTCGGCGATAAATTAAACCGTACCTCTGCAGCATGCGGGTTCCGCTGGAATGCGGTTGTCCGCCATCAATATGAAAAGGCGTTATCGCTTGCAAAGAAGCAGCGGAAGCAGCGGCAACGTATTCTCGGCAAAGAGCAAGGCGGAAAAAAGAAATTGTTGTATACTCCGCCAATTCCGAATCAAAAGGAACTCGAGTCCCTGGTTGCTCCGCAAGCCATAGAGCAGGCAAACACAACAGATATGAGTGAAGCAGCAGAAACGAATCATATGATTACTCCGGTTTACACAGCTACCGAATTGACATTAACGGATGTCATCTCTTATTTACAGAGTTTAAATCGCTCTCATTTTCAGATGGATATTTTAAAAAATGAGAATGAAAGATTGAAAAGAGAGATCGCTTCCTTAAAAGGAGAAAAAGAGAAACTTGAAGAAAAGGTTCAAAAACTTGAGAAAAATAGCGAAACGGTGAAAGAAGATTACGAGACATTAATGAAAATTATGAACCGCGCACGCAAGCTCGTTTTAGTGGAAGAAGAGGAGCGGCCAGCAACAACATTCAAAATGGATCGCAACGGCAATTTAGAAAAATTAGCAGAATAGATGAAGTGAAGCTATTTCCGTTTCAGATCATTTTTTTCGAAAAAAAAATGCCGGATTCACCGAGAATCAACATAACACTAAATCTAATGGGAAGAGGAGATCAGCAACATTCCCGATTAATAAAAGGGATTGACTATTTGTATTGAGTCAATCCCTTTTCTGTGTGCTTAACGAATCCCTTCCAGCATCTTTTCATTCCGTTCTATTACACGCTGATAATAGAATTCATAGGAGTCCTTTTCATCCTGCGAAAGTTCCCCGGCATATAAGTGATTTGCAAACGATTTTAACACGCGTAAAAAGCGCAGCATAACATCCTGGACGTTCAAATCGACGGCAAGCAGTTCCGATAACGAGGCCATTACCAGCGGATTAATATCAGGATAGGCAAACTTTGTATCTGCATTCTTTTTGCCTATTTTATAAAATTGCCTGATGAATTCGGCCCGTGCATGTCCGCTTCCGTTCACGCATAGATAAATTTGCACAGCGACTCCTTTACGCAATCTGCGCTGGGAGATGCCGGCAAATTTTTTTCCGCCAATGCTTAAATCATAGCTTCCAGGACAGTACGAACCGACTATTTCCTTCGCTTCTATGTTCACGGGAAAATCGGCAAACATTTGCTGGATCAGATACCACATTGCCTCATACCCCTGGTTAATATCAATCCCGCGCGTAAGATCCGAAAAAATAAGCGAGATGTTTAATACGCCTTCATCGAGAATAACCGCTAAACCGCCGGAATTTCTGACAATCGTCTGATAGCCCTGCTCACGCAAAAAACGGACGGCATCTTTTAAATGCGGCAGGCGGGTATCCTGTATGCCTAAAACAACCGTCTTTCCGTGAACCCACGCTCTTGCAGTAGGCGGAGCTGTTCCGGAGCCGACAGATGCACAAAGACAATCATCGATACCGAATGAGTGAAGAGCATTCATATAAAGCCCTAATGACGATTCATCCACCACTCGCCATTTTTCCCGCTGTAATAACGATATCGCCTTATCCATGCTTTTTCATTATGCTAAAGCCTGGGCAGCTGTAATAAGCGCCAATTTGTAAACATCTTCCTCATCGCAACCGCGGGATAAATCGTTTACCGGGCGGTTTAAGCCTTGTAAAATCGGGCCGATTGCTTCAAATTTGCCAAGGCGCTGGGCAATTTTATAGCCGATATTTCCTGCTTCCAAGCTCGGGAAAACGAAAACATTGGCATCACCTTTAATGATGGAACCCGGTGCTTTTTTCTCCGCTACAGACGGAACGAAGGCGGCGTCAAATTGGAATTCACCGTCTAAAACAAGGGAAGGATTTGCACTTTGCGCTTTTTTCACTGCTTCAGAAACCTTTTCCGTTTCCGGTGATTTTGCTGAACCTTTTGTTGAGAAGCTTAACATAGCAACACGTGGTTCAATATCAAACATATCTGCTGTTTTTGCACTTTCAAGCGCGATTTCAGCCAGGTCATCACTATCCGGTGCAATATTGATGGCACAATCTGCAAAAACATACTTTTCATCTTCACGATCCATGATAAATACACCGGATGTTTTCTTTACACCTTGTTTTGTTTTAATAATTTGCAAGGCCGGACGAACCGTATCCGCTGTGGAATGAGCCGCACCGCTCACTAACCCGTCTGCTTTATTGGTATAAACAAGCATCGTTCCAAAATAATTTTCATCCAATAAAATTTTTTCTGCGTCTTCTTTCGTTGCTTTTCCTTTTCTTCTTTCCACAAAAGCAGTCACTAATTCTTCAAATAGTTCATACTTATTGGGATCGTATATTTCCACTTTGTCTACAGAAACCTGTAATTCCTTTGCTTTTGCCTGAATTTGTTCTGCATTTCCTATTAGAATAGGCTGCAGGACATTTTCGTTTGCCAACCGTGCTGCAGCAGTTAGAATTCTTTCATCCAGTCCTTCTGGAAAAACGATTCTGACATTTTTCCCTGTTACTTTTTTTGATAATACGGTAAATAAGTTGCTCATTTTTGTCCTCCCGATTCTTTGAACTTGCTTATGATCCGCAATATAAACTGTTTTTTTGCGAATCTTATGAAAAATTGCTCATTCTCTCACGTTCTTATTCCCGATACGTTATGCCCATCCTGCGGACAGTCTATATTCTTTCCTTTATTAGCATACCCTATCAAGATAAAAATTCAAGGTTTACAGCGATTTTTAAAAGGCTTTCAAAAAAAATTCGCTTTTTTTAATATTTAAAATGGTGCTCATCCGGAATGTGAAAGCGTTCCCTTACCGGTTTTGGGGAATACTGTGGTATAGTTAGATTGCAAATCTCGTTTGGATGACGTTGTACGCAATTTACGGTATATTCATGTTGAAAAAATAACTTATATACAAGGAGTGATCTTGTTGAGCGAAGCTGCTGTAACACTGGATGGCTGGTATTGTCTGCATGATTTCCGGTCTATCGATTGGACTTCATGGAAGTTGTTAACGAGCGATGAACGGGAAGCAGCGATTCATGAATTCCTCAGGTTGATCGAAAAATGGAATGATACACAAAAGCAGGAAAAAGGCAGTCATGCGTTATATACGATTGTCGGGCAAAAAGCTGATTTTATGCTGATGCTTTTGCGGCCGACGATGGAAGAATTAAACGAGCTGGAAACAGCTTTTAATAAAACGAAGCTGGCCGAATTTTTAATTCCCGCTCATTCCTACGTTTCCGTAGTGGAACTAAGCAACTATTTACCTTCCGATCAGGATCCGTATCAGAATCCGGCTGTCTTAGCAAGACTTTATCCGATTTTACCGGAAGCAAGATATGTATGCTTCTATCCGATGGATAAACGGCGCCAGGGAAATGACAACTGGTACATGCTTCCGATGGAAGAACGCCGTAATTTAATGCGCAGCCACGGCATGATCGGGCGCAAATACGCCGGCAAAGTAAAACAAATTATCACCGGCTCCGTCGGCTTTGATGATTATGAATGGGGCGTTACCCTGTTCTCCGACGATGTCTTGCAATTTAAAAAGCTCGTGTATGAAATGCGCTTTGACGAAGTAAGCGCCCGCTACGGCGAATTCGGCTCTTTCTTCGTCGGCAACCGTCTCTCCGAGGAAAAAGTTCATGCGTTTTTGCATGTGAATTAAGGAGACGAATGATGTACGGTTACCGGTTTCGCAAAGGGAACGCTTTTTAAGCAAACTGAAACCACATTGAATCAGGCGGAAGCTCTACACCGCCTGATCAAAAGTCCCACCTAGGCATCACTTAGAGGCAAAGTATTAACCGATTTATTGTAAAACGTGATTTACTTCAAACGTAAAGGGATCAATCAAATTGAAATGATGATATTTGGATTAGTCCCTTCTTACTTTCATATCGTTTTTTACTTATTTAACATTCGTACTATTAAACAGGTATGTCACTTTTGATGCCAAGTTCTTCAACTTCGCGGCAAATGTGGTATTCAGTGAGATTAGAAGTACCTGGAATAATATTTTCGTGAGAATGTTTTCGTCACAAGCTCACTTGTTATTCACTATTATATTCTTGTTGTAATTCCACCCTTAGGTGTAATATAGCTATTGAATACGATTAAAGACATATATGATATGGTTTAATAAAAGTAATTTTGAAATTCACGCAGGGAGGAAAACGCGGGTGGTTGCTCATTTCAGACTTGAATTTGCTGATTTAATGGCTTTACAAAAGGATAGTGT
>JAGKQJ010000230.1 GCA_017898095.1 Bacillaceae bacterium Marseille-Q3522 | reverse complement strand
ATTCTATATTATGTTAAGATGTTTCATTTCAGGATTGAGGCAGCAGTCCATGAAAAAATATACTAAAAATGAATCATTTGCATGGGAGCAATACCACATTGATGGAAGCTTCCCTTTATCCGGCTTCCAGCATCTTAAATTGTGCTTTTACTAATTGATAGTAGTAGCCTTTTTTATCCATTAATTGATCATGGTTGCCTTGTTCCATAATATTCCCATGATCGAGAACAAAAATATGGTCCGCTTCCCGTATCGTTGAAAGCCTGTGAGCAATCATAATCGCAGTTCTGTCCTTTAATAAAGTTTTTAACGCTTCTTGAATCTTCATTTCTGTTTCCGTATCAATACTGGCAGTCGCTTCGTCTAAGATTAATATTCGCGGATTGGCAAGAAGAGCACGGGCAAAGGATAGCAGCTGCCGTTGCCCGACAGACAGAACATTTCCTCTTTCTTCGACTTCTGTTTGATAGCCGTTTTTCAAATCTTTTATAAAAGCTGCTGCACCAACTGCTTCTGCAGCTTTCATTACTTCTTCATCGCTAGCATCCGGACGTCCAAAACGAATATTTTCCATAATCGTCCCGGAAAAAATAAACGTCTCTTGTAAAACGATGCTGATTTTGTTGCGCAAACTTGCCAGGGAGATATCGGTAATCGGATGACCATCAATGAGAACCTGGCCGCTTGTTGCATCATAAAACCTGCTTATTAAATTGGCAATGGTTGTTTTTCCGGAACCGGTGTGCCCGACTAAGGCAACTGTTTCCCCGGCTGGGATCGTCAAATTAACACCATTTAAAGCAACCCTTTTTTCATCATAGGAAAAAACGACATCTTTAAAATCAATTTGCCCTTTGATCTCGTCCAACTGAAGTGGATTTTCTTTTTCAGAAACAATCGGCGATTCATCAATATATTCAAAAATCCGTTCCGAAGAAGCCATTCCCATTAACAACTGATTATAGACTTGCCCCAGCCGGGAAATAGGCTCCCAGAACATTCCTAAATAAAAAGCAAAGGAAACAAACACGCCAATCGATAGGGAGCCGTTCTGGATCAAGTATGCCCCGTACCAAAGCAGCACCCCGGTGCCAAGCGCATTTGTCATTTCTACCAACGGTCTGAACATCGCATTTTTTTTCGAAGCTGAGTTCCAGCTTTGAAAATTTTCATAATTGACACCATCAAAAAATGCCATGTTTTCTCTTTCTTCTGTAAAAGCTTGTGTCACGCGAATTCCCTGCAGGCTTTCGTTTAAATGTGAATTCATTTTCGATTGCTTCATCCGCACTGTTTGCCATGAGCGTCTGATTTTTTTCCGTAAGCTGGTCGAAATAAAAAACATCAATGGCAATATCACCATCACGGCAAGTGTCAATTGCGGGCTTAATGAAAAAAGAATCGCAAATATCCCAACTAATAAAACCATGTCCATTAATAAATTTATTACCCCGTTTGTAAACAATTCTTGTAAAGAGTTCGTGTCATTCATAATCCGAACTAGAATCGATCCGGCTGAACGCTGATCAAAGAAACGGTGTGATAACGTTTGTACATGGTTGAAAATATGTTTGCGTAAATCATAGATGACACTTTGACCTAACTGGTTCATCCAGCGAATTCGGAAAAAGTTAGAAAGATAAGCCAGTAAGTATAGACCAAGGATAATCGTGACGATCCAGAATAACCTGGTTATATTCCTTTCTTCCAGCAGTGCCCCATCAAGAGCGTAAACACCAATTAAAATTGGCGTCACTAGGCGGACAGCTGTCGTAATCAATACAGCGATAACCGCCAGAGGAAGCAATGTTCCCCGGTATGGTTTCATATAGCTCATAAGTCTTGACATCTGCTCCCAGTTAAAAGGTTTATCAATTATTTCATCACTTGAATAGTGAAACCGCTTTGAGACATTTTCATTTACCTGTTTTCGCTTCATACTGATTTTCCCCCTTTCAATTTGATTGTGATTGCAGGATTTTTTTCTGATCCTTAAATTGAATTTGATAAATCCTCTCATACGGTCCACCGTTTTGCATTAAGAAATCATGGACGCCTCTTTCAACGATCCGGCCATTTTCCAGTACTAAAATTTCATCCGCATGTTTTAAGGATGAAATGCGGTGAGCAATGATAAATGTAGTCCGGTCTTTCATAACTTCTTTCAGTGCCTTTTGAATTTTAAATTCTGTATCCATGTCTACGGCACTTGTTGCATCGTCAAGCACGAGAATACTCGGATTGATACAAATAGCTCTGGCAATCGCAATCCGCTGCTTTTGTCCTCCGGAAAGCCCCATTCCTCTTTCCCCGAGCATCGTATCATATCCATCCGGCAGCTCCATAATAAAATCGTGGGCCTGTGCCTTTTTTGCAGCATTGACGATTTCATCCATCGTTGCATCCGGACGTCCATATGAAATATTTGCTTTTATTGTCGAAGAGAATAAAAATGACTCCTGTAATACAAAGCCGATATTTGACCTTAAGGAATGAAGTGTATAGTCCTTTACATTTTTTCCATCGATAAAAATATTTCCTTTCGTAGGATCATAGAATCGCGGCATCAATTGTGTGATGGTCGTTTTCCCTGACCCGGTCGCCCCAATCAGGCCGATGATCTTCCCGGCTTTTGCTTCAAAAGAAATATCGTATACAGCATCTACGTCATCTTTCGTATATTGCAGAGTTACATTTTCAAACTTTACTTCCCCTTTTAATTGGGCCACATCTATTGCATCCGTTTTTTCGACTATTTCATTATCCTGATCCAATATATCAAGAAGTCTTTCACCTGAAGCTTTTGCCTGTGAATAAAGATTGACAATAAATCCAAGATTCATGATTGGCCACATAATATAGGAAAGCAAGCTGTAAAATGCTACTAATTCTCCTACTCGCAGCTGGCCGTCTATAACTAAGTAACCACCATAGGCAATTAAAATAACAATACTCAAATTCCCTAAAAACTCCATCAAAGGAAAAAACTTTGCCCAGATCCCCGCTGTAATGATATATTGATCCTTGTAATCCACATTGGAGTCTCTAAATTTATTAATTTCAAACTCTTCTCGCGCTAATGATTTTACAGTGTTAATACCACTAATATTTTCTTGCACTTTCGTATTTAAGCGCGCAAATGCTTTGCGGACTGAGCGGAATGCCGGATGAACTGCTTTGTCAAATCTTAGCGTTGCCACCATTAAAAATGGGAGTGTTATCAGGGTGACGATTGTTAAAGGTATTGAATAATAGCACATTACTGCAAAACTGATCGCAATGAGAATAATAAAGCGAAACAACTCTGCAAACCCAAAAGATAAGAAAAAGCGAAAAATCTCAACATCAGAGGTTAATCTTGACATTAAGTCTCCAGTTTTTGCATTATCATAATAGCGAAATGGCAAAAATTGCAGTTTTTCATATAATGAGTTTCTTAGTTTATAAACAGCTGAGATTCCAAATAAATCACCAGTATATTGGTTAATAAAAGTGGAAATTCCTTTTATAATCATGATACCAATAAATCCAAGTGCCAAGAAAGGAATCATATTATATCTTTCTTTGAGAACAACTTCATCAATCGTTATTTGTAAAATAATTGGATAAACGACTGTAATCGCTGTAATTAACATCAAAAAGGTTGTTGACCATAAAAAATAGCGTTTATATGGCCAATAAAATTGTTTTAATCTCTTTAATGTCTGCAATGAAATTCACCCCTCATGTCGTAAAAATAATCCGTACTACTAAATATATCGACTTTCGAAGTATTTTTCCAGTATTTTTGATATTTTTATTAAATTTTTTTTATTTGTGGAAAAGACTGATTGATATCAGGCATTTAGCCCAGGTTTTGAGGAGCAGACAAAGGTGTGAGAATTATTGCAAATTAACCGCTCAGTAAAAATGAAAAAGATTCATTTTGAATACGAGCCTGAAATTAATTTTAATTGTATAGGGTGAATCCCCTTTTTAAAGCCGAAGTGAAGACATGAATTCCAATCAAATAGAGAAAAATCCTTTCAGAGAACGACTTCACGGTAAAATAAAAAAAGCAGACCCGATTCATTTTGGATCTGCTTTTTTATATACATTTTATATTATCCAACTTTCGCTGTTTCTTCCAAAACGCGGTTCACGCGTTTTTGCAACATCTTCATGCCGCTTCCTCCGGCTTGAAAATGACGAAGCTTACCATCTTTATCAAATACATAGTAAGCAGGGACATATTGATTTTCAAATGCATCCGTTAATTTATGGCTATTATCAACAAAAATAGGCTGGGTAATGCCATGATCAGCGGCAACTTTTTTTATTTGTTCTATATCCAGATCGTCTTCAGATCTTGGCATATGAACAGCTACTACATTTAATTTATCTTTATATTGATCACGAAACTCGTTTACATGAGGCATTGCTTCTTTACATAAATGGCAGCTTACAGACCAAAAATGAATTAAAGTCGGCTTTTCACCTACTAGTTGGTCTTTAGTGACTTCTCCATTCAGCCATGCTGTTGCACCTTCTAATTCAGGCATTTGTTCACGTAGCTTCATTTGAATTCCTCCTTAAAAGCATGGTCTTAAACATGCAATGTTTCTTGACCCGGTTTCCAGTTAGCAGGGCATAATCCGCCGGTTTGTAATGCTTGAAGGACACGTAATGTTTCATCTACGTCTCTACCGATATTATTATGGTTGACAACAGAATATTTCATTTCTCCTTCAGGATCGATAATGAAAAGACCGCGTAAAGCGACGCCCTCTTCCTCAATTAAGATCCCGTAATCACGGGCAACAGATTGGTTATGATCTGCAGCCAAAGGATAATTAATATCTCCTAAACCATTGTCTTTACGATCTGTCTTAATCCAGGCAAGATGCGTATGTATCGTATCGGTTGAAGCTCCTATAACCACTGCATCCAAGTCTTCAAATTCATCGTAACGATCTGATAAAGCAGTAATTTCAGTTGGGCAAACAAAAGTAAAGTCCATCGGATAGAAGAAAAGCACAGTCCATTTGTCGTTTTTTATGTTTTCCTCTAAGCTTACTTTCCCAAATTCTTTATTTGGTAATACAGCTTCCATTTCAAATCTAGGTGCTTGTTTACCTACCATACGTTCTGGCATAATAATTCCCTCCATCTTAAAAATATTTAAATGAGAAATATTGAATTCTCATTGTATTAACTTTCACAAAAAATATTATAAACCCGATATAATTTAAAGTCAATATTAAATTATAATTAATTTAAATAGATACACATTATCAAATAGCAAAAGGACTTGTAC
>JAGKQJ010000022.1 GCA_017898095.1 Bacillaceae bacterium Marseille-Q3522 | reverse complement strand
CATCCCCCACTGATGGTTAGTCGCGCGAAGCCCGATTGAATTTTCTAAGGGCTAAAGCCCAAAGAAAATTCTTATTTCACCAATCGGGCTTTTAGGGGCAGTTTATCCCCCGCCTAACATAATTGGTTTCACCTCCAATTTTGAGGCGGGGGTATTACTGCCCCTTAATCTGCGATAAAAAATGAAGAAACGGATGGAAAATTCTTTCCATCCGAATATCAAGATTATTAAAAATTATAACATAAGAGATACCTATTTTAAGAAGGTAATAGATGAGAAGATTACCAATTAGAGGTAGAATCACAACTATATATATATAATATATAGTTGGAAACTTATTCATTTTGGAAGAATACTTCGATCCTCATAGTAAATTGTACGAAATGTCAAAGCAAAGCTGTCAACTCATCCATTTTGGAGGTGTGTTATTGCTCCAATAAATTTCACCAAGTGCATAATGCGCTTGGAATTGATCATGGTATGTATGATAGTGAAAATGAAACCAATAACCACTTTGAGGAGGACGATCCCGTCTTACATGAAAACGAATGATATCCTCTTTCGTATCCTCCTTGATTAGATGAAATATTTTTTCTGATGTCCCTCCTCCGGGGGATTCGGTTATCGTAATTTTTGTCAGTTCTTCATCAGGAAATTGAACCGCAACCTCATCGATTGCTTTTACGATATTAGGCAGGATCATATCACGAAATTCGTCTTCAATTACAGGTTTAATTCGTTCTCCAAATTTTACAAAAGCTTGCTCTTCTGCTGATGCTGTCATCCGCTTCATAAATTTTTCTCTTTCCGACTGTTCAATTTCTTCTATAGAAAACGTTTCATTTTGCAATGGTAACGCAGAAGATTCCAACGTATTCCGTTTTGTTGATTTTAAATTATTGCCATGGTCATACAATGGCGATTGCGAAGGTACAACCATTCCAAAAGTTAATACCGTTACTAAAATAACGAATGCTTTGCGAAGCCATTTTCGCATCTTGATTCTCTCCTTTTTCCCTATACTAATTAGTACGTAAAAGAAGAAAAAAAAGTTTCGCAAAATAAGAAATAAATATAAAAATAGATCATAATCAATGTCAGATGTTATCATCTGTTTTGTTAATAGACAAAAAGAAGGCTAATCCATTTCAGAGATTAGCCTTTCTGCCGGAAAGTTACTGTTGATCCTTTCGAGTCAATTGAACCGGCGTCCGGATATTAATTATTTTTTTCTAAAGCAGATAATAAATTATTCATCACGTCCTCGATTGTACGTCCTTCGATTTCATGACGGGGAATGAAATGAACAACCTTATTACCTTTTAATAAAGCCATTGATGGGGATGATGGTTCTATCCCGGAAAAATATTCGCGCATTTTTGCTGTTGCTGTTTTATCCTGGCCTGCAAACACGGTTACAAGGTGATCAGGCTTATGCTCCGTTTGTAAAACGGCTTGAGTTGCTGCCGGACGGGCGAGTCCGGCGGCGCAGCCGCATACGGAGTTAACTACAACCAACGTTGATCCTTCCGCACCTTCCATGAATTCAACGACGTCTTCTTCTGTTGTTAATTCTTGGAACCCTGCCCGGGTCAGCTCTTCGCGCATCGGTCTTGCCAGTTCTTTCATATATTCTTCATATGCCATTGACACGGTAATCCCACCCTTTCTGTTTGTTTTTACTGTAAGCATACTACAAATACTATTAAATATGCAAAGAAGCAGGTTCGAATAAAGGAATGAAAAACTAATTGACAACGTTCCAAAGAGTATTTTGCAATAATACGTAAGGAAGTATGAGATATTTGTCTGAAAACTAAGAATATTGAAATTGGACAATAAATGACTCAAATCGGACAATAAAAGAAAAAAACAGACAATATCTTAAAAAAACGGCCAATAAAATATTAAAAACGGATAATAAAAGAAGAAAGCAATCACTTCGAAAACCTATTTTTGTTTTCTTGCCTCTGTCATCTGCTTCCAGACAGAGCCTTTTGCTTTTTCGCCTTGTTCAATCCGCTCTATTGCCAGTTTTATTTGCATACGGACTTCAAATTCAGGGTCGTCTTCTGCAGCTTTTAAGGCTGGAAGTGCTGTTTCGTCACCTGCTTCATAGAGAAACATCGCTGCCCGCCAGCGGACTAATTTGCTTTTATCCTGTAAAGCAAGCATCATTTCCGCTGCTGCTTCCGAAAAACCGAGATCAGACAGGCAATCTCCCGCTGTTCGCTGTACCGTAACCGTTTTATCCTTTAATCCCTGATATAATAAAGGAAGCACCTTTTTATCCTTGATCATTCCTAAATAGACAGTTGCCAGCCGTCGTATCGAGGCTTTTTCATCTTGTAACGCTTTTTTAAGAACCGGTAAATCACTTAATTCAGGGTCGTCCATTTGCTCAAGCAGCTGGTAGCGAACTCGCCAATCTTCCGCTTCTAAATCGGCCAAAGTTAATTTTAACTTTTTGCGCCGGGACGGTGCCATAGACGGATTTTTCCCTCGTTCTATTAGCAAGTTAAGACGCTCTTGCGGATAGGCTGCGATTAATTCTTCGATTACTTCTTCCCCTATTTCCAGCAAATCTCCGTAACGGACACCGTGATCATGCCACTTTCTCATTAAAACAACATTATCCCCGGGCAATTGGACAGCACTTATTGCGCGGGTATAGTTGTCCCCCATGGCGAAACGTTTCTCTTCCCTGCCGTTGTTTAATTTTATTTGCATCGGTATGCCTTTGAATATCTGTACTTGAACTTTCACTTCACCAAAATGGTCATCAATTTGCTCATTATCTGCATGAAACTCTTCTTCATCGCCAAACGCCAGCCGAACCTGAGGCAAAATATCTCTCCAATCAAAGCGTGCATTTCTTTCGACTGCAAAAAAATCGGCTACATGATAAACACCTTTTACTCCCTCAATCGCAAGAATCTCTTTAATGACAGGGGGTGCTCCCTCCTGCTGATCTTGTTTATAATTATTGCTTTTTCCCGCCGGCAATTCTTCATTTAAGATTACTTTCATTGTATTAGGACTCGGCGTCGGTTCAATGGAAAGTATTTTCATCCGTATCACCTTCTTTGTAGTTGTTAGTTTGTTATTTTCAAACAGAACCGTTTAAGTAAGGAAAAATGAACGTCCATTGTATCGAACTGTTTACTCCTGTTCTTGTAATTCGGCTAAATAAGTCCATCTTTCAATCAGTTCTTCCAATTGTTCGTTACACAGTTTTTCTTCTTTGTATAGCTCATTCGCCTGTTCAAAATTACTGCCGACCTGACTTAACTGAGAATTAATTTCTTCAAGACGATTTTCCACTTCAGCAATTTTATCATCAATTTCTTCCCATTCTTTCTTTTCTAAAAAAGTCATCTTTATCTTTTTTGTTTCTGGACTGTTAGTAGTTTTTGAGAAGCTCTTTTTCATTTCTTCTTTTCCGGAAGTAATATTGCTTTGTGTATCCAAGTAATCAGAGTAATTTCCGTAAAAGGAATCTATTTTCCCTTCTCCTTGTAAAATAAGGAGCTGATCCACTACTTTATCAAGAAAATAGCGATCGTGCGAAACAGTCAGAACCACTCCGGAAAAATCGTCCAAATAATCCTCCAAAACGGTTAACGTTTGTGTGTCAAGATTATTTGTCGGCTCATCGAGGAACAGTACATTCGGTTCTGTCATCAATAGTTTTAATAAATAGAGGCGCCGCTTTTCTCCTCCGGATAAAGTGCGGATCAAATTGCCGTGAACAGAAGGCGGAAAAAGGAATCTCTCCAGCATTTGTGATGCCGATATTGTTTTACCGCCGGAAGTGTGAATCATTTGTGCCGTTTCACTGATATAAGCAATCATTCGTTTGTCTTCTTCCAGATCTTCGCTTTCCTGACGATAGTAAGCAATTTTTACTGTTTGCCCGATCACAATTTCCCCGTAATCCAAATTTGTTTTTCCTGCTAATATATTTAATAACGTAGATTTGCCGGCACCATTTTTCCCGATAATGCCAATCCGGTCACCGGGCTTTACAAGAAGATGAAAGTGATCCAAGATCACCTGGCTTCCGTATTTTTTGCTGGCATCGTTTACTTCAAAAACCTGCTTTCCTAACCTGCTTCCTTTTAAAGAAATATCGAGATTCCCGGAAGTTTTTGTATCTTTAAGCTGTTCGTCCAATTGTTCAAAACGCTGGATCCGGGCTTTTTGCTTTGTTGAGCGGGCCTTTGCGCCGCGTTTTATCCATTCCAATTCACGCCGGAATAAGTTTTTTTGCTTGACGGCGGCAGCAGCTTCGTTTTCTTCTCTGATTGCTTTTGCTTCTAAAAATGCGGCATAGTTTCCTTTGTAGCTGTAAAGCTCTCCCTGGTCCAATTCAAAAATTTTATTGGCGACATGGTCCAAAAAATAACGGTCATGCGTTACGATAAACAATGCTCCAGAATATCTGCTTAAATAATTTTCCAGCCACTTCACGGAGTCAAAGTCAAGATGATTTGTCGGTTCATCTAAAATAAGGAGATCAGCTGCCTGTATTAATGCACCGGCCAAGGCAACGCGCTTTTTTTGTCCTCCGGAAAGAGCTGCAATTTTTTTTTGAAAATCATCAATACCCAGCTTTGTTAGGATCGTTTTTGCGTTCGTACTTGCGTCCCAGCCGTTTTGTGCGTCCATTTCCTTTTGCACGGCGTATAAATGATTTTGCACTTTTTCGTCAGCGGGATGTTGTTCTATTTGTATTATCGCCTCTTCGTACTTTTTTAGCAGCTTTAAAATAGGCGCTTCGCCGGAAAAAACCTGTTCTAATACGGTAAATTCCTCGTTTAGCTGCGGATTTTGCGCCGAATAGGAAATATGAAAATCGTTTGGCGCGACAATTTCGCCTCTATCTGGAACATCTGCACCTGCGATTATTTTTAGCAATGTGGATTTTCCCGTGCCATTTATCCCGATCAGTCCGATTCTTTCTTTTTCTGCAATTGTAAAAGTTATATCTTGAAATAATTGCTTATCTCCATATGATTTCGAAATTTGTTCTACGGATATAAATTTCATCTGTACCATTCCATTCGTATTATGTTCAACTAGTATTGTAACATGACGGAGAAAATCTTTCAGGTTAATACGAACTAAATATATTTAGCAAGTTAATCAGCACACAGAAAACGCCTGGCTAATAATGACCAAGCGTTTTTTGTTAAATGATACCCCCGATTACGGAAAAAGATGCTTATTCGTAAGAAAACCAAAAAAACTGTTTTAGGACATCTTTTTAATAGTTTTTTAGCAGAATTTTCTTTTAATTGCATGGAGGTTTAGTATGAAGCTGCATTAATGGTTTTAAGAATTGTAAATATTTCCTCAAGATGGTGAATTTCATAAGCCGGCTCTACTTCATTGCACGGGATTTTTTCGCGATTGAGCCAGATGGATGTGATGCCTGCCCGCTTTGCACCGAGAATATCTGTCTTTAAGTTATCACCGACCATTAGCACTTCTGCTTTTTTCACTTCAGCAAGCTTAACAGCATGTTCAAAAATCGCAGCATCCGGCTTCCCTTTCCCAAAAGCGCCGGAGATGACAATATGATCAAAATAAGGTGCTAATTCAGGCGTCAGGGTGAGCTTCGTATTTTGCAAAGCCGGGCAGCCGTTTGTTAGCAACAGTAATTTGTACTGTCCTTTAAGACGGTCGAGGACAGAAAAGGATTCTGCGAAGACAAACGGATTATTTTTCCTTTCGACAGGAAAGCGTTTTGCCAATTCCGCAGCAAAATTGCGGTCGTCGATTCCTAGCGCATGCAAGCCTCTCCGCCAAACTTCTTTTTGATATTCCGGAGCAAGCTCCTTCAGTTTTTTAAAATCTTCGCCATCACTGTCAAAAGTAGCCCACATTGCTTCAAAGGGATTGATCCCGATCATTTGTGTAAACGGGTATGTTTCATAAGTGGCATAAAGTGCCCTTGCTTCCTTCCGAACAGCTTCCTCCAATTGATCGGCGGAAATTTTAAATTTTTCCGCAGCGAGTGTACAAGTTGCGGCAAAAGCTTGTTTCACACTTTTTTTGTCCCATAGCAGCGTATCATCCAAATCGAAAAAAATAGCTTTAATCACCTTGTCTCTCCTTCGTTTTTTACAAAAGGTGGATCGAAGAGAATCCACCTTCTGAAATTTTTATTTAATTAATAATGGCTTTATTTTCGGAAATAACTTAATTGCCGTATCATAAAAGACAGCCTGATGAAATTCCTCCGGAATAATGCTTTTAATAAACGAAATATAAGGTGCTACCGGAATGAGCGGCCAATCCGTACCAAATAAAAGCTTGTCATACGAATCGGCAAATACAAGTGCGTGCCGCAAATGATCATGGAAACGGTCATCACGGTGCCTCAGTAAATCTTTTTCAGTTCCTACCAATAAACCTGATAAATCAGCATAGACATTGCTGTTTTTATAAATTATCTCCGCTCCGGTAAGCGTCCACGGATCGCCGAAATGAGCCATCATAAAATTTACCTTCCGATGGGTAACAGCAACTTCATCAATTGCTAAAGGATGCGAATATTTTAGGAAACCGCGTTCGGAATAGGTATCACCGGTATGATAAACGACTGGCAATTGAAATTCTTCCGCTAATTGATAGACAGGCTCGTACACATCGTCATAGGCATAAAAAGGATAGTAGCCAAGATAGATTTTTATCCCGACAACATAAGGCTTTTGCACCTCCTGCCGCAATCTTTCAATCGCTTCTTCCCCGAGATCATAAGGATTAACCCCCGCACAATAGACAAGATTGTGCGGCAGTTTCTCCTCTAAATCCAGGCCCATCGGCGTTGCCGTATGATAATCAGGAAACCCCATTTTATCTGTTTCTGTCAAACCCATGCCGATTCCTAAGACGACATTTGCCTCTTCATATTCTTTATTGATCCCTTTTCCGGAATAATTAACATGGGAAAGCTCTTCGGCCGTTTGCTGAAACGATTTTATTTTTGAAAAATGCATATGTGCGTCAATAATCTTCATTTTTACCCCTTAACGTTGAAAATGTAAGTTTCGTAATCTTGCCAATTGATTTTTTGTTAGAATACGATTATCAAATAAAAACACATTTGGCTCTGTAAGATAAGAACTGTGATTTTTTATTTGCTGTAATGATTCGAAATAGCATACTTCTTTATTCATATAGATTTCCGTATGCTGTACTTGCAATCCTTCTACCGCATATAATTTTTCAGTTTGATCGCTGGTAGCAAGATAGTCACCAAGTTGATAATAAAGAACATTTTCTTCCGAACCTGCACGAGATTGGACTTTATTACTGAACAGCGTCAAAGGCTGCTGCTTATCATTTTTGAAAAAGCCATCCAGTATCCATTTTTGCCGGGAATGGTTCTTGCCCCCTCCATCCAGTACCTCTACAAAACTTGCCAGAACAGGTATTCCTGGGAGCATCAAGTAATACTGTACATATTGCAGACCTTTCCAAAAGCCATTTTCCCGGACAGTTATGTCGATCGCAAGTCCTGACCAGGTATTTCCTTCGAGATCGATTCTTTCCACAAATTGAGCTGCAACAGTCTCCTTTTTTAAGGAAAACGTAGTTAATTGTGTCGGGCTATACTTCAAACCGCCGCCCCAAGGATTCCACCATGCTTTTGCAATTAATTCGGGATAAGACGTATCGAGCCATTCTTTCCCGTTTACACTCAAACTGTAAATTCCTGGATAAAAAGCCGGGTCAGCCAGTATCGTGATTTGACCGTTGCAAACAGAAAAACTATTGCCATTATTTGCTGTTTCGATTTTCCCGTTTGGTACAAGTAAGAGAGAATCCAGTTCTGTTGTCACACTTTTTCCCTTTAAAACGCCATTTATTAATGATACAGGTGTTAAAGCTTTCCGGTCATGCGTTGTAATAAAATAATTTTTTTCATCTGCAGCGTCGATTTGTGTATTTTTCGCTAGCTGCTCATTCACGTAAAGATTCCATTCTCCTTGCAGATTCGCTGCACGGTTTTCCTGCAAGGTCAGAGAAAATTGCGATTCCTCCTGCTTTAATACATGCAAATGCTCAAGACGCTTCTCCTGCAATACCTCCTGTTTGGAAGCAGCCGGTCTTTTTTCAGCAAAAGCCTGCAGCTCTTCCCATTGTTGAAAGGCTCCGATCGAAAGAAAGATCGGTTCAAATACCGCTGTTTCTCCGGCTTTTATTTCGGTTTTATGATATTCCATATAAAAGCGCCAGCCTTCGGGGCTTGCTTTCACACTCTTCGGCCAAGTTATACCAAATGGAGAAGATGGATTATTTGAAAAAAACCAATTGCTTGAGAGTGCATTCATCGGGATATCATGAAAATTCAGCTCTCTTTTTTCGTTAAAATAAACAACTTCCCCATTTAGCGGAAAATACATTTCTTCTTTTTCACAAAAAAGCCGTTGATTGATAAAGATATCACGGTACGTTTCTGCATGTTGATTTTCCACTTCCAGCCAGCGCTTCAACAGCCCGTCGCCATAGAGAGAAATACACAGACGTAAAGTTAATCCTTCCCAAACCTCTGAAGCAAAAGTAAAAAATACGGACGCAGTTTGTGAATTTGTGTCGAAGTCAATCGACAGCGGCTTTTTCTTTGCCATTTCACTAGAAAAAGGTTTTCCTATTTCCGGCATGAAAAAGAATAACGGCTGCTCTTCTTTCTCGTTTCGCCCGGCAGTCATGCCATAGTCGCGTTTACGAATGTTAACTTGGCACAGACCATTATAAAGATACCAGTACTCGTCTGATTCTCCGGCAAATTTTTCCGCAAAGCCTTTTAGCGGTACCCCAATGTTTTGTGAAAACGAATATTGATTTCCATTTTTTGTTTTCAATTGAATCGTAGCTTTTTGTTTGAAATAGCCATGTTTTTTTACGGTAAGCGGTATGGTTAACAGTTTTCTTTCTTTTGTGTCCATCAATGTCGTCAATTTTGGCGGTAATGTACCGTATTCATTGTCATGGAAAACAATTGTCATAGTTGCGGGTTCTTTCAGATTGTTTTCCGTTTCTAATAGGATTGCAGCTTCTTCACCGACATATGTATACGTTCCTGAAAGCTTGCCTTCTACACGTGCCGGTTGTTTTGGCGAAATCCCAAGCCTTAGTTCACATGGTTTGCCATTGATAGTTACTTGTACTGCAACGACAGGATGAGTTCTCCAAGTATTTGCTGCTTCTCCCGGTTTGACCAGTACTGCTCCTGTTAAAACGGCTTCTTCCGTGACGAGTTGTTCTGCCTGGAACATGCACGAAACACGTTCGTTTTTGACCCCGTCAATTTTTACGGACATCGGATTGTCTGTTTTATTTTTAAATGTAATGGAGACCTGCTCATGTTGTTCCTCGATCAGTTGATGATCTTCGAGTTCAAGCTTCAATTCGAAATCATTTGTTTCGATAAGGCGCATTCCTCTCCCGCTGCGTTCAAACTGAACACGAACCTTTGAATCACGGTTTGCCCATTTATATTCGTAAAAGGTAAAGCCATTTTCCTTTATGCCGTCCGGTTTCACTTCAATCTCTCTGACACTGTTTTGATACCAATCGAGTTTTGCAAAGATTGGCTTTAATAAAGGAGTTTGCAATACCGTCGGAATAAAGTTCATTAAATGGGTTGTATCATCACGGTCTTCCCAGAAAAACCCGCATTTTTTATATAAAGGAACTGCCTTCAGATTTCCCGGCCATGTGTATAAATCAAGACGCGGCCAGCCGAGCTCGACCGTTTTTGCGACAGCCTTTTGCACAAGAAGTTTGCCGATTTTCTTCCCGTGATAATCCGGGCGGACATTTAATAATGGAATATACAACGAGCCAGTATCTTCTTTATATTCGGAAAATCCGCAATATCCAACTACTTCATTGCCGTCAAGCGCTAAATAAAGCGCGATATTTCCCGAATTATCTTCTTGTTGCTTTACTTGCTCTTCTGTTTTGATTCTTCCGTCTCCGCCCCAGCTATCATTGCTTAAATTCCACATTTTTGCTACTTCTTTTGCTAAATCATGATGATATTCTGTTATTTTTATGTTTTTCATTTTGTTCCTCCACTATGGTCCTTTTGACCTATCCTTTTCTACGATTGCTAACTTTTTGACTATTATCTTCATCTTCTTTTCCTCCTTCCGCGTTATTAGGAACTTTTCCCAATGTTCCTTCTTTATCGTATATGTATTGCCATTGAAAGTAAATACTTTTTTTTCTTAATGGATAAGAGTAAAAGTCTCCTCCTGTTCATTCGAGTTTTCTGAATACTGAAAAAGAGTGCACTTCGTTATTTTACAGAAAATTTACGGATGACTTTATCCATTGTTTTAATGGAATGTTCGACCACTCTCATCAAGTCATCAACTTGATTTTCTGTAATAATCCGATTGAATGTGATTTCTGCAGTAAAATCGTATTTCCTATCCGGAAAAAGCGGGTCATGACTTAATTGCAATTTTACAGTCCGCTCCTTCCCCCAAATGCTTAAAAGAATCTTTTTTATCTCCTGAAAATCGAAAGAATGATTTTGCATTAACTTATAGTGATAAAACAGGCGTAAAGTACATCCTGCCAGATTTTTATCTTCCAATGTGGATATTCGTTCCGCAATAAAATTTTCCAGTGTTCCTTCAAGCTGAATCTTACATGTCAGTGTATCATCGAAAGCAGTCGTAAAGGAAACCTCACAGGTTCGTGAAAGCTTGGAGAGATTCACGATATTATTTCGATCCGTAATACGGATCTCCCCGTTTAGATCGCGATCATAAACGGCCCCCTCTATAACGACCTTTAAATTTTCATAAGCTGTAGGATCAAACATATTTTTCCTCTTTCACTTTTTTATCGCAGATTAAGGGGCAGTAATACCCCCGCCTCAAAATGGAGGTAAGAACAATCACGTTAGGCGGGGGATAAACTGCCCCTAAAAGCCCGAATGGTGAGATAAGGAGTTTCTTTGGGCTTTTAGCCCTTAGAAAATTCAATCAGGCTATGCGTGATAAGGAGTTTCTTTGGGCTTTTAGCCCTTAGAAAAATCAATCGGGCATAGCGCGGCTAACCTTCAGTGGGGGATGAGGGCCGACTAAGTACGCCACGGCCTCATGTCTTCGTTGGCACTAGTACGTCCTTTACGTCTACCGACTAAGGGCGCCACTTGCCTCATGTCTTCGTCGGCACTAGTACGTCCTGTACGTCTACCGACTAAAGGCGCAACGTCCTGTTGCAACGTCGGCACTAGTACGTCCTGTACGTCTACCGACTAAAGGCGCAACGTCCTGTTGCAACGTCGGCACTAGTACGTCCTGTACGTCGAAAAAATCCCCACTGATGGAAGTTTCACTTTATCTCTAAGCGTAGGTAGGTGGATTTTTTAATCAGGCGGGGTAGAGTCCCTATCTGATTTCCCGAGTTCCTGCGCTTGCTGAAACGAATTCACTAGAGAGCCGAAGCCGGAAGCAGGTCACTTTTGGCCAGCCGGTTTCTGTAAATCTGTCCTCTGACTCCCTGCCACTGACTTCTGTTCTAGAATAGCCCGATGGCTTTTCCGTTTTTATCAACGTCCATTTTTAGTGCAGCCGGATTTTTTGGCAGTCCGGGCATTGTCATGACATCTCCAGTTAATGCTACGAGGAAGCCTGCGCCGATTGATGGTTTTATTTCTCTGACTGTTATGGTGAAATCAGCAGGTCTTCCAAGTTTTTTCGGATTATCTGACAGCGAATATTGTGTTTTCGCCATACATATCGGCAAGTGATCCCAGCCATATTGCTTGTACAATTCTATTTGTCTGCGTGCTTTTGGAGCAAAATCGACATTGTTTCCGCCGTAGACCTTTTTTACAATTGTACGGATCTTTTCCTCAATTGGTGCAGATAACTCGTATAAAGGCTTATAATGTGCATGTTGCTTCTCTATTATTTTCATTACTTTTTCAGCAAGTTCAATGCCGCCCTTTCCGCCTTTTTCCCAAACTTCCGTTAAGGCAATAGGGAGATTCTCCTGCTTGCAAAGTGAAACGAGCGTTTGAATTTCTAAATCTGAGTCCGTAACAAAACGATTAACTGCTATTACAGCCGGAATTCCAAATTCCTTTATTGTTTCCGTATGCTTTTGCAAATTGCTAAAGCCCGCTTGTAAAGCCGTGATATCTTCATTACTCAGCTCGTCCTTTTTGAGACCGCCGTGCATTTTTAGAGCGCGGATTGTCGCAACAATCACGACAACTTCCGGTTCCAGTCCGGATTCTCTCGCTTTAATATTTAAATATTTTTCCGCACCCAGATCCGCGCCAAAGCCGGCTTCTGTGACAACATAATCTGCTAAATGGCTTGCCGCCTTCGTGGCAATAACACTATTACAACCGTGTGCAATATTAGCAAATGGGCCGCCGTGGATAAGTGCGGGCGCATGGCCGATTGTTTGCACAAGATTCGGTTTCACGGCATCCTTTAACAATAAAGCTAAAGCACCTTCAACACCTAAATCTTTGACAGTAACCGGCTCTTTTTGAAAGTTGTAAGCAACGACAATCCTCGCCAACCGTTGTTTTAAATCCATTAAGTCTGTAGCCAAGCATAACACAGCCATTATTTCCGAAGCTACCGTAATATCAAACCCGTCTTCACGCGGAACCCCTTGGAACGGACCGCCAAGTCCAACAATCACTTTTCTGAGGGTACGGTCATTTAAATCGACTGCCCGTTTCCAGACGATTCTTCGTGAATCAATTTGCAGGCTGTTTCCTTGTTGCAAATGATTATCGATAAAAGCACTTAAGGCATTATTCGCCGTTGTAATGGCATGAATATCTCCGGTAAAGTGCAAGTTAATATCTTCCATAGGCAGCACTTGCGCATAACCGCCTCCTGCGGCGCCGCCTTTTAACCCCATTGTCGGTCCGAGAGAAGGCTCTCTCATCGCGATGATCGCCTTTTTACCAAGAAGGTGTAAAGCATCTCCTAAGCCGACGGTGACCGTTGATTTTCCCTCTCCTGCTGGTGTCGGGTTGATACTTGTTACGAGAATAATTTTCCCTTTTGTTGCTGTGGATATCTTTTTTAAGGCGGAAAAGGAGAGCTTAGCTTTATATTTCCCATATAGTTCAAGATCATCTTCATGAAGTCCGATCATTTCCGCAATTTGCGAAATTGGTTTCATTACAGCGGCTTGAGCAATTTCGATATCTGATTTGTATTGTTGTTTTGTCGTCATAGATGCCTCCTAATAATGCTTATCATCTGTTTTAGCTAGAAGTGGGAAGTGGGAGATGAGAAGTTAAAAATTTTGAAACTCACATGGCGAGTTTGTCTAAACCGTCCTCTGACATCCGACTTTCGGCCTCCGTTTGCCTCTCCACTTTTCTTTGTCCGGCGCAAGGCGCCTTTTGCTTTTCTTTTTATATTGTAACATTGTGAGCATTCTTTCTGTATAATTATTTCCGTTGCCTTAAGATTAAATCAAAACTATAATTGATTTAGCAAAAAAGACGTTTGCAATACTTTTTGAAGGAGAGATGATGGTTTGCCAATCAAAATTCCAAAGCTTTTACCTGCACGTGAAATTTTAGAAAAAGAAAATATTTTTGTGATGGATAATGTCCGTGCAAGCCAGCAGGATATTCGTCCCCTTAACATTTTAATATTGAACTTAATGCCGGAAAAAGAAAAAACTGAAGTGCAATTGTTGAGACTCCTTGGGAATACACCATTACAAGTGAATATTTCCTTTCTCCATACGGTTTCCCATGAAGCAAAAAACACAAGTTCGATTCATCTAGATCAATTTTACACAAGCCTGGCTGAAATAAAAGCGAAAAAATTTGACGGAATGATTATCACAGGAGCACCTGTCGAAATGTTGCGCTTTGAGGAAGTTGACTATTGGGAAGAGCTCGTTACAATTATGGAGTGGACAAAAACGAATGTAACGTCAACACTTCATATTTGTTGGGGAGCGCAAGCAGCATTATATTATCACTTTGGTATTCATAAAGTGCAGCTGCCGGCAAAATGCTTTGGTGTCTTTCCACATGTTGTACGTAAACGATCTGAAAAATTATTACGCGGTTTCGATGATCTTTTTTATGCGCCGCATTCACGGCATACGGACATTGCCGCGAAGGAAATAGAAGATCAACCCGCGATTCAACTGTTAGCATCTTCTGATGAAGCTGGTCCCTTTATTCTTAGTGCGAATAACGGAAAACAAATTATGGTGACGGGGCATTTGGAATATGAGCTGTATACATTAGCCGAAGAATATCACCGGGACTTACAGCGGAAATTACCAATCCAGCTTCCAAAAAATTATTATCCAAATGATGACCCGGAAAAACGCCCATTAAATATATGGCGCTCGCATGCTCATTTGCTTTTTTCCAATTGGTTAAATTATTATGTATATCAGGAAACACCATATGAATGGGAATGAGAACAGCTATCATTAGCCTGGAACCTTTTGCAAAGAACAGGTTATCTTCAATTTATCGCAGATTAAGGGGCAGTCAACCGAATCATGGAATACTGGAATACTGGAGTAAAACGATGATATGCCGTGAAAGTCGGTTGACAGGCTCACTACAGCGGAACCCTCTTGGCTCAGTAATTAGTGAAAATCAGGTGGAGACTCTACCCCACCTGATTGGGAAATCCCACCTGCGTTTCGCTTAGAGGTGGGAGTCTTAACCCTTAAAAACATTCAAAGAAAATCAAGACTCATTATTTTCTTTTCTACAAAAACGGATTATCATGTTTGGCTTTCAGCTTTAGCCATCTGTTTTCTACTTCAATCTGAAATTCTTCCAATAGTTCCCTGTTTTCTTCTTTTAATAAATGTTTCGTTTTCCCCATATATTTCAACCAGTCTGTTAACGGAACTTTCTTGTTTTTCTTTTGCGGATCATAGGTGATCGTTGTACTCCCCTGTTCCACTTCATAAAGCGGGAAAAAGCAGGAATTCACTGCAGCTTCGATAATTTTTGTGCCATAACGCTCTTCAGATTTCCAATTTAAAGGGCATGTAATTAAGATTTTCCCATAAACAGTGCCGACATTACTTGCATACCACTGTGCTTTTGCCGCCTTTTTCACTAAATCCTGCGGGAATGCCTCCGTTCCCGTGAACACGTAAGGAATGTTTGTTGCTGCCATAATCTGCGGTGTGTCTTTATGGTGAAAAGCTTTGCCTTTCTCCGTGCGTCCGACATTCGTCGTGCTTGTCCGGTGTCCGATCGGAGTCGAGTACGACATTTGTGAACCGGTATTCATATAGCCTTCATTATCATATTCGAGAATAATCAGTTTATGGTTGCGAAGTGCGGTTCCGATTGCCGAGCCCATACCGATATCCATACCGCCGTCGCCAGTCACAACGACATACGTCGGATCCTCGTCTACTTGCAGTTCCCCCCGCAGCCTTAACTGTGCAATTGCTTCCACAGTACCGGAAAGGGTTGCCGGCCCGTTTTGAAACAAATTATGAACCATTGTCTGTTTATAAGAAGAGTAAGGATATGCTGCAGAAACAACATAGCCGCAGCCCGTCTGAAATAATATGACAATATCTCCTTCTATCCCTTTAAAAAATAATTCGAGTCCTGAAAAAATCCCGCATCCGGGACAGGCGCCGTGGCCGGAAGCAAGCCGCTTCGGCTTTGCAGTCAAGGCGCGTAAAGGCGGAATTTTCACTTTCAAGCGGTTTGTTTCTTCATCCTGTGTTACTTGAATCAAACCTGATTTGAATACTTCTCCGTACTGCGGTTCGATTACTTGCTTAAATTTATCTGCCATTCTGCCGGGAGTAACTCCGTAATAATCAAACGGTTTTTCAGCAAAGCCCTGTTTCATTGCCGCAATCGCGTATGCATAAAAGTTGGCGGCATCGTCTGCGTAAAAATCCTTTCCGCCAAGACCAAATACCCGGCTTAACACGATTGTTTTATTATCAGGATCTTCCTGCAGTGCCGCTTTAACTTCATGTGTCAGATTAGGACCGTGGCCGCCGTATGAATCAGCACGTTCTCCGATAAGAAGCGCTTTTACATGCTTTAATGCCTCCCTGATTTGTTTAGCAGGAAACGGGCGAAGCAGATTCGGGCTGATCACTCCCGCCTTTATTCCCTGGCTCCGCAACCGATCCGCAACATCCTTGGCGGTTTCAGCGGCAGAATTTAATAGAAATAGCGCAATTTCCGCATCTTCCATCCTGTACAAATCGACAATTTCATATTTTCTCCCCGAAATTTCCGCAAATTCAGCGGAAAGTTTGCGGAATACTTCTTCCGCCTTATATAAAGCTTCTGATTGTTGATAATGATTGTTTAATAAATCATCGCCATTCATATGCGCCCCGATCGTAACAGGCTTTTTCGGATCACCGATATGGGGGTAACCGGCTGGTGCATCGCCGACAAATTCCTGTACTACCGAACGATTGGTAAAATAGGAAACTTTTCTTTTCTGATGGGAAGTATAAAATCCATCATAGGCAACAATCACCGGCAAGCGGACTTTGCTGTGCTCAGCCAGCTTTAACGCAAGAATATTAAAATCGTAAACAGCCTGCGGCGAGCGTGCTGTTAAGATTACCCATCCCGTATTAAGAGCAAAGTATAGATCTGAATGGTCACCGCGAATATCCAACGGACCGCTTATCGCCCGTGTCACTAAGTTCAGTACCATCGGGAATCGTGTTCCCGATTGGACAGGCAGCTGTTCCAGCATATACATAAATCCATTTGCACTTGTTGCATTGAGAACTCTGGCACCAGTCAAAGCTGCGCCATAACAGATTCCTGCCGAGCCGTGTTCCCCGTCTGCCGCAATCAGCTGAATATCATGTTCTCCTCTGGCTTTCATTTGATCTAAATATTGGGCGATCTCTGTTGAAGGCGTAATTGGAAAATAACCCATAATATGATAATTAATTTGGGCAGCTGCCATCGCTGCCATCTCATTTCCTGATTCAAAAGTAATCGTTTGCTTTGCTTTTTCTTTTACAGTTACAGTCATATTCTGCTCACCCCTTCCGCAAATGGATAATGATGTTTTACGGTTATTTCTTTGGCATAGCCAATCTCTTCACGAAGAGACTGTAAAGCTCCGGTCGGGCAGGCTTCGATACATTTTAAACAGCCTTTACAATATTGATAGTCAATACCCTTTAAAAACATCGTTTTGCGACCGCGTTTGTCTTCTCCCGCTTCCCACACAAAGCAAAAATCCGGACATACGTGATCGCAGGCAGCACAGTGAATACATTTTTCCATCAGCAAGGAAGGCATATACCCCTGCCGCGAACTGCTTACATCTTTTAGTAGACTATTACCCTGAGCCGTGATCACACCGCCGATTGGCTGTGTTTCATACCCAAGTACCGGTTCCAATCGTTTGAATTTTTTTCCATCTGTTCCTTCTCCGTAATTTTTCAGTTGCACTTCATGGTAGCCGCGGTCAAATGTGCGGATATTTGCTTCTATTAAATGAGGATATTTTGCCGCAAACGTATCGCGAATGACATTTCGCATTGATTCCGGATCTAAAAAATCACAGATCCTGAATAATGCCCCGAGCATCGCAGTATTGACTTTTGTTTTTTCCTCAACTGCAATTCCTAAAGCATCAACAACTGCTAATTGCCCGTGCTTTATTTTTAAATCTTCTTTTATCTCATCCAATTTTCGTACAGAGTTAACCAACACAATTCCATCCGCTCTTAAGCCGCTTAGTACGTCAACCGTTTTATATAACGCTTCATGAAAAATCCCGATGACATGCGGCTGTTCAATCGGACTGTGATCTCTTATTTCCGTTTCAGGTTCACAAAAACGCACAAAGCTTTTCACGGGAGTACCTTTTTTTTCAGAGCCGTAAGATGAAAAATTGGCGCCGTTTAAACCAAGCCCCAATACACCTGCTTCTGCAAGCATTTTTCCGGCTAAATTGGCACCAAGTCCGCCAATGGATTCGAGGCGAATTTCATAAAAACCAAGTTCATTTTTCTTCGGTAATATACTCATTCTTTCCACCTCCATATACATCCTATCTTGTAATTGTAATTGAAATTCCCGCGTTAAATTGTGACGTCTTTCAAACATTATCAACAAAAATGTGAAAAATTTCATTTATGTTCATAAAATTGTATGACATCCAGACAAAAAAAAGGCTGACACCACCTGTTTTTTATTTTTCACAGATGGCGCAGCCTTTTTCATCATCTTTTTCAGTTGCTTCTAACTTCGATTTCTTTGCGCAGAACTCACTCCATGTAAAAACCACTGCGCAGGTGGAACAGTTTCATAACTGATTTCATTCCACTTCTTCATTACGCTGTTGAATTTCTCTTAACGCTTCCACACGAGCTTCATCTTCTTCAAAATATTGTACTAAATCCCCGACACGGTCAATTGCGTCCCAGCTAAGATGATGTTCAATACCTTCAACATCTTTATATATATTTTCCTCTTTTACGCCGATCGATCGTAAAAGCTGTTCTAAAAGTTCATGACGGAATACTAGACGTTTTCCGATTTTTTTTCCTTTTGCTGTTAAAATTAAGCCCCTGTATTTTTCATAGACGAGATATTGATCTTTGTCCAGTTTTTGCACCATTTTTGTAACGGACGATGGATGGACCTCTAATCCTTCGGCAATATCAGATACACGGGCATAGCCTTTTTCATCAATTAATTTATAAATTATTTCTATATAATCTTCCATACTAGGTGTTGGCATCCCTAAACCTCCCATTTAACACCATCTAAATTGCAACGGTCATAAAAAATTCTACTATAGATAGGAAATAGATACAAGCAATTGTCAGTGTTTCAGGGGAAAAGACTATTTGCTCCCGCGTAAAATACAGTCTGGATTTCCTCATTCGGGACGACAGACATACTTCCTCAGCCTTCCTGAAAATTTCTACTTTTAAAAGGAGCTTTATTTGCAAACTCCATCTTCCAGCTAAAATAATCATTGTCGTTATTTTTTTCATAGCGGAGACGGGCATCAAATTTATTACCATTTTTACTTGTCAGCCCTTTTACAACAACAGTCCCGTTTTTTAACAAGTTTTTCACCATTGTTTTCGTCGGCTTTTTCTTCATTGCCCCTAAAAATTTATCATTTTTCCAAATAACAAATTTACAGCCGTTTTTCCAGTTGCTGCAACCAAAGCCTTTTATTCCTTCGATTACCGCATGCCCGCAAAGGGGGCATTTTCCGATTACTTCATTTGTTTTTCGTTGCATCGTTACTTCGTTTATTATTTTTCCCTGCTCTGTTTTTATCGTTTCCACCGATTTAGCCGTGAAGTCAAAGATGAATTGCAGAAATGCCGCTTTTTGATAAGTATTTTTTTCAATATCAAAAAGTAATTTTTCAAGATGACCGGTAAATTCGAGATTAAACAAATTTTTAATAGGAAAGGTTTCAACAAGTTTTTTCCCGAGTTCGGCACATAACAAATTTTTATTTTCCGTATAAATATAGCCTGCATCCTTTAATTTTTTGATTGTGTCGGCCCGTGTTGCCGGCGTGCCGATGCTGAACCCGTTAAGAATTGGCAAATGATCTTCAGTAGCTTCTTCATCGATCTTTTTCCCGCAAGTCTCCATGACACGAAGGAGCGTTTTTTCCGTATGATGCTTAGGTGGCTTTGTCACGTGTGCAGTAATTTCATGCTTTTCCAGACTCACTTGTTCGTTTTTTTGCACAAGAGGTAATAAAGTATCTTTCGATTGAATTTTTTCTACCTTTTTCCATCCTTCAATTAGCTGCACTTTTCCTTTTGACTGGAAAAAACCTTTTAACTTTACATTCACCATCTCGGTTTTTAATATCGTTTCTTCATATTCGGCAACGGGCATAAATTGCATTATAAAACGATTTTTTATTGCCTGATATACTTTTTGTTCATCTGCAGTTAATGATGCCGGCTTTACATACGTAGGAATAATCGCGCTGTGGCTTTCCACTTTTGCGTTATTAAACACCCGTTTTGTTTTCACAAACTTGATTTCTTCTTTATAGGGTAGATCGCTTGAAACAGTTTTCAAAACTTTTGCTGCTTTCCCGACGAGACTTTCTTCCAAAGCAACACTTGCCGTTCTAGGGTAAGTAATATATTTTTTCTCGTAAAGTTTTTGCGCGGTTTTTAAAACTTTATCAGAGGTAAAGCCTTTGTATTTATTGGTAATGTAACCTTGTAAGTTTGACAGATTAAACAAAAATGGCGGATATTCTTTTTTCTTCTCCACTTTTTTATCGCTGACAATTGCCGCTTTATCCGTTAATGCCTGTTGAATCTCTTCTAAAGTTTCTTTTGTGGAAAATTTTTCTTCTTTGTTTTCGATATAGGTTCCTTCATAAAGCTTGCCTGCATTTGTTTGAAAGGTTGCCTGCAGCTTATAGTAATTTTCCGGAACAAAGTTTTCGATTTCTTTATCTCGATCATAAATAATTTTCAAGGTTGGCATAAGCACGCGGCCGATATTTAGTGCCTTTCCCTTCCCTTTTTGATACTTAAGGGTAGCGACAGAGGTTAAATTAATGCCGATCGCCCAGTCTGCCCATTGCCTGCTTATCCCGGCATCCTGCAATGGTTTTAATTCCGTGTTCAGTTTTAGATTTTTTAATCCGTTGATTACTTCAGCAGGTGTCCATTCGTTTAATAATAAACGGTACACCGTTTTTTTCGGTTTTAGTGTATAAATAATGCTGTCACCGATCACCTGTCCTTCCCGGTCGTAGTCGCAGGCAGAAATAATTGCATCGACATCTTTTCGATTCATTAAATGTTGAATTATTTTTAATTGCTTTTGCGCCCCTCTATCCGCCTTATCTTTATTCTTTGAATCTGTTTTTACCTTATATTTAAAAGCAGTCGGAATAAAAGGAAAATGCTCCATCCTCCATACGGACATTTTTTCATCATAATCTTTTGCATCATATAATTGCAGCAAATGTCCGAATGCCCATGTAATAATATGACCGTTTCCTTCAAAATAACCGTCCTGTCTGTTCTTAATTTTCAAGGCATCGGCAATATTTTTCGAAACGGACGGTTTCTCGGCAATGATTAGTTTCATCTTAGTTTCAGCGAGGAGATCCCGTCTTGTTTACGATTTCGCAAACCGGGGAAAAACGCCTTCTCTCCTTTCAGTGAACGTACTTACATTGGGATAGGGTTGCCTTTTTCATAAAAAAACGAATGATTTTATCGCAGATTGGTTCACCTAACCATCAGTAGGGGATGAAGGCAGACTAAGAATGCAACGCCGGCACTAGTACGTCCTGTACGTCGAAAAAACCCCCACTGATGGAAGTTTCACTTTATGTACAATATATATTTTACCACAAGTCGGGGTCAGCAGGATTGTAACAACATTGTTGGAACGAAAAATAACAGAAGAAAATTCGAAATTTCTCATAAAAACTTATCGTTTGAACAAATTAGAGAATAATCAGTTTTTTAAAAAGAAATTTGTGAAGAAAGGAGTTTTCTCATCTATGATGGAAATAATAAAAAATTTTTTTATACAAATTAGTCAGATGATTATTGCCTTAATTGATTTTGACTATGAAAAAGCATTAGATGAAATGAAAAACAAAAATTAGCGGAAATTCAAAAGGGACTTGCAAAATCCAGTAAGCGGATCACGCAAGTCCCAAATTTTAGTCAAAAAAATGTTCCCGTTTTTAAATAACCGATAAAACACCATGTTCAATCCTTATTTTTGCGGGAGTTTGTCCAATCATTTCGCCATCACCGTGAATCAGCAAAGGAGATGGTGAGGAAATTTCCAGCTCCTTTCCCCTTATTATTTTAATCGACGGGGAAGTAATATGAGCTCCTTTAAAAATTAATGGAAATGTACGTAAAAACTCTAATTTAGACATTCCTTGGACAATACATATATCAAAAAAACCGTCACTGCTCTCTGCTTCCGGGCAAATGACCATTCCCCCGCCATAAAAGGGCAAATTTGCAACTGCAATCAGCCATAGCTTTTGAACCATGTAAGGCTTTTTATCAATTATGATCGTAATATCCATCGGTTTAAATCGAAATAAAACATACAACGCATTAATAAAGTAAGAAATCTTACCCATCTTCATATTATTTAACAGTTTTTTGGAGATAGACAAATTCGTCTTCTGTGCCACTTCCCCGTCAAAACCGATTCCCGCTACTGTGCAAAAATAGGTGGAATTAATAAATCCGATATCGATTGGTTTCGGCTTCCCTCTTAAAATCCGTTCCAACGCCTTATCATACTTTAACGGAATCCCCAGTCCTCTTGAAAAATCATTCCCGGAGCCAGCCGGAATAATACCTAAAGGCATCTCCGTCCCTACCAGTCCGTTAATCACTTCATGAATCGTTCCGTCTCCGCCAACCGCTACAATTGCTGTTGCCTTCTCATTGCGGATTATTTCCTGTACTAATGAGGTAGCGTGTTTTGGTTTCTCCGTAAATCGGACGCAATAATCAATCTGTTTTTCTTGCAGCTTTTTTTCCAGATGAGACCAAATTTTAAGAGCTCTTCCGTTACCTGAAATTTTATTAACGATAAAACAGTACATTTTTCTCACCTATTCATTCATGTATTTTATTTTCATAATATGTTATCTAGTGTTCGGTGCGTATGTGCTGAACGGAATCGTTTTCTAAAGCAGTTTTAGGATCAGTTTATCCCCTTCCTGACATTTTCATTTCACCTTATTTTGAGCTGTGAGTATTGCCGCCCCTTCATCAGAGTTAAACATTTCAAAAATAATTTTTCCATATTTATCATAAATATGAATAGTATGATAATAAAAAGGGGAAATTATACTTGATAAAAGTTTGAGAAACTGGGTGATATATGTTGAAAGCTGTGCAATTTGATTATCAAATGCCGCGTTATCTTCTTAGTAAAGTATTGGGCAATGTAATCCCGTCTGTTTACTGGAATTCCCGGCTTTCATGTCTCCGCTATCACGAACAAATGGAGCCTGAACTGCCAAATGAAGATTGGATTAAGGTAAAGGTAAAATATGGCGGAATATGCGGCAGTGATCTAAACCTGCTTTTTTTACATGACAGCCCTTCTACTTCCCCGTATGTATCTTTTCCATTTACAATTGGGCATGAAATAGTCGGGGAAATCGCGGAAACAGGTTCACAAATTCAAGGTTTAAAGAAGGGAGACCGGGTTGTAATCGACCCAATCCTGTCATGTGCTTCAAGAGGGATAGAAACCCCGTGCCCGTCCTGCCAAAAAGGAAAATTTAGTCAGTGTGAAGCGAAAACGGAAGGAAACATTTCTCCGGGATTGTTAATTGGCGCCTGCCGTGATACCGGAGGTGGCTGGAGTTCACATATCGTTGCTCATAAAAGCCAGGTCTTTAAACTTCCTCCGCAAGTAAATGATTTAAATGGAGTGATGGTTGAGCCTTTCAGCTGTGCTTTACACGGTGTACTCCGTAATCCTCCGTCTGATAGCAATCATATACTGATAATTGGAGGAGGAGTAATTGGAATCTGTGTGATCGCAGCGATCCGTGCGCTGGGCATATCGTGCAACATTACGGCATTGGTGAAACATCCGTTTCAAGCTGAATTAGTCAGTAATTACGGTGCCGACAAAGTCATCCTTCTGAAAAAACAAAGCTATGTCGCGGAGCTGGCAACGGCATTTAAAGCCGAGGTATTAAAACCGCTTTTCGGCCCAGAGGTTATTCAAGGCGGAGCAGATATTGTCTTTGAATGTGTCGGAAGAAAGCAAAGTATTCATGACGCACTGCGGTTTTCCAAAAACGGCGCAAAAGTCGTATTACTGGGTCTTGCAGGGATGATGGACAGAATTGATTGGACAACGGTTTGGCTCAATGAATTAGATGTGAAGGGATGCTTTGCCTATGGCACGGAAGTGTTTCAAGGAAAGCACAGACGAACATTTGCCATCGCAATTGATTTAATGCAGCACGGAAAAGTCGATCTTTCCCCGCTGGTTACGCACCGGTTTCCAATCGAGGACTATCAAAATGCCATTCGTACTGCTTCCAATAAGAAGAGTCGTGATGCAATGAAAGTCGTTTTTGAACCATAAAAACAGGAGGAAAAAAGATGAAAAATTTTACAATAACAGGTGATATTAATACCCCTTTTCTCAATTGGTATACCAAAGGACTAGAGGAAAAATTTTCAGAAGAAGGATATGAGTATTTTACTGAACCGGTTGAGGATATTCGTATTGTCTTTCATATTATTAATAAAGAGAAACCACGCCCGTTTCGCAGAAAAGCGCAGGCAACCTTTGTTGTCGCGATTCTCGAACAAACGGAAGAACCGGAAAATATTTTCGAAGCAGCCTATCCTTATCTAATCCGGTCTCTGGCAAACCATTTCATTTATCTCGTACATAATCAGGAAAAAATAACAGTGTCTTTTATTACACCGGAACAAGGTTTCTATCAGATAAGCTATCAAAATAATGATGAAGATTTTTTCGAGAAAATTTATAAAAGGCTAGAACCGGTCGCATCTTCGCAATTAGTAATTGATAATGATTTTGTCGATGATTTGGATGAAGAACTATGGAACGGGAATGCGACTACAGAAAAAATTTACGAATCGGGGAAAAAATTAGATGAAATGAATCTGCTGCCCGCACCGTTTCCGCTTGAAAAATATTTGTCGCCGCGTGATATGCGGCAATTAAAAAAATTATACGGAATCGGCGGTCTCAGCTACGGGAATTTAAACAACCGTCACGATGAAAAAAATTTTTTGATGAGTGGCAGCGGGGTAAATAAAGCAAATATGCGCATTATTGGCCAGGATATTTTATATATAAAAAGATTTAATGCGAAGAAAAATGCCATGGAGATAAGAGTTCCGCCGCGTATTTCTCCAAAAAGAGCTTCCGTCGATGCCATTGAGCATTGGATGATTTATAAAGAACACCCGAAAGTCGGTGCAATTGTTCATATCCATGCATGGATAGATGGTGTACCGGCGACAGAGGTAAATTATCCATGCGGGACGATTCAATTGGCGGAAACGGTAGCGGCGTTAGTCCGCAATGCAGCTGATCCGTCAAGAGCCGTTATCGGTCTTAAAAATCACGGATTAACCATTACAGGAAGAAATTTAGATGATATTTTTGAACGGATTGATGGGCAGGTTGTTTCGCAGGTACCAATGGCATAGTCCATCAGTAAAATTCAGATTCTAACCTGTTAGAAAAAGGGAGAGCGATACAATCAGGTCAATGACGTTCCTGGGAGTATTGCTTCTCCTGTTTTACATTGTCCTCTTTTCTCTGCAATTGCAAATCCCGGGCTTTTTTCAAAAAAGACGTAATCAACTATTATTTTACCAATTACTATTTTCGTATTATAATTGACAGAGTAAATAGGGAAGAGTAAAATTTTCTCACAATAAATACTTCATTCGTATTACCTAATATAGAAAGGATATTTTTTTATGAAACGATTATTTACGAAGCCGTTGCATTTTTTCTTTCTGGCCGTATTGTTTTTGTGGGGAAAGTCCTATTTTGCTTATAAAGTTGAATTTCATCTCGACCTGGATAATTTTTTACAGCAATTCTTGCTTTTTATCAATCCAGTTAGCTCGGCAATTATTTTTCTTGGATTGGCGTTTTTTTCAAAAAGGCGGGAACTGTGGATGATCATCATAAGCACGTTTATGACGCTCATCTTATATGCAAATGTTGTCTATTACCGGTTCTTCAATGATTTTCTCACCCTTCCGACAATCTTGCAATCTTCGACAAATGTCGGGAACCTTGGCGGAAGTGCTGTGGAATTATTGAGGTGGCATGATTTTATTTATTTTATCGACTTATTTCTGCTGCTTTTTATCTGGCTCAGCAAAAAAATCCCGGTTACAAAGACCCGGATTACGAAAAAGAGCGCGTTTTCCATTGTTTCAATTGGTGCTCTCGTTTTTGCTGTTAACCTGAGTCTGGCAGAAATAGACCGGCCGGAGCTGTTGACAAGAACATTTGACCGCAATTATATTATCAAGTATTTAGGCGCTTATAATTATACGGTTTATGATGCTTTGCTAACTGCACAAACAACACAGCAAAGGGCATTGGCCAGCAGTGATGATTTAACCGAAGTGATCAACTTCCGCAATAGTCATTATGCGGAACCGAATGACGAATATTTTGCAAAAGCAAAAGGGATGAATATTATTAAAATTCACCTCGAGTCACTGCAATCATTTCTAATTGATTACAAACTAAATGGCGAAGAAGTAACACCATTTCTTAATTCTTTGGCACATAACGATGACTATATGTATTTTGACAATTTCTTTCATCAAACAGGGCAGGGAAAAACGTCAGATGCCGAATTAATGCTTGATACATCGCTCTACGGCCTTCCGCAAGGGTCCGCTTTTGTGACAAAAGGGACGAACACGTATCAGGCCGCACCTGCAATTCTAAATCAACGGGCAGGATATACGAGTGCTGTTCTCCACGGGGACTATAAAACATTTTGGAACCGTAATGAAATCTATAAACAATTTGGTATCGATACTTTTTTTGATGCAAGTTATTATAATATGGCAGAAACAGAAGTCATTAATTATGGGTTGAAGGATAAAGCCTTCTTTAATGAATCAATTCCGATGCTGGAAACATTGCCGCAGCCATTTTATGCGCATTTAATGACGTTAACAAATCACTTTCCGTTTCTGATTGATGAGGACGAAGCATCAATCGAACCGGCCGCTACCGGTGATGCATCAGTTGATCGCTATTTTCAGACTGCACGTTATATGGATGAAGCATTGCAACAGTTTTTCGAAGATTTAAAAGCATCCGGTCTCTACGATAACTCGTTAATCTTGCTATACGGGGACCATTACGGAATCTCCGCCAATCATAATAATGCAATGGAGCAAATAATGGGGGAAGAAATTACGCCGTTAAAAAATGCACAGTTACAGCGTGTACCGCTTCTGATTCATGTTCCGGGTGTAAAAGGCGGCGTGATGCATCAATACGGCGGTGAAATTGATGTCTTGCCGACATTATTGCATCTTGTCGGTATTGGCAGTAAAGAATTCATCCAATTTGGAACAGATTTGCTGTCACCAGAACATGATGAAGTGGTAGCCTTCCGTAACGGAGATTTTGTTTCTCCTTTGTATTCTTCAATAGATGGTAAATATTATAATACAAAAACCGAAGAATTGTTAGAAGAAACTGCGGAAATGGAAACGGACAGCACGAGAGTGGCAACGGAATTAAGATTATCCGATCAAGTCTTATATGGAGATCTGTTACGATTTCATCAATTAAAAGACTGGACTCCCGTAGATCCTGCAAACTACATGTATGGAAAAGACCAATAATACTTGAAAAGTACAGGCATCATGGCAATTTATCGCAGATTAACCATCAGTGGGAGATGAGTACCGACTAAGTACGCCACGGCCTCATGTCTTCGTCGGCACTTGTACGTCCTGTACGTCGAAAAAACCCCACTGATGGAAGTTTCACTTTATTATTAGCTGTGATGCCTTTTTTCCAGGATCGATTCTCCCTTTTGGAGAATTTTTTGCTGAAATGCTATTTTTTAAATGTATATGAAAAAAATTTTAATAATAATTGAATAAATCGAAGCAGAAACCTTGACTGTAAGCGTTCTTTCATGTATAGTATAGACATCGTTTAACAGAATGAAAGTTGACTATCCTACATAGTAACACTGATGTTTTGTTTAATGATAATATTTTGTTAAGATGCACTGCATCTGAAAGGTTTAGGAGGAAGCTTAACATGCAAAATGGTAAAGTAAAATGGTTTAACAATGAAAAAGGGTTCGGTTTTATTGAAGTTGAAGGCGGCGACGATGTATTTGTACATTTCACTGCTATCCAAGGAGAGGGTTTTAAATCATTAGAAGAAGGTCAAGAAGTTTCTTTTGAAATTGTTGAAGGTAACCGTGGACCTCAAGCTGCTAACGTAGTTAAACTATAATTCACATATCTCATATATCAATTTCGGCTGACATTTAATTGTCAGCCTTTTGTGTTTATGCGGGAGTCATTTTTTAGAAAGGTTACTATAATAAGTTTACAATTTCTTTCCACAATTTTTTATTTTTTCTCCAACTGTACATTTTGTAATACAAAATCGATGTGCGTATCTTCTCCCCTTTTCTTTCGTGAAATATTTATGCAAAAAACAGCCTTCACAGTATGTATCCATTAATGTTTCCATTTCTTTGAGAATATCCTTTCTTTCCATGACTTCCACTTCCCCTTAGTCTACGATAAAAATTGTTTATTACTGTACACTATTTTCCCGGCTAATGCCTGACCTGCAAGCTGATCCGCTTCCTTATTTTCTTTACGGGAAACGGCAGAAAAAGCCGCATTGATCCGCAGCTGTTTGATTTTCCCCTCAATGCGATCCAGCCAGCGATTTAATACAGGCTCATAGCAAGGCCATTCTCCTGTTATTTGTTTTATCACCACTTGGGAATCACCTTTAAAATGGCAGGAGAAATCCCTTATTCCTAATTCTTCAATTTTTTGTAGCAAAAAATAGACAGCTGCATACTCAGCTTCATTATTGGTTTCCATTTCTTCTATATATTGATTTGCACGGATACGGAATTTTTTCCCGCCCTGCTTATAATAAATAACTGCTCCCACCCCCGCCTCTCCTGTTTCTTTTTGATGGCCGCCATCAAAATACACTTCAAGATCATGCGGTTCTTCTTCAATTGCTTGCAATAATGCTGCTAATTCTTTTAACTTCCATGATACACCTTTTTCATCATAAAAAAGAAGTTCTTTGCATTTGGATAATTTCTCTATCTCCTGTCCTGCAGCAAGTGCTTCTTCTCCTGTCAACCAATCGGAAGTGAAAAAGATTCCTTCTCTCTGTTTTATTATATATTTCCACTCCATTTTATATTTCATAAAAATCAACCTTTCAACATCTCCTACGTAAAAAAAGAGAGCTTATTCCCTTTTTCATGGTACACTATAAAGGAATTGTAATTTTACGTGTGTTTGAAAATGGATGTTCGATTCATCGCACTTTTATATTATCTCTGCAATTTATCTGTTCATTCATGCTGCGAAACGGCGGGACTTAGACTCCATCTATCCTAAAAATAGGGCTAAAAACATTTTCCACTCGCGGCAAGGTTTTTAAATGAAAAGATTTCTCGGCACTTTCCATAGAGCCGGGGTCTTAACCCGCCTTAAAAAAAGACAAAGGAGCAAAAAACATGATTGAGGTCTATATTGACGGTGCCAGTGCCGGAAATCCCGGCTTAAGCGGAGCTGGAATATTTATCAAAGGAGCCGGCAGACAACAGCAGCATGCCATACCTCTCGGTATGATGAATAATCAGGAAGCAGAATTTTCAGCATTGTTGACAGCTTTACATATATGTATCGAAAATCAATTTAAAACGGTTTCCTTTCGTACAGACTCTGATATAGTAGCCAAAGCAGTCGAAAACGGCTATGTACGAAACGAACAGTTTAAGCCTTTTTTATCAGAAGCACTTGAACTTATTAAGCAATTTGATTTATTTTTTATTAAATGGATTCCCGGCAATCAAAATAAAACAGCTGATAAACTGGCCCGTGAAGCCATTCAAAAACAGTGACCTTTT
Source organism: Bacillaceae bacterium Marseille-Q3522 (assembly GCA_017898095.1). Classification (GTDB taxonomy): domain Bacteria; phylum Bacillota; class Bacilli; order Bacillales; family Cytobacillaceae; genus JAGKQJ01. Next base: position 7,963 of record JAGKQJ010000022.1, on the reverse strand, counting down.
TTATCACGAGGAAAATATTAAATTTTCCATTTTAGTTCATTTCTCACAAAAAGTAGTGCTTGCTTTCGGGATTTTATGTTTTTTTCCTGAAGCATTTCCAGTAAGGAAATAAAAAAACTGCCGTCAAATTGTTTCTGTATTTTTAACGTCAATTCAATTGCCGTTATCGTTAATTGCTCAGAAGCATCGGTATAATTTTTTCCAAAGTAAATAAACCCAATCGCATCTTCACCAAAATAAAAGCCTTTGCTTTCTAAAAAAAGCAAATATTCTTCAACAGTCTTCATTGGTGAGAAACCTCACTTTAAATGTGTAGTGAATATTCAAACACACAGTCTCAACCGGATTGCTTTTCAAAGTGAACAAAACGATAAAGCCCCTTATATTCCATCTCTTTGAATTTCTCCGTTACTTTTGTTTCGTTAACGGAAAAACCGGCTTCTTCTAACGAAAAAGTGATTGGCACCCGGCAATGTATTTCAGCCAGTTTCCGGCTTAAATATAACATTTCCAGATCCGCTTCGATTTTTGTTTTTTGAGCTTTAGTCAGTTGGTTGACATTTTTGACAATATTATCAACGGTTGAAAATTGCTGCAGTAATTTCAAGGCTGTTTTTTCCCCAATCCCTCTTACGCCGGGATAATTGTCACTTGCATCCCCCATTAAAGCTTTTAAATCTATGATTTGTTTCGGAGATATTCCTTTTTCCTTATAAAAATTTTCCATTGTATAAATGGCATAATTACCAAAGCCCTTTTTTAAAATACTAACGGTAATATGCTCATCTACGAGCTGCAATATATCCTGATCACCGGTTAAGATAAGAACATGAGTATCGGAGCAATTCTTTTGTGCAAGCGTCCCGATACAATCATCCGCCTCATACCCTTCCATGCCGATATTTGGAATATCAAATGCTTCGACTATTTCCTTCGCTAATTCAAATTGCGGGACTAGTTCAACAGGTGCTTCGCCGCGATTTGCCTTATAAGCTTTGTAAAGTTTATTACGAAACGTTTGGCTCCCCATGTCCCAGCAAACAGCAACATGAGTTGGATGAAAGGTTTGCAAGGCAGTCCATAAATGCTTCACAAAGCCTTGTACGGCGTTTGTCGGAACCCCGTTTGAATTGACCATAAATTGACCGGTAACAGCGGTAGCATAAAATGCGCGAAATAAAAGCGCCATTCCATCCACTAACAGCAGAATCGGTTTATTTGTTTCATTTTTCACTTACTGATCCCTCACTAATTTCTATCACATAAACATTATTATATTATATCATGGAAAGCTCCCGCTATCTATTACTATGAGAATCGGTTTAATATTTTCACATTTACTTTTTTAATATAAGTCTAAAGTAATGATAAAGTGAAACCTCCATCTGTGGGGGTTTTTCGACGTACAGGACGTACTAGTGCCGACGTTGCAACAGGACGCCTGCGCCTTTAGTCGGCCTTCATCCTCCACTGATGGTTAGCCACGCGGAGCCTGACTGATTTTTCTAAAGGCTGAAGCCTTAAGAGAAACCTTGTCTCACCAATCGGGCTTTTCGAGGCAGTTTATCCCCCGCCTACCATGATTGGTTTCACCTCCAATTTTGAGGCGGGGGTATTACTGCCCCTTAATCTGCGATAAAAAAGCATGAAAAAAAAGCGGAAGAAACGTCTGCTTTCTTTCGCTTAGCGGTTTTTACTCTCGTGATTTTTCATAATCAACTCACTTCATTGAAGTCAAAAAATGTGGCCTTGCAATATTTTTTAACACATATTTGAGGACTAAACAATATGAAATAACCGTTCCAATAATAAATAATGCAAGCATTATATATTCCTCCATCCATTAATATTCCAATTAATGATTATCATTCTCATTCTCATCTTTAACTTTATTATACTATCCTTGATAATCGTTTTCAATTAGTTTCTCAAAATTGTCACAATTATTCCGTCCTCAGTGAACTCATTTCAGCAAGCGCAGGAACTCGGGAAGTCAAATGAGGACTCTATCCCACCTACGCCACGTATAAAGGTGGAAATTTTAACCTTTCAGGTATGGAAAGATAAAGTGAAACTTCCTTAAGTAGGGGAGTGATCTTCTCCCCTACTTAAGGTTAGTCACGCAAAGCCTGATTGAAATATCTAAGAGCTGAAACTCTAAGATATTTCTTATCGCGCTAAGCCCGATTGGAGTTTCTAAGGGCTGAAGCCCAAAGAAACTCCTTATCACGCTGAGCCTGACTGATTTCTCTAAAGGCTGAAGCCTTAAGAGAAACCTTGTCTCACCAATCGGGCTTTTCGAGGCAGTTTATCCCCCGCCTAACATGATTGGTTTCACCTCCATTTTGAGGAGGGGTATTACTGCCCCTTAATCTGCGATAAAATAGGTCAAAAAGACTAGCGATTGGAAAATATATATACGACTTTTGACCCCTTTGATATGGTATGATGATTATGTTTTAGAAGTGTAATGGGGGGATGTAAATGCTATCTTCTGATAAAATAACAGACATACTAAACGGAACTATTTATTCTGTAAAAAATATTCTCCCATTTGATGTTTCAGTCGAAAAGCCAAGTCTTTTTGCCCAGCCATTTAGCCAACATGCGATCGGTGTATTAATTGGCATGACTGGAGATATTAGAGGCAGAATTATTATTGATGGTAATGAAACAATTTTTGGACGAATTGGGGAAGCAATGTACGGGATGTTTTTAGCAGATGAAATGCTGCAATCATTTGCAGGCGAACTTGGAAATATGATTGTCGGAAAATTAACTACCCACCTTTCAAGCCGGGGATTTACAATCGATATTACACCACCTGTTATATTAGTAGGACAATCAAAGGTTTATGGGTTTGAGGAAGCTTTTCGTATCCCGGTTGAGATTGAAAAAATCGGATACTTAAGTATTATTTTGATGGCGGAAATGTGAATTGTTCGGTCAAATACATAATGTGATATTTCTTTAGACCACGGAAATTATGCTTCTAAAAAGCTTAGGTCATATTATTATATGCCCTAAGCTCCTGCCTCATTACTTATAGTTTGAAAGCCTGATCTCAGGCTTTTCGGGGCAGTCGGAATATTGCTTATTTCTTGCCGGTACTTCCGAAACCTCCCCGATCTTCATTCCCTAATATGTTAACATCTTGAAAGGAAACCTCCGGCATCTTTTTCATAAGACGAAATTGGCATATCCTGTCTGCAAATTCAATTTTTGTATCCCGCAATGCATAAGCCGGAAAAAACCACTGATCCTGATCTCCTTTATACGATTCATCGATGACTCCCATCGAATTTGTCTGGATAATCCCGTAATGCTTATAAGTACTTGATCTCGGAACAACATGCGCTTCATAATCGGCCGGCAGTTCCATTGCCACACCTAAAGGAATAAGCTTAAACTGATTTTTTTTCAGTTCGACTGTTTCTGCCGCACGAAGATCAATCCAATCTCCATTTGTAAATTTTTCTAATTTCGGCAATTGGTTGTTGAAATATTTCACTTTTATTTGCAGTATCATCAATTTCCTCCATTATCTTAATTGATAAAAAATTTTCTAATGAACCACTCCTGCTTCGCTTATCGGCCATAAACGGAACTTTACTTTTCCAACAACGGAATCCGCAGGGATAAAACCGAAATAACGGCTGTCTCATCTATTTCACCTCTATCCCTGCTTACTATCGCTATTATTATAACAAGATACGCATGAGATTAATACAAATAGCACTTCGTACCGAGAAGTTGCAAATTAGCGATTAAAGTCAGATAAGTCATATCTAAAAACGGGGCTGCCCAAAAGGGCGGCAACCCCCTCGAAAATTTTAAATTAGAAATGTTGACGAAATATCGACTTATTGGTCAGCCGCGTTTGTCAGCTTACTTTCGAACCTTCAGCAACTGCTGCCGGTTTGCTTTTTCTTCCGAATACATTAAAGATTAGATTGAGAATAATAGCGGTCAAGCTTCCGGCAACAATCCCGTTCCCGGTAATAATCTGTACTGCATCCGGCATATTGGCAAATAGATTTGGCACAGCTGTTACACCTAACCCGATTCCAACAGAGCAGGCAATAATAAATAAATTTTCCTGGGAGGCAAAATTAACATGACTCAGCATCTTAATCCCGTAAGCAATTACCATTCCGAACATCGCGACCATCGCCCCTCCTAACACCGGATTAGGAATGACTGTCATGACAGCGGCAATTTTAGGCACAAGTCCTAAAATAACAAGAAAAGCACCTGCAGTATAAATTACATTTTTTCCTTTAACTCCTGATAACTGCACTAAACCAACATTTTGTGAATAAGTTGTATAAGGAAAAGCATTAAAGATTCCGCCGATCATGATCGCAAGACCTTCCGCGCGATAGCCGTTGGCAAGATCTTTTTCATCCAATTTCTCTTCACATATATCACTCAAAGCAAAATAAACTCCGGTAGATTCAACCAAACTTACGATTGCTACTAAAATCATTGTTAAAATAGCAGTTACTTCAAAAGTCGGCATTCCAAAATAAAAAGGTCTTACCATATGAAAATAAGAAGCATCCGCCACCGGAGAAAAATCGACCATACCGAGAAAATACCCGGCAATGGTACCGAGCACCAGACCTAATAGAATGGAAATAGAGCGGATAAAACCTTTAGCAAAACGATTTAGCAGAATGATAAACAAAAGTGTTGCAAAAGCTAAGGCGATGTTCGGGATCGCACCAAAATCAGGGCTGTCCTGTCCCCCAGCCATATTATTCATTGCAGTCGGAATCAAGGTTATTCCTATAATGGTTACAACTGAACCGGTGACAACCGGCGGAAAAAACCGTACTAATTTCCCGAAATACTTCCCGATCAAGACAACTACCAACCCGGAAACGATGATTGCACCGTAGATCGCAGTTATCCCGTATTTTGAACCGATCGCAATCATTGGTCCAACAGCGGTAAATGTGCAGCCCAGCATAACTGGAAGTCCGATACCGAAATATTTATTGCGCCACACTTGTAATAACGATGCGATACCGCACATAAAAATATCAATTGCAACTAAATAAGTAAGCTGTTCACTGGTTAATTTTAAGGAGCCGCCAACAATAAGCGGGACTATTACCGCTCCGGCATACATGGCAAGTACGTGTTGAAATCCTAATGAGGCTATTTTTAACGAATGACTTTTCATTTTCTTACTTCCTCCGTCTGTTCTGTAAATTGGACCGTGCCATTTTTCATTGATTGAATGCCGGCTAATGCTTCAACACGAAAACCTTTTTTTCGAAGAAGCGCATTACCGTTTTGAAACGCCTTTTCGATGACAATCCCGATGCCGGCAATATGTGCATTCGTTTTCTCAACAAGATGTATTAATCCTAATGCTGCCTGCCCATTTGCCAAAAAATCATCAATAATTAAGACGCGGTCATCATCTTGTAAATACTTTTTCGAAATCGATATTTCGTTTTTTTCCTGTTTTGTGTAAGAATAGACTTCCGCTGTGAGTAAATCGTTCATAAGTGTAAGTGATTTTCTCTTGCGCGCAAAAAGCACTGGCACTCCTAAATGAAAACCGGTCATCACGGACGGGGCAATTCCTGATGACTCAAGTGTCAAGATTTTCGTAATCCCTTCTCCTTCAAAACGAGAAGCAAACTCTTTACCGATTTCATACATTAAGGCTGGATCAATTTGATGATTTAAAAAGGAATCTACTTTCAATACAGTTTCTGATAAAACGACACCATCTTTAGTAATTTTCTCTTTTAATTGCTCCATCTTTCTCCTCCTTCTCGCTCTAATTTCGCAGCTTATCCCTGTCCATTCGAAGGTAAAAACAGCGGGTGAAAGAACCCTGTTTAAAACCATTCATCCAATATCATAATAGTTAATAAGTTAACGAAGATTCGCCGCTTACCATTTAGTAAAAGTGAACTCGTTTCAGTAAAGTGAAACTTCGGGGAATCAGGGAGAGACTCTATTCCACCTGATTGGAAAATCCCACCTGAGGTGGTCTTAACCCTTAAAACATTCAAAGATAAAAATAAGGAAAACTACTGAAAAAAAATAGACCATTGCTTTACTTTTTGAGTAAAACAACGGTCCTGTAGCTTGTTCCATTGTTCACTCATAGTCAGATTATTTACGGTAATCCGGTAGAAACTTGCAAGCCCTATTCTTGCGATTATATGAGTGTTCACTAAAAATTTTTTTGAAATAATGACTTTAAAAGTCTATCATATCTAAAAAAAATGTCAAGAGTACGATGCGTATCTCTTGACATTCCATGAAGTTTTACATTATGACAACTTATATATCTCTGAATACTTTTCCTCCAAATATTGAATCAAATATTGCACATTAAGGCCTTCCCCAGTAGTTTCTTTAAGAATTTCGAGCGGTTTTTTCATTTTTCCATATTTGTGGACATGTTTCGTAAACCACTCCCGGATCGGCAGTAATGTACCAGCAGCAAGTAATTCATCAAAATTCGGAAAATCTTTTAATAATGCAGCTTTAAACTGTGCCGCATACATGTATCCCAGTGCATAAGAAGGAAAATAGCCGAAGCTGCCTCCTGCCCAGTGTACATCCTGGAGAACACCAACCCCGTCATTTTCCGGAGTTACGCCTAAGTATTCCTGATATTTTTCATTCCAAATTTTCGGAAGATCGGCAACTTTGATTTCGTCATTAAATAAGCCTTTTTCTATTTCGTAACGAATCATAATATGAAGCGGGTATGTCAGCTCATCGGCTTCTGTACGAATAAGAGAAGGTTTTGACTCGTTAATGCCGCGATAAAATTCCTCCACACTGACGTCATCAAATTGGCTATTTGCCGCCTGTTTTAATAATGGATAATTTTTCTTCCAAAAAGACAGATTGCGGCCGATAAAGTTTTCATAAAATAATGATTGTGATTCATGAATTCCCATAGATGTCCCGGTACAAAGCGGTGTTCCAATTAAATCCTGCGAAATATTTTGTTCATACAACGCATGTCCGCCTTCATGAATCGTCCCAAATAACGCGATCCGAAAATCATTTTCGACATATTTTGTCGTTACGCGCACATCGCCGGGGTTCAAACCAATTGTAAACGGATGTACGGTCACATCAAGGCGCCCGCTGTCAAAATTATAACCCATTTGCTGTAAGACCTTCAGACTGACCTCACGCTGTTTGTCTTGTAAAAACGGGTGATAAACAAAATCCGTCCGCGGTTGATTTGTTGATTCCTTGATTTTCGCGACAAGCGGAACAATTTTTTCCCGCAGTTTTGCAAAAACATTGTCGAGAATTTCTACGGTCATGCCGGGCTCGTAAATATCAAGCAGTGTATTATATTTATTTCCGTCATATCCCCAATAGGAAATGAATTTTTTATTCGTTTCCACTAATTTTTCCAGATACGGACGGAACTGTTCAAAATTAGCCGTTTCCTTTGCTTCTTCCCAAACATGCTCTGCTTTCGCTTGCAAGATGACATATTCTTTGTACTCTTCACCGGGAATTTTTTTCATGCGTTCATATTCCTTTTGACACTCTTCTACTGTTTTAAGGACGATGGGCGATAATGTATCTTTTTCCTGCAAAAGCTTCGTTATGTATGTCCCCATTTCCTCAGAAGTAGATAAACGGAAGATTTCTTCCGATAACATTCCCACCACTTCAGAACGTTGATTAATGCCGTTTTTTGGCGCTCCTGTCCGCATGTCCCAATAGATGACGGACGTGGCTTCGTTATAGGCGGTGATTTTTTTTACTAATTTCAGAAATTGTTCTTCGATTTCTTTAGTTGACATATTGTTTCCCCCTACTATAGTATATAGAGTTTATTTTAGCATAATTTCTGCAGTATCGTATCTTTCGTGTTTCAAAATTTTTTATTCATCCGCGCCGGCAAACACAAAAAAAAAAATGTTTGCCAAAATATTGACTTTTTCACTTTATCGGA
>JAGKQJ010000229.1 GCA_017898095.1 Bacillaceae bacterium Marseille-Q3522 | reverse complement strand
GTATAATAAAATTTATTTTTTATAAATGAGGTTATATTCATGTCCGAAATCGAAAAAATTTTATCTGCATTACAGCTTGAAAAAAATATTCGCCTAGAAGATATCCCTTCTATTGATCTTTATATGGATCAGGTCATTCAATTGTTTGAAGCTAAGTTTCATCACTCGACTCGAAATTCTCAGGAAAAAGTGCTTACGAAAACGATGATCAATAATTACGCAAAAGGGAAATTATTCATCCCGATTAAAAATAAAAAATATTCGAAAGAGCATCTCATCCTAATCAGTCTGATCTACCAATTAAAAGGCGCTCTCTCTATGCATGATATCAAAGAAACACTTGCCGGCATCAATAATAGAATCGAAACAGGAAATTTCTCATTGGATGCTTTTTATAAAAGCTATGAACATATTTTCAACGACAATGTAGAGCACTTTCAAGGTGATGTACTTGCCCAGGAAAAAAACATCCGCGAGGAAGTAACTAGATTAAATGAAGAGCATTCGGAAGATTTGGAACAAATTTTATTGATTGCCTCCCTTGTCCAACTTAGTAATTTTTACAGACGTATTGCTGAGAAACTTGTGGATGGGATGGTGGAGAGACGGGAGGAGAAGTAAGAAATCTTATTTTAAATACATCCTTAGTTATTGTTCAACCAGTCATTCGCTGCGCCATAGTGTGTTCTAAAACTAATTTAGATATATCCTATGGTTCGGGTCATAATCACATTTTGACCACAACATATTGTTGATAGAACGAAATATAAAACACGATATATTGCGGTTTTTGTAAACTTTTTTAAATAAAATCCTCCTTTTTGAGGTCTAATCATCCTATATTATTGTACAACGCTGTGAGTTGGGAATAAGGAAAGTCATATCCAATTTAAATACATCCAATGTTACTGTTCAACCTTCTATGTCAATAGAAAAGCCACTGATAATACTCATTTAAATACATCCAATGTTACTGTTCAACAAATCACACAAAAATCACGAATTTGCCGATTGACTGATTTAAATACATCCAATGTTACTGTTCAACAGGAAAGAGAGCTGCTGAAAGAGTTCGCCAATTGATTTAAATACATCCAATGTTACTGTTCAACTATCCATTCCTCCTAGCGCTTTTGTGGTCGCAACCAATTTAAATACATCCAATGTTACTGTTCAACTCACATGTGGGTAATTGCTGACTCACTTCAAGATGAATTTAAATACATCCAATGTTACTGTTCAACTATTTTCTAAAACTAATTCTTCTAAATCTTCCTCATATTTAAATACATCCAATGTTACTGTTCAACATGGAGGATTTGAAGCTATGACCGAACAAACGACTTTATTTAAATACATCCAATGTTACTGTTCAACATGGAGCCGTTGCATCAACAGATGGACAAATATTAATTTAAATACATCCAATGTTACTGTTCAACTAACAGTTGTAATGCCGGTAAACTTCAGAAAATCGTATTTAAATACATCCAATGTTACTGTTCAACATGACGGAGATCTGCAACTTATTTTCGGAATGAACATATTTAAATACATCCAATGTTACTGTTCAACTTTATAAGTCTTGTGTGAACCGAATTGCTTTCCCAAATTTAAATACATCCAATGTTACTGTTCAACTCGTAACCGCGCTTCTCGGTGTCGGGCCTGAACGGCATTTAAATACATCCAATGTTACTGTTCAACGCGACATCGTTCAAGTGTTTATATTTGATTTTTAACAATTTAAATACATCCAATGTTACTGTTCAACCATTACAGATGCGCTTGCATAAAGTCCAGTAATTGTATTTAAATACATCCAATGTTACTGTTCAACCGATCATCCAGACGAAAACAAGCTAATAGAAATTTAATTTAAATACATCCAATGTTACTGTTCAACACAAAGCAAGAAGAAATGAATTTAATAAATATTTCCTATTTAAATACATCCAATGTTACTGTTCAACGGAAGTGGCGGCAGTTGTGATAGTTGCGCTGTCTTATTTAAATACATCCAATGTTACTGTTCAACGGAGAAATTGGAGCCTTGCGCGTTACACTTGGACTATTTAAATACATCCAATGTTACTGTTCAACAATTAACCGGTTTAGAAAATATTTATCAAAAGCTAAATTTAAATACATCCAATGTTACTGTTCAACACAAACCTACGTATAAGGAATTAGATGATGGTGACTTATTTAAATACATCCAATGTTACTGTTCAACATTAGTCCTCCCAACATAAGAAAGGGGGGACTTAATTATTTAAATACATCCAATGTTACTGTTCAACTCGGGGAAGCTGTCTTAAAAGCCTTAATTCCAACAGATTTAAATACATCCAATGTTACTGTTCAACCGGAAAGCACGATGCTTATTTTGGCTTCGGAGTTATATTTAAATACATCCAATGTTACTGTTCAACGTTAGGCACACAATATAACGCAAAAGGATTATCAAGATTTAAATACATCCAATGTTACTGTTCAACCTCTACATTTTTTTCATCTAAATATTTACCTAGAATTATTTAAATACATCCAATGTTACTGTTCAACTTTCAGAAACTGGCTTACTAGAAAATCTTTTTTTTACATTTAAATACATCCAATGTTACTGTCCAACATGCCTTGCAAAGATGGGGCAGAAATGGGCAGCATCATTTAAATACATCCAATGTTACTGTTCAACTGGCGGGTAAAACGGTTTATAAGGATATCGTAATTGAATTTAAATACATCCAATGTTACTGTTCAACACGATATCAGCAGCGTATACATCCAGTATAACGTATTTAAATACATCCAATGTTACTGTTCAACAATGACATATGCGCATAAATTAGGCGGAGCATTGCAATTTAAATACATCCAATGTTACTGTTCAACCGAAATGTCGGGCAAGGGCGGAGCTGTATAGCCCATATTTAAATACATCCAATGTTACTGTTCAACAGAGTTGAACTTAAAGAAGATATCCGTCATCTTGAATTTAAATACATCCAATGTTACTGTTCAACATGCTGATCGTGCTCACAAACGCATCGATAAAGAAAATTTAAATACATCCAATGTTACTGTTCAACCGAAGCCAAAACTGTTGATATTTTCGCAAGAGCCGTATTTAAATACATCCAATGTTACTGTTCAACAAATATTTAAACGATGTCGCAAATTTCCTGCTTAAATTTAAATACATCCAATGTTACTGTTCAACCCTCTAGTGTCTTTTTTCTCAACTTTTTTTATTACCTATTTAAATACATCCAATGTTACTGTTCAACCAAGCCCGAGTATAAAGAATTAGAGGACGGTGACTTATTTAAATACATCCAATGTTACTGTTCAACCATTCGTTTGCCATATTCGTGCGCTGTGACAGTGATTTAAATACATCCAATGTTACTGTTCAACTGTTTTGATGTGGCTTGCTCCAACGATTATCACAGCATTTAAATACATCCAATGTTACTGTTCAACCATCGCTGTATTCGCCCAACATGTCACGGATGCGCTTATTTAAATACATCCAATGTTACTGTTCAACGTTATTAATATCGACGGAAGACAAGCGATGCTTGCAAATTTAAATACATCCAATGTTACTGTTCAACTTTATTCTATTAATCTCGGTGTCTTGGGCAGATAATCTATTTAAATACATCCAATGTTACTGTTCAACTTATGAGGAAGCTTGGGATAAAGTAAATCAACAGCATTTAAATACATCCAATGTTACTGTTCAACTATTGCAGGAAAGTTCAGAAACTGGAACAGAAATTATATTTAAATACATCCAATGTTACTGTTCAACTTACCTTTTTTGCAATGCCACGGAAGCCGATTTTACTATTTAAATACATCCAATGTTACTGTTCAACGTTCAACTCCAGGAACCCGTCTCCGTAGTTCTTCATTTAAATACATCCAATGTTACTGTTCAACTTAAATGCCTCGATTATTGTACGAGATGTTACACACGATTTAAATACATCCAATGTTACTGTTCAACAGGAAGTCTTTCACAGGGTTCCAGAGTTGAACTTAAATTTAAATACATCCAATGTTACTGTTCAACTATATTTGATAGACAAACAACATACGGGATTATGACATTTAAATACATCCAATGTTACTGTTCAACTTGCTGATTACTTGCTAATGTTGTTCCCCATTCTTATTTAAATACATCCAATGTTACTGTTCAACCATCAATGCGCTAATGAAGTAGATGGGGCAGAAATATTTAAATACATCCAATGTTACTGTTCAACACGCACGTCGGGGGATTGACAAGCATGGGGTTTATCATTTAAATACATCCAATGTTACTGTTCAACAATAAAGAAAGAATTGGCGATTGTTCTTATGATCGATTTAAATACATCCAATGTTACTGTTCAACAGGTGAAATCAATTGCAAAGAATCTACGGAAATATATTTAAATACATCCAATGTTACTGTTCAACGAATTCTATTAGAAAAGACATTGCGACACTTTCTTAATTTAAATACATCCAATGTTACTGTTCAACGATATCTGCCTTATATTTAAACTTATAAATGTCGATATTTAAATACATCCAATGTTACTGTTCAACAAAACAACCGGTACCCATCCGTAAAAATTTTTAACGAATTTAAATACATCCAATGTTACTGTTCAACAAGCAATGACAGAAATAATCCGGGAGGAATAAAAAATTTAAATACATCCAATGTTACTGTTCAACTTGGGCGAAAGCTACAACCGCTGGTTGGGTTGGCATATTTAAATACATCCAATGTTACTGTTCAACTGGAAGTCGACCAGGTACCGATCCTTGCACATGCCGGATTTAAATACATCCAATGTTACTGTTCAACCAACAAAATCATCTTTTGTTATCCAATAGGCGTCTCATTTAAATACATCCAATGTTACTGTTCAACCCTTCAAGCGTTGTAGGCTCGATTACTTTTGCTTTATTTAAATACATCCAATGTTACTGTTCAACCGGTTTGCTGTGATTGCGATTGGGTCTGTTTATTTTGATTTAAATACATCCAATGTTACTGTTCAACTGTTTGAAAACTTCATGAAGTATGTTATTATTATCAATTTAAATACATCCAATGTTACTGTTCAACTTTCACCATTGTAAATCGTCTCCTTTATTTTTATAGATTTAAATACATCCAATGTTACTGTTCAACCATTTATAATAGCTAATAACTCGATACCATATTATCCATTTAAATACATCCAATGTTACTGTTCAACAAATGTGAAGTGTGTGGAAAGTATATTACAGAAAAATTTAAAT
>JAGKQJ010000228.1 GCA_017898095.1 Bacillaceae bacterium Marseille-Q3522 | reverse complement strand
ATTCTTATCAGTATGTCAAAGTATTTTACTTTTTATTAAGGGGGAGTAATACCCCCAACTCAAAAATGGAGGTGATACCAGTCATTTTAGGTGGGGGATAAACTGCCCCTAAAAGCCCGATTGGTGAGATAAGGAGTTTCTTTGGGCTTTAGCCCTTAGAAACTTCAATCGGGCTTCGAGCGACAAGGTTTTTCTTAGAGCTTTAGCTCTTAGAAAAATCAGTCAGGCTCCGCGTGATAAGGTTTTTCTTAGGGCTTCAGCCCTTAGAAAAATCAATCGGGCTTTGCGCGACTAACCATCAGTGGGGGATGAAGGCCGACTAAGACCGCAACGTCCTGTTGCAACGTCGGCACTAGTACGTCCTGTACGTCGAAAAACCCCACTGATGGAAGTTTCACTTTATTCGGTAAAGAAGTGATGTCCTGGGGAGTACAAAAAGCAGATCCACCTTAAGTATTGGAACGATCAAGATTTATTCTGGAATGAAATTGGCTGCGGAATTTCAAATTAGCCGGCGCTAGACATTAAAATGGAGAGAAACGCAAATGCTGCAGCTGAAGTTATATGTGAAGAGAATCCAATTATTTAGAGAAACAAATGTTCTAATATGCAATAATAAATTTGGGCAATAGACGAGTAAATGAGCGGATGGCGCGATCCCCTGAAAGACTGGGGGTGATGCCAATGACAGTTTTCCAAGCATTCGCTTTTGCAGGGTTAGTCGTTTCGATTTTGTCATTTAAAAATAAAAAAAATCCGCCTTGTATACTTTAGCCAGTAGCTGTGGTGGATTATTTTCCTAACTTAGCACGGCATCCGCTCTTTATGCGGATATTGCTCATTAACCGTTAGTGTTCCCGCACTGACGGTTTTTATTATTGCTCTTCGTGGTTTTATTATACGCAAAGTTCAGGGGAAATTGCAATATCATGAAGAAAAAATGATATTCCGCAGAAAATGTAATATACTAGTAGAAAAGCAGATAGATGAATCGGGATATCAGTACTTTTTTGACAAATTGGATATATCGGTTCCGGAAATACAACTGGAATTTCCTTCTAAAAGTAAGTGGCCAAATTTCCAGGGAAAGCAGGTGAATGGATGATTGCCGATCTGATCTTTTACAATGGCGAGATTGTCGCGATGGATGAACAAAACAATAAATATGAGGCAATTGCAATAAAAAAGGAGCGGATTGCCGCATTGGGAACGAATACAGATGTGTTGGCATTGGCGGGAAAGGGAACGGAACTGATCGACTTGCAGGGGAAAACTGTCCTGCCGGGGTTTATTGATGCCCATCAGCATCTTTTTAACAGCGGCTTTAATTTGCTGTATGTTCATTGTAACCAGTCTTCGATTAAAGAAATGGCAGAAGTGCTCTATCAACGGTCTCTGGAAATGGAAGCGGATGAATGGGTGATCGGATGGGGCTATGACGAGGCTAATCTGAAAGAGGGGAGGCAGCCTGTTGCGGCTGATTTCCCAAAAATCAAAAACCCGCTTTTAATTACAAGATATTGCGCTCATACAGCCGTCGTAAATGAAACAGCTTTAAAACTGTCGAACATCACCGCAACTACATCTGTGAAAAACGGCGGGATCGTGCGCGATGAAACCGGCTGTGCCACAGGTATTCTTAAAGAAGAAGCAATCAGTCTTGTCAAAAAAGTCATGCCTCCTTACACAATGAAACAGATGAAAGAAGCGATTAACCTCGTTTCAGCACACAATCTTTCATTTGGAATTACCAGTGTCCATGAAGCGGGTCTCGGATTTTTTTCTAATTCATTAGCGGAATACGACGTTCTGCAAGAAATGGCGGCGGAAAACCATCTTCCTATCCGTATTTATGCAATGATCCTGGAAAAGTTTTTCCCTGAAGCAACGGATAAAAAGCTCTTGCCGCAATCTGGGAATGATTATTTGAAAATTGGCACAATCAAATTGTTTGCGGACGGCACGATCAGCGGAAAGACAGCAGCGGTTTCACACCCGTATAATGAATCTGCCGATCATCAAGGCATGCTCATGTATACCGATGAGGAATTAGAAGAAAAAGTATTAATGGCTCACAAAAACGGCTATCAAATCGCGATTCATGCCATTGGCGACAGGGCAGTGGCACAAGTTACAGATACGTACGAAAAAGTTCTAAAAAAACTGCCCCGGAAGGATCACCGCCACCGGATTGAACATGCGATGGTCACAAACGCCCAGATTCGTGCAAAAATGGAACAGCTGCAGCTAATCCCTGTCCTGCAGCCAACGTTGGTGTATCAGGCGGGAGATGTCTATAAAGAAAATCTCCATCCGTCCATGATCGGGGAGGTGTTTGCAACAAGGAAATTGCTTACGTCCGGACTTTTTCCGGCGGGAAGCTCGGATTTTCCAATCACGCCATGTTCGCCACTCCTTGGCATCTATGCGGCAATTTCCAGAAAAACAGCAAATGGCAATATTTTTGCACAGGAAAATCGCATCGGTTTAGAGGAAGCGATAAAAATGTATACGATCAATGCGGCAAAAGCTTCGTTTGAGGAAAATAAAAAAGGCTCATTAGAAATCGGGAAATTTGCAGATTTAACAATATTACCGCCGCACTTTTTAGCATACTCTGCGGAGGAGATAAAAAATTCAGCCGTTGAAATGACCGTAGTCGGCGGGAAAATTCGCTATCAACATTAGGAGGAAAAAGAAATGTCACTTAAGAGAAAAGAAAAACTTAGCGAGCTGGATAAAAAGCATTTTTTGCATCCGACATCTTCAGTTAAACAGCAGCAGGATCAGGGACCGGCAATTATTTTTACAGAAGGCAATGGCATTTATGTAAAAGATATCGACGGTAAGGAATACATCGAAGGCATGTCGTCCCTTTGGAATGTTGCGGTTGGCTATGGCAGGAAGGAATTGGCGGTTGCTGCGATGGAGCAAATGAATAAACTTAGCTTCAGCTCGGCATTTTCCACCTTCAGCCATGAACCTGGCATCCTCCTTGCGGAAAAATTGGCCGCTCTTGCCCCGGGGAATTTAAACACAGTGTTTTTCACATCAGGCGGCTCGGAAGCAAATGACAGTGCTTTTAAATTAGCGCGTTATTATTGGATTCTGCAAGGAGAGCCAAACCGTAAGAAAATCATCTCCAGAAAAAAAGCCTATCACGGTGTTGCTACAGGCGCCACCAGTGCAACCGGCATCCCTGAATTTCACCAGGTCACGAATTCATTGGCACCGGATTTTCTTCATGTAGAGTCTGATTCTGTTGAATCGTTAAAAAAACTGATTCAACAGGAAGGTGCGGAGAATATTGCTGCATTTATCGTAGAACCAGTGATGGGGGCGGGAGGAATGTTTATCCCTGATGCAGACTATTTAAAAGAAGTGGTGGCATTGTGTGCCGAACATGATATTTTATTTATCGCAGACGAAGTCATTACGGGGTTCGGCAGAACAGGGAAAATGTTTGCCGTTGAAAATTGGGGTGTGACACCTGACTTGTTAACATTTGCAAAAGGAGTCACGAGCGGCTATTTTCCGCTTGGCGGCGTGATGATTTCGGAAAAAATTTTTCAAGTATTTAAGGAGAAAATGCTGGGTACGCTCTTCCACGGTTTTACATATAGTGGCCATCCTGTTGCCTGCCAAGTTGCACTTGCTAATTTAAACATCATTGAAAACGAACATTTAGTGGAAAACAGCGAAGCAATGGGGAACGAACTTTTAGCAGGATTAAAGCAACTCGCGGAAGAGATTGTGCAGATTGGAGATATCCGTGTTATCGGGTTGCTGGCAGGATTCGAGCTCTATGCCGATCGCAGTTCGAAAACGCGGTTTCCGGAAAAAATCGCACCAAAAGTCGTTACGGAAGCGGCAAAAAATGGTTTAATCTGCCGCAGTGTCACCTATAACGACAGCGATACGATAGTGTTAGCGCCGCCGTTAATTATTGAAAAACAAGAAATCGTAAAAATCATCCGCATTTTGCAGCTCTCGATTAAAGCCTGTCTGGTGTAGGAATTTTTTATCAGAGCCGATCTCAAACAATTGTCGAGTAAAGCCGGCAGAGAAAATAGTTCGGCTCTAAAATTTTTTTACTTTTTCCAGTTTTATCTCTTGTTCATTCAACTTATGATCAAATCTGAGCCTTATATCGTTAAAATATTGGTTTTCCTGTATCGTCATACTGTTTCCATCATGAAACAGGAACTCATACTCGGAATAATCACTGTCGTCACTTTCATAATAAATAATTGCTTTTATTTGGTTCCAATCATAAGAATATGCTTTATTTGAAAAAAGGCTGGAAAAAGAAATCGAATCTTCTGATATAGATTTATAAGATTGTGAAGCTACGTAGAAGGGAATGACACTTAAAAGTAAGCATACAATACTTAGGATAAACGATATTTTCTTAATATTGAATAGGAAGGGAAGAAGTACCGCTAAAAAAATAAGTAGAAAACCTGCACCGTAAACAATAAAATTCTCACTAGGTACGAAGACATGCCACATGTCGGATGAATAATGGACTATTTCTGCGACCAGTTGGGGTACAAACAATAAACATATTGGTGATAAAATTGCCACACAAATGGAAAAAGCCAAAAAAATATGTCTCGTCTGATAATTGTTGTTCACATCATTTCCTCCGTTCAAAAAATGTGCCTCTTACTTATTTTGACGGTTTTTTAGCGCAAAAAGTTTCAATTTTTCAATACTTTTTCAAAAATCCAACTTTGCAATTTTTAATGGAAAAAACATTCATGACATTGTACTCATAAAAACCGTTCTATTTTCCCATTTTAATGGAATGAAAAAAATTATAATATAATGGAGACTGCTTTCCATTTAATTGTTAAAGTCAAGGCGGTACAAAGTTTGTTTACTGTAATATTCAAAATTACGGAAATACCAATCTGCTTAACTCTCAGATCGTTCACTTTAGCTCGCTGTTTTTTGTATAGGCTTTCAATACATCGTCTATATACCTTCACCGGACAGAGGATCGTGTTTTTGGAAGGGAGAAATATGCTTTATTCGAAAAAGTACATAAGCATATAATGGCAATTGAAAATATCACGGTACAAAATATTGCTGAATTTTAAAGAAAGTTTCGGAATAATCAACAAATTTTAAGGGGAAAGAGTCTGCTAATGAAAAAGATCATTAAATGGTTAATGGAACCTTACGGCATTTGCATATCTGAATTAAAATATTTAACAAAATTAAGAACACAGACACATTCTAAAAAAGAAAAAATAAGAATTTATGAATTACTATATTTCAATGTATTACTGATGATGCTATATTCTTTATTTTTACTAAGTTCATTTATATATATTATTTTATCTATAATTATTGAATGGTATGGAAT
>JAGKQJ010000227.1 GCA_017898095.1 Bacillaceae bacterium Marseille-Q3522 | reverse complement strand
ACGTTAAAGAGGCGCCAACTGAAGTTCATACAATTATTCGTAATTTCCCACCGCAACCCAGCAAGAAAACACGACTAGATATATTGTTTAAGAAACTTGATGATGGTTTGCGTGACTGAGGTATATAACAATTAATTAATTTGGAGGTAAGATTAAATGAATATAAAATTTGATCCAAATAACGCTATTATTAAACTCTGCATGAGTGGGATGGGATTGGAGGACAGTGGAAACAGTGAGGATGCAATCACGATGTTTCATAAAGCATGGCACGAAGCAACAGATGACTATGAAAGATTTATCGCATCTTATCATTTAGCTCGTATACAAAAGAGTATTACAGACAAATTAAAATGGATGAAGACATCTCTACAGTGTGCCCTAAAGATAAATGATGATAATGTTAAAAGTGCATACTCAACGTTATATTTAAACATTGCCAAATGTTATGAGGAGTTGGGTGATTCTGAGAATGCAAAAAGAAATTATGAATTGTCAAATTCAGCTAAGGGCGCACCTTCTGATGTAGGGCCATTTTACCATGGGACAAAGGCAGATTTGAAAGTTGGTGATTTACTGACAGCGGGTGGAATTTCAAATTACAAACCCGAACTTAAAATGAATCACATTTATTTCACTGCTAATGTCAATGGTGCAGGACTTGCAGCAGCATTAGCAAAAGGAGAAGGAAGGGAACGCATTTATATAATAGAACCAACAGGTGAATTTGAAAACGACCCAAATGTTACTGACAAAAAATTCCCTGGTAACTTAACACGTTCTTATCGCTCGAAAGAACCTTTAAGAATTATTGGTGAAGAAACAGAGTGGACGAAACTGACAACTACTGAGCGACGAAAATGGCGCGAAAAATCAGTTAAAAACAAAGGCGAAATTATTAACTAAATGTATTTAATGGTATGATAGTTAAAGGTCGATATGTTCCCGTCTACCGATAGTGCCAAAAACGCAGTGGATATGTTCCCAAGAACCGACAGTTCTAAAGAGATTCATTCTGTCCTCTCGAGCCATGTCGAGTGTGTGGCATGGATGTCGCGGGTAAAGGAGTGAATATACGAAAAGCCCAGTAGATAAGCTCTTTTCTATGATTTTGAGATTTTCAAACTGTAATCTCAAAAAGGGATTTTACCTGTTCGAGGGAATCAGTCTATAGGGGCAGATAACGTTCACGAGAGTACAGGATTGATAACAGTATTTCGCGATAGGGCAGGATAGCTGTTTGTGAAATTTGGGCAGTGTTGAGTGCACAGGATAGATGTTTTGGAACATTCTGAGGGAAACGTGGGAACAGGTCGAATAGTGGACAGAAAATCAGTATTTATAAGGCAATAAATCCGCATTTTATGAAGGGAAGGAGACACTATGGCATCTTATCCGATTTATCAATTTTATGCAGAACTTACCGACTACGAGCCAAAGATGTGGCGGCGGTTTCAGGTGAAGAACAACATCACGATGGCAAAACTCGGCTACATCATGATGACAATGTTTGAAATGCGAGCCAGCCATCTGTTTTGCTTTGGTGTACCCGTAGCAGAGAATTTTCGCAAATGCGCCGGCGAGCATATTGGCAATGATGCCAACGGAAAAGTGATCGATCTATTTGCAGGAAGGCCGGAACTGGCCCGGTTGCGTATAGAGCTGCCCAGTGAGGATGACTTTTCGGAATTTGAAGGACGCACCCTTAACGCTGCGGAAATAAAAGTCAAAAATGTCCTTACCGAAGAAACGGAAGCCATGATGTTTTCTTATGACTTCGGCGACGGTTGGGAAATTCATATCGTTCTTGAGAAAATCTTTGAGGACAAGACTTTGACCGGCAAAGAGCTGCCCCGTGTTCTGGAAGGCGCCGGTTACGGCATTATCGAGGATTGCGGAGGATCCGGCGGGCTAGAGGATATCGCTAAAGCCTTTAAAAAGAAAAAAGGCCCGCAGTATCGGCAGTACTGCGAGTGGCTCGGCGTCCGGCATATGGATTTGTCCTCTTTTAACGTAGACGATATGAATTATAGACTGAAAAAGGTACCGAGGATTTATTCAGATATTTATGAATACGGACTGGAGCCGACGAAGCAGTCTATGGATTTGCTGATGCGGAAATACAAAAAATAACCGACCCGCACGAAACAGCTCTGGAAAAACGAAAACCGTGATATGGCGTCCCATCAGGAAGGCGTGATGTTATGAACGAAAAAACTTACAGCTATGATATGGTCATCCGATTCGCCGATAAGGGCGCGCGTATGTGGCTTTCCCATATGATATCCGCGCCGAGTTCGGTAAGGGGAGAGTTAAAGTCCACGCCACATTCGACGGTGAACCGTATGACGGCAGTGTGGTCAATATGGGTGTCAAAAACGCCGATGGTTCGGTGTGCTATATCATTGGGCTTCGCAAAGACATCCGCGCCAAAATCGGGAAACAGCCGGGCGATGCTGTAAAAGTAATCATAAAGGAACGTATGTGATATGGCAGATACGAAATCGGAAAAACGAAACACGCTTACACTCGTGTTGTTTGCAATTTATTTACTGGTCTAGATCTGTCTGATTCTCTTCAAAATGCAATTTTCTGTCCCGGTGATGGATGAAGGACGGGTCGTCAACCTGATTCCGCTCCTGGGGTCTTTCGGTGATAACGGCGTCATTCGCCTTGCCGAAATCAGAGTGAATGAGCAAGATCACTTTTGCGTAAAACCGAACAGCATTGACGAATACATTGCCGCACAGCCGGAAGATGTGCGTCCTCTGCTGCAAAGCATCCGCGAAACCATCCGCGCTGCCGCGCCGGAAGCCACCGAGAAAATCTCGTGGCAGATGCCGACGTTCTGGCAGGGTGAGAACCTCATCCATTTTGCGGCTTTCAAAAAACACATTGGGTTGTACCTCGGCGGCGAGGCTACTACTGTGTTTACAGAGCGGCTCGCAGGATATAAGACCAGTAAAGGAGCCATTCAGCTTCCGCTCGGCAAGCCAATTGATTATGAACTTATCACCGACATTGTACGGTGGAGATTGGAGCATCTCCGATGAAAAATGAACGTGTTTGCAGGATAACGTTTTCCAATGTTTATCCACTCTACATTCAAAAGGCGGAGCGCAAAGGGCGCACCAAAGCCGAAGTGGATACCGTTATCTGCTGGCTGACATTATGACGATGCAGGGCTTGCGGCGCAAATTGACAAGAATGCTGACTTGGGAACATACTTCGCCGAGGCGCCTCAGATCAATCCAAATGCGTCCAAAATCAAAGGCAAAATCTGCGGCTATTGCGTTGAGAAAATTAACGACCCGCTTATGAAGAAAATCCGCCGGCTTGACTGACAAACTGGTTGGCGAGTTGGCAAAGGGCAGGCCGATGGAGAAAGTTTTGAGGAGTTGAAGTCGAACGGCTAATAAGCTCTGGAAAATGCTCGGTGATTTGGACGGAAGGCGGTGTGAATTAATATCTTGCAGTGGTTATCGGTCGTAGGCAGTGAAATGCAAATAACAATCTAAAGAAATTCGTGTATAAATATCTTTATCAGTCTCGGCCGATCCTCTAGCCCAAAATTTTCTGAAATACGCGCTCATGTCCTCAAAAAGGACATGAAAAGGAGCAGCCTTTCGGTTGCTCCAGAATGGTTTGTCGGTATTTAATGTGCGTTGTTCCGAATTAAATTGGCCACACCGAGCGGTCAAAATCGGACTTATTTTTTCCTGAGATGACCCAAATTGCTTTTGCGATTTTACGCGGAAGGTGTATATCTTCGTTCTTCGCCATGTTCACAATGTCAACGATTCGGAGACAATGAATATTGTTTAATCCCGTATTGAGTTGTGAATCGATAATTGGCTGTAAATTGCGCTCGTCCGTGGCAAAAATCGGGATGCTCTTGACTTTCGCATACGCCCGCGAGCAGGTCTCGCCTTTATTCTTGTTAGGCCTTCGAGGGTCTATCATCACCGCCGCCAGCTGGTTGTAGGCCATGTCGTATATGCATCTTTCCTGTGGCTCAAGTTTCGTTTCGTTTAGTTTACAATGGTGACTTTTTTCTGGGAAACCAAATCCGCCAACTGCCTGCGGGTGCTTTCCGGTATCAAGACCTCATCAAACGCATGGGAATGCATGTAGATTTTCTGGGAAAGCAGCGGAAGTACATCCCAGAAGGAACGGATATTTCTCGCTGCTGCCGAGTTTGATGCACAAATCGGCGTCCACTATCATTTTTTCCAGCATGTTCATTCCTCCATGATGTCGTCCAGTTCGTCATCGCTTGGAGGAACAAAAGACGCTGGCTCTGCAATACCGACGTCGCCCGGTATCAAATTGTTTATGGAGAGCAGGTACTCCAGCTTTTCGTAGGAAATTCTCTGCTTCTCGTATGCGGCAACAGCAAGCTCCACAAGATTGTCCAAAACGATTCGGTTATCGGTATCGGGAATCGTAAAAGAATACCTCTTTCGCAGCTGCTCAATGCTTCTTTCGTCTTTGCGAAGGTATTCGTCGCGCTCAGTCTGGCTGATAGCCCCTATCTCATGTAATCGCTTCACCATTGTCCTATAAGGTACGGTAAAAAGTGCAGCAAGTCTGAGAATGTCCTTCACAGTGATTTTTCGCGGGGTTATCGAATAGAGGCGCATTTCGCGCTGAAGCAGGTCTTCATCAACCAGAAACTCTGCCGCAAAACGGTTTGCTCTCCGTTCTGAGATATCCAGCTGTGCACCGCACTCGTCGGATTCGCCGAGAATGGAAGACAATATAGCCTCAGCCTTCCTGTCATACCAGATATGGTATAGTTCATGTGCTGCGGCGAAAACCTGCGCGTCAACTGGTATAGAGGTATTTATGGCAGCAAACGGCTTCTCTGCTGGCGCGGCGCTGTCCATGCCCCCCATGCAGGTAATGCCCCACGGACCTGCCTTGCCCAACGGGTAATAGAACACGCGCGCATATAAACTTAAAATTGAAAAAATCTGCGTTCCGATTATATCCTGCGTTTTTTTGCACTCGCCCAGCTTCGCCCTTGCCTGCCGCTGAATTTCAGCGATTTCAGCATCGGACAGCCGGATGGTTTGCCTTGGCTCACTCATTTGTCAGATCCTCCAGCAGGTGGATCTGGTCGATCGCATTTCTGAGAAGCTCAACGTTATGGCGGGCCTCGTCATCATGGATTGCTCCCATAAACGCAAGTCCGGGTTCATGGTTGATGGTGCCGCTTTCAACGAAAAGAAGCGAATCCGTAGTACTGCCAAGGATGGACGCAATTTGCGAAAGCTCCGCCACGTTGATGGCTTTTTTCCCGTTGATGATTTTACTCATCACCTGTTTTGAAATGCCTAGTTCATTGGCAAGCTGCTGTTGCGTTATCCCACGTTCCGCTATCGCGTTGGAGATGTTCTTGCCAACTTGTTTGAAGTTCATCGCATACATGGACTTTCCCTCCCACTGATAATGGTGCTTCTTCACCTAATCTTATTATATGCAAAGTCAAGCAAAAAAAGTAAATATATCATTGACTAATTTATTGATTTACTAAATATTTTGTTTACTTT